>NZ_CP103057.1:600000-880000 GCF_025231525.1 Sphingomonas endolithica
GGCAGCGATCGTGCAGGCGACGGCAGCCGGCTACCGCGCGAAGCTCACCGGCAATCGCAGCGGGGCAGTGGCGGCACGCAAGCGGTTCGAGATGCTGGTCGCCAAATACCCGCGCAACCCCGAGGTGCATATTGCGCTGGGCGCGTGGCATATCGGCGTGATCGCCTCGTTCGGCCAGTTCGTCGGCCGTGCCGCGGTCGGCGCGCAGAAGCGGATCGGCATGGAGTCGATCGAACGCGCGGTCGCGCTCGGCAATAACCGCGCGATGTTCCTGGGGCTCGGTGCCTTGTTGCGGCTGGAGCTCGACCCCTCCGATCCCCGTGGCCGGCAACTGGCAGAGGCAGCGGGCCGGGGATCAGCCCCGACGGCACTCGACCGGATCATGCAACGATCGGCAGCCGCGGTGTTGGTGCCATTGCGCAAGGGCGACCGCAAGGCAACGCAGGCGCTTGCCGACCGACTGCTCCCACTGGGGCAATTCGCCGGCAAGTAAGCGGCGGGGCATTGCCGTCAGGTGACGTTTTCACCCAGCGTGCTTGGTCCGGGGGCACGACGCCGCAAGCGATTAAGCCGGGGATCGCGGTCCATCTCGGCCGATGCGCGGATTTCCTTACGCAATTCGTCGCGCTTCTCGTGGATCGATACGATTACCGGGCCGGCGGCCACGCCCAGATCGACGAGCACCGCTTCGGATAATTGCAGAGAGCTTTCCAGCGTCTCCGGTACCGCATCGGTCGCCCCAGCTTTATACAATTGCGCTGCATGGTGGACGTCGCGCGCGCGGGCGACGATGGTCAATTCCGGGACCCAGCCGCGCACGCGCCGGGTGAGATGCACCGAGAGCACGGGATCGTCCATCGTCAGGATCAGCGCCTTGGCCCGGCCGAGATTGAGCTGATCGACCAGCCCGCTGCGCGACACGTCCCCGAAGATCACGGGATAGCCCTCTGCCCGAGCGGCGGTCACGGCATCGATATCGGCCTCCACCGCGACGAAAGGCTGATTGTGTACCATCAGCATGTCGGCAACCATCCGACCGACACGCCCGAAGCCGATGACGACGGTCCCCGGTCCTTCCGCTGGAATTTCCATGTCGACCGGGTCGCCCGACGTTCGCCGTTCGATGCTCTTCGATACGCTCTTGCCGAGTTGCGCCAGCAGCGGGGTGATCGTCAGGCCGATCGCGGTCACTGTCTGCCAGAAGCTGGCGGTAGACGCCTGGATCAACTGCGCTTGTGCCGCCGTTCCCAACACGATCAGCGTGGTTTCGGACGGACTGGCCATCAGCAGCCCGGTTTCGGCAGCGACACCGTTGCGGATGCCGGTAAGCTTCAACAGGCCGAAAGTCACCGCCGTCTTCACCGCGACCACAGCGGCGATCGCCGCGAGCAACGCGATCCAGTTTGCCGCAATCATCCTGATGTCGAGGCTCATCCCGACGGTGATCAGGAACACGCCCAGCGCCAGCCCCTTGAACGGTGCGGTGATCGCCTCGACTTCGCTGTGATAATCGGTCTCGGCGATCAGCAGCCCAGCGAGCAGGGCACCGACGATCGGCGAAAGCCCCGCCGCCGTGGTCGCGAGGCTGGCGGCAATGACGACCAGCAAGGATGCGGCGAGGAAGAGCTCGGGGCTCTTGGTGCGCGCAGCCTGTGCGAACAGCCGGGGCAACAGTATGCGGCCGCCGACAAAGATGATCGCCACGGTGAGAGCACCGCGGCCGAGCACGCCGACGATGTTGGCCAGCCCATCCCCCGAGGCGGTCGGCGCCAGGGCGGCCAGCACGAAGATGATCGGCACCAGCGCCAGATCCTCGAACAACAGCATGGCAAAGGCGGATCGCCCAACCGGGCTTGTGGTGCCCGCGATCGGCAGCACCAGCGCGGTGGACGACAGCGCCAGGGCGATACCGAGTGCCTGGGCGCCGGAAATGCCGAGTACCGCCGAATCGGCATCGACCTGGCCGTACAGATAGAGGCCGAGGCCGATCAGTACGCCCGAGGCGATCAACTGCGCTGCACCCGTGCCGAACACCTGTGCACGCATGCCCCATAAGCGCTTCAGCGATAGTTCGAGACCGATCGAGAAGAGCAGCATGGTGATGCCGAACTCGGCGAACGGCTCGATCGAGTGCGCGTCCGATATCGTGAAGTAATAGAGCCAGGGATGTTCGCCGACGAGCCGACCGAGACCGGAGGGCCCGACCAGGAGCCCGACAAGGATGAACCCGATCACCGGGCTGATGCGAAACCGCGCGAATGCGGGGATTACGATGCCCGCCGCGCCGAGAATGACCAACGCGTCGCTGAAACCGCTATTGAGGAGAGGTGCTGCCATGGGTATGATCTAGCGGCGAATGGGAGGCGTTGTCAGCCCATGCCCGGCACTGATGTTCTGATTGTCGGCGGTGGGCCGGCCGGCATGGTGGCCGGGCTGCTGTTTGCGCGTGCGGGATTGAAGACACTGGTGCTGGAAAAGCATGGCGATTTCCTGCGAGATTTCCGCGGCGATACCGTTCATCCGGCGACGTTGCGGATCTTCGACGAACTGGGCTTGCTGCCCCAACTGCTCGATCGGCCGCACGATCGGGTCGCCGAGCTTGGCGCGCGCATTGCCGGGCGGGCGACGAAGATCGCCGACTTTCGTCATCTGGACGTGCCGGCACCTTATATCGCGCTGATGCCGCAATGGGAGTTCCTGGATTTTGTCGCCAGCGAAGCGCGACGCTACCCGACGTTCGAGCTGCGTCAACGCTGCGAGGGCACCGCGCTCATCGAAGAAGCGGGCCGTGTCGCCGGGGTGCGTACCGCGCAGAACGAGGATATACGGTCACGCTTGGTGATCGCCTGCGACGGCCGCGATTCACGCTTTCGGGCGGGGTTGCCGGCGATCAACATCGGCGCGCCGATGGACGTGTTCTGGTTTCGCCTGCCTAAGCGCGCGGGCGCGGAGAACGACACGACGGGCGTGTTCGACGCCGGGCGCCTGTTCATCCTGATCGATCGTGGTGACTATTGGCAATGCGCCTTCGTGTTCGCCAAGGGCACGGCGGAACGGATCAAGGCAGAGGGCCTGCCGGCCTTTTGCAACCGGGTTCGTGCGGTGGGACCAGAGACGGTCGGTGTGGATGAAGCGATCACCGACTGGGATCAGGTGAAGCTGCTCACCGTAACGGTGGATCGCCTGCAGCGATGGCACCGGCCGGGTCTGTTGGTGATCGGCGACGCTGCTCATGCCATGTCGCCGCTTGGCGGAGTGGGCATCAATCTGGCGATCCAGGATGCGGTTGCTGCCGCCAACGTGCTGGCCGCGCCGATGGCGCGTGGCTTGGACCCCGATCCATTGCTGGAGCAGGTGGAGAAGAGGCGCATGTTGCCGGTACGACTGACGCAATGGGCGCAGCGGACCGCACAGGACCGGATCGTCGCGCCGCTGCTCGGATCGACCGAGCCGATGAAACGGCCGCCGTTCGTAGCGCGGGCGCTCGATCGCGTCGCCCCGCTGCGCCGGATGCCGGCGCGTGCGATCGGGATGGGATTTCGGCCGGAGCATGTCCGCTCTCCGGATGCCGGCGGGCGGAGATAGCCTTGGGTGTGCGGGCCGACTGGCGTTCCGTCGAAGCTATGCCTTCGTCACCCCGGACTTGTTCCGGGGGTCCACCAAGCGGCTTTCGACATGCACAGTGCGTGGAAGGTAGAGCGCGCGGCACCGTGGACCCTGGAAACATGACGCCGATCCCTTACGAGCATAGTTCGTCATCCCGACGCAGGCGGGGATCCATAAAGTCGAACGTCAGGACTCCAGCCGCGAAAGCAAGCCGGTATGGATCCCCGCCTGCGCGGGGATGACGTGGTACATGTCCAAGCGGTGCGATCACCGAACAAGTCCGGGCTAAGGCTCTTGGTTGATGCCCGAGACACGGTCCAGGCGCGACTTGGTTGACGAGAAGGACCCACCAACCTCAAGCCGCGCCGAGCGCCAGAACTTCTCGCCGGTTGTTTAGGCGCGAACGCCCATCGCCGTTTCGAGATTGAGGCGGACCTGCTCGAAGAACTGCTCGGTCGTCATCCACGGCTGTTCCGGGCCGATCAGCAATGCGAGATCCTTGGTCATGTGGCCGTTCTCGACCGTCTGCACGCAGACGCGCTCGAGCGTCTCGGCGAACTGCGTGACCTCGGGCGTGCCGTCGAACTTGCCGCGATACTTGAGGCCGCCGGTCCAGGCGAAGATCGAGGCGATCGGGTTGGTCGAGGTCGCCTTGCCCTGCTCGTGCTGACGGAAGTGGCGCGTGACGGTGCCGTGGGCAGCTTCGGCCTCGACCGTCTTGCCGTCGGGCGTGAGCAGCACCGAGGTCATCAGGCCGAGCGAGCCGAAGCCCTGTGCGACCTGATCCGACTGCACGTCGCCGTCGTAATTCTTGCACGCCCAGACGAACTCGCCGTGCCACTTGAGAGCCGAGGCGACCATGTCGTCGATCAGGCGATGCTCGTAGACGATGCCCGCTTCCTTGAACTTGTCCTTGAACTCAGCCTCGAACACCTCGGCGAACAGATCCTTGAAGCGGCCGTCATAGGCCTTGAGGATGGTGTTCTTGGTCGACAGGTAGACCGGCCATTTGAGGTTCAGTCCGTAATGCATCGAGGCACGAGCGAAATCGCGGATCGAATCGTCGAGATTGTACATCGCCAGCGCGACGCCCGAGGTCGGGAACTGGAACACTTCCTGATCGATGACCTGACCGTCATCGCCGTCGAACACCAGGCGCAGCTTGCCGGGGCCGGGGACGAGGAAATCGGTCGCCTTGTACTGATCGCCAAAAGCGTGGCGGCCGACGACAATCGGGTGCGTCCAGCCCGGGATCAGGCGGGGGACGTTCTTGATCACGATCGGCTCGCGGAAGATCGTGCCGCCCAGGATGTTGCGGATCGTGCCGTTGGGCGACTTCCACATCTTCTTGAGGCCGAATTCCTCGACGCGCTGCTCGTCCGGCGTGATCGTCGCGCACTTCACGCCGACGCCATATTTCTGGATCGCCTTGGCGCTGTCGACGGTAATCTTGTCGTCGGTGCCGTCGCGGCTCATCATGCCGAGGTCGTAATATTCGAGATCGATATCGAGATAGGGGAGGATCAGGCGCTCGCGGATCCACTGCCAAATGATCCGCGTCATCTCGTCGCCGTCGATTTCCACGACCGGCGTCTTAACCTTGATCTTCGCCATCGATGTTCTTTCCGTGAGGGGAGGTTTGGCCATGCGTCTAGGAGCAAGAGGCGCGCTGATCAACCTTGCCATGATGCGGCTTTCCGCATCGTCAGCGGACCTGCCTGTCGGCGGCGTTTGCCGATGGACGTTGTCAGTGCGCTCCCTCGTCGGTAGTACCGAGCAATGGCATCACTCGACAAGCCGCCGCTGGCGACGACCACCGTCAAATGGCGATTCCCCGACATGCACCCCGAGGGGCGCAAATACGTTCTCATCGCCCTTGCAATAACGTTGCTGTGCACCTGGCTGATCTCGGACGTCCTGTTCTGGCCGTTGCTGGGGGTTACCGCCTGGGTGGTGACGTTCTTCCGCGATCCGATACGCACGACCCCGCAGGGCAGCGACCTGATCGTCGCGCCTGCGGACGGGCTTATCACGATGATCGAGCGCGTTGCTATTCCGCGCGAACTGGCCGGTGAGAACGGGCTGGGCGATGCGCCGCTGGTGCGCGTGTCGATTTTCATGAGCGTGTTCGACGTTCACATCAATCGTACGCCGATCGCGGGCACCATCAGGCAGGTGGTGTATATCTCGGGCAAGTTCCTCAACGCCGATCTCGACAAGGCGAGCGAGGAGAATGAGCGCCAGCATATCGTGGTCGAGGGCAAGGATGGCCGCCGCGTGGGCTTTACGCAGATTGCGGGGCTGGTCGCTCGCCGCATCCTGGGCTTCGTGAAGCCCGGAGACATGGTGGCGACGGGGCAGCGGGTCGGGCTGATCCGGTTCGGCAGCCGTGTCGATGTGTTCCTGCCCGACGACGTTGCCTGCCAGGTCTGCCTTGGCCAGCGCAGCATCGCCGGAGAGACCGTGCTTGGCCGCATCGGCGGCGTGTCGCCGACCGGCATCGCGCAGTGATACAGGCATGAGGCGTCCGCTCCCCCGGGTTCGGCGCGGGCTGCCGTTGCGCGCCGTCGCCCCCAACGCCGTGACGGCGATGGCTCTGTGCTTCGGCCTGACCGGCATCCGGTTTGCCATCTCCGGCGAGTTCGAAGTGGCCGTGACGATGATCATGGTTGCGGGCGTGCTCGATGGCCTGGACGGGCGGATCGCACGCATGTTGCATGGCGAGAGCCGCTTTGGTGCCGAGCTTGATTCGCTGGCGGACGCGATATCGTTCGGCGTGTCGCCGGCGTTGATCGTCTATCTATGGTCGCTGAAGGACCTGCCGCGGGTCGGCTGGCTATGCGCGTTGATATTGGCGGTATTCTGCGCGCTGCGCCTGGCGCGCTTCAATGCGCAGATCGACGTGTCGGAGCAGCCGCATAAGTCGGCTGGTTTCCTGACCGGCGTACCGGCGCCCGCCGGCGCGGCATTGGCGATGCTGCCGCTGTTCTTCTGGGTCTGGACGGGCGAGACGATCTTCCGCTCGCCCTATCTGGTCGCACCTTGGGTGGCGCTGATCGCCACGTTGATGGTGTCGAGCGTCGCGACCTATTCATGGGGATCGATGAAGCTGCGCAACAACATCCGGTTCGAGGCACTGGCCGTGGCCGTGCTGATCTTCGCCGCGCTGGTTTCGGCGCCGTGGCATACCGTCTGCGCGCTGTGCGTGGCTTATATTGTCTCGATCCCGTTCAGCATTGCGGGATATGCCCGCATCAAGCGGCTGCGCGCCGTGTCACAGGGTGGGCAATCTGCCGCACCCGCGGCTGGGCACGCCGGTCCCTAAGCACGAGGTTCGGCATCGGCACGACATCGTGACCATTGCTGAGCAGCGCCACGATCCGCGGCATCGCCGGAACAAGCGTGTAGAACATCGCGGCAAGTGACGTCGTCAACGTCACCGCGAAGAGGAGAAATGCTACAACCGTCATCATTGCCCAACTCCCTGATTAGTGGGCCAAAAGTACGGAACGAGAAACACGGTTAATCGTGCTAAGTTCCATGATCCACTTACAGCCTCCTTATGTTCCATCTATGTTCCAACTGTCAACGCTTGATTTGCGCTTTGTTCTCGGATAGAGGCGCCAGCTTCACACCGCATGGGAAGCATACATAGCCGGTGTCCGGGGCTTTGCCCGCTGGATCACTCGCTTCCCAGAGGCTCAACCGGAAAGGAATTATCTATGGCGGCACCAGTCGTCTCCATGCAGGCGTTGCTCGAAACGGGCGCGCATTTCGGACACCAGACGCATCGCTGGAACCCGAAGATGAAGCCCTACATCTTTGGCGACCGCAACGGCGTCCACATCCTCGATCTCTCGCAGACCGTACCGCTGTTCGCGCGCGCGCTCGAATTCGTCGCTGCCTCGACCGCTGCTGGCGGCAAGGTGCTGTTCGTCGGCACCAAGCGCCAGGCACAGGATCCGGTCGCAGAAGCCGCGCGGCGTTCGGGTCAGCATTTCGTCAACCATCGCTGGTTGGGCGGTATGCTCACCAACTGGAAGACGATCTCGGGTTCAATCAAGCGCCTCAAGACGCTGGAAGAGCAGCTGTCGGGCGACACGCACGGCCTGACCAAGAAGGAAGTGCTGCAGCTCACGCGCGAGCGCGACAAGCTGGAATTGTCGCTGGGCGGCATCCGCGACATGGGCGGCATTCCGGACGTGATGTTCGTGATCGACGCCAACAAGGAAGAGCTGGCGATCAAGGAAGCCAACACGCTGGGCATCCCCGTCGTCGCGATCCTCGATTCGAACGTCTCGCCGGATGGCATCGCGTTCCCGGTACCGGCCAACGATGACGCCAGCCGCGCCATCCGCCTGTATTGCGAAGCGATCGCCATTGCCGCGACGCGCGGTGGCCAGGAGCAGCAGGCACGTCACGTCGATGTCGGTTCGCTCGATCAGCCGCCGGTCGAAGAGGCGCTGACCCCGATCGAGGCATCGCCGTCGGTCGCTGCCGACACATCGGTGACGGAAGCTGATTTTGCCGCTGCCGATCCGGAGACGCCGGCGGCATCGACGGAGCCGGAAACGGCAGCCGAAGGCGAGCGCCAGATCGACGCATAAGCGTCACCCTGCTGTTGTAGTGGGGCTGAGTTAACGGGCGGGGTAGGGCAATAGTCTTTCCCCGCCCGCATACCATTTGCAGACTGAAGAAGGATTAGAGACATGGCCGAGATCACGGCAGCTGCGGTGAAAGACCTGCGCGAGAAGAGCGGCGCGGGCATGATGGATTGCAAGAAGGCACTCACCGAATCGGGCGGCGACATGACCGCCGCGATCGATTGGCTGCGCGCCAAGGGTTTGGCATCGGCCGCCAAGAAATCTAGCCGCACGGCAGCTGAAGGCCTGGTCGGCGTCGCCGTCGCGGGCACCAAGGGTGCGGCAGTCGAGGTCAATTCCGAGACCGACTTCGTCGCCAAGAACGAACAGTTCCAGACGTTCGTGCGCGACGTGACCGCGATCGCGCTCGATCAGGGCGACTCGATCGACACGATCAAGGCGGCTGAGCTTGGCGGCAAGACCGTCGAGGAAGTGCTGACCAACAACATCGCCACGATCGGTGAGAACCAGGCGATCCGTCGTGCCAAGCGGCTCGAAGTCAGCGCCGGCGTCGTTGTGCCGTATGTCCACAATGCGGCGGCTCCGGGCCTCGGCAAGATCGGCGTGCTGGTTGCGCTGGAGAGCGAAGCCGATGCCGAGACGCTGAACGCATTAGGCAAGCAGATCGCAATGCACATCGCGGCCGCTTTCCCACTGGCGCTGAACGAAGAGGATCTCGACCAGGAGATCATCGACCGCGAGCGTGCGATCGCGACCGAAAAGGCAGCCGAGAGTGGCAAGCCGGCCGACATCGTCGCCAAGATGGTCGAGGGCTCGATCGCCAAGTACCGCAAGGAAAATGCACTGGTCAGCCAGTTGCTGGTGATGGACGGCAAGACCAAGATCAGCGACGTCGTGGCAAATGCCGCCAAGACTGCCGGCAAGCCGATCAAGCTGACCGACTATGTCCGCTTCCAGCTCGGCGAAGGCATTGAGAAGGAAACGAGCGACTTCGCCGCCGAAGTCGCCGCGGCGTCCGGGGTCAAGCAGCCGGTCTGAGGCTGGTTCTCCGATAAAGCTTCGAAAGGGCCGTGCCGCAAGGCGCGGCCCTTTTTCGTAGTCAGTCCGCGACGCGAACCTGCGGCGCATGCCGATGGATCAAGATGGCGCTTGCCTCGTTGAGGCCGACCAGTTCGACGACCATGCCATGGCGGCGCATCTTGGTAACGACGTCCTCTAGCGCGCCAGTCGCCGTTACATCCCACAAATGCGCTGCGGTAAGGTCGATCCGTGCCGCGCCTGCTGTGTCGCGCAGGTCGAAGCGATCGGCGAAGATGTCGGCGCTGGCGAAGAATATCTGCCCGGTTACGGTATAGATCCGCGTGTCGGTCGCGGCGTCGTAGCGGGTCGCCACGTGCATCAAGCGGGTGACCTTGTAGGCGAAGAAGACGCCGCTCAGCACTACGCCAACCCCGACGCCGGCGGACAGATCATGCGTCGCCACGGTCACTGCGACGGTCGCGAGCATCACGATGCCCGAGACCTTTGGATGCCGAGCCAGATCGCGGAGCGACCCCCAGGAGAAGGTGCTGATCGACACCATGATCATGATCGCCACGAGCGCGGCGACCGGCACCTGTGCGACCCAGTGGCGCAAGGGCACCATGACGACGAGGAGGAACACACCCGCGACCACGGTCGACAGCCGGCCGCGTCCGCCATAGCGCACGTTGCCGACCGTTTGCCCGATCATGCCGCAGCCGGCGATGCCGCCGAACAGGCCCGCCGCAACGTTGGCAAGGCCGAGACCGGTGCACTCGCGCGCCTTGGAACTGCTGCTTTCGGTCAGGTCGTCGACGACGCTGGCGGTCATCATCGATTCGAGCAGGCCGACCGCTGCCATGGCGAAGGCGTAAGGCGCGACGATGCGCAGCGTTTTCCAATCAAACGGCACGGCGGGGAGGCCGAATTTGGGCAACGCGTCGGGCAGGCGGCCGAGATCTGCAACGGTATGGATCGGCATCGGAAAGGCGATCGATATCGCCGTGAGGACGACGATGCAGATGAGCGGCGAGGGGATCGCCTTTGTCAGGCGCGGCACGAGGTAGATGATGGCAAGACCGCCGGCGATCATCGCATAGCTATGCCAGGAGACGCCGAGCATCTGCGGCACCTGCGCCGAAAAGATCAGGATGGCGAGCGCGTTGACGAAGCCGGTGCGCACCGAGCGCGAGACGAAGCGCAGCAGGACGTCTAGCTTGACCAGCCCGAAGACGATCTGGAACATGCCGGCAAGCAAGGTGGCGGCGAGCAGGTAGCCAAGACCATGGCTGTGAACCAGGGCGGCGGCTACGAGTGCGACGGATCCCGCTGCGCCCGAAATCACTGCGGGCCGGCCGCCAGCGAAGGCGAGCACGATGCCGATCACGAAGGAGGCGAACAGGCCCACCTCGGGATCTATGCCCGCGACGAACGAGAAGGCGATGACTTCGGGGATCAGCGCGAAGGTGGCGACCATGCCAGCCAGAACGTCGCGCCGCGCCGCCGCGACGCCGGTGAACCATTCGGCGCTATACCGAGCGAGGGGGGTCATGTTCATCAAATGAGTGTCCGCGAAAATCGCTACGGTGGCAGCCGGGAACGGCGTGAGCTCTGCCATGCGAGATGCGTTGTCCGGCGGATCGGCGGCCGGAATAGCCACCCGGGGTTGCACCGGGTCCAAGCGAATGCGCCGCTGTAGGAGCTGGAGGATCATCGCGCAACAGCCGACCAGCGGTCGGACCAGGCCCGAGAAGCCGCGGATCGCTGTGATCTCATATGGCGGATCCCAGAGGTCGCCAGTTCGATCCGCGAGGCAGTATACCGAACGTCATCGGAGCCAAGCCATGACGATTCTGCGGTCGAGCGATTGCTACATGATCGATGTATTCGAGCTGGGCGGTCAGTATTACATGACTGTCACTACCGGCGGCGTCGGGCAATATGACGTCACGATCGCGCTGACCAAAGCCGAGACAGACAGTTTTGCTGAGGACGAGAACAAGGCGATCGCCTTCTCGATCGACGTGGTGACCAGAACCTGGGCTTACGAGGATCGGCTGGTCCGGCCGTCATCGATCCGGTCTAATTTTTGAGATGGAGCGCGCGTTCGCCCCATGTGACACTCCGGGTCGCGTGCGTTCCACACCGCATCATGCGCCGGGCAGGATGCTGACCCTGCCGTCGCCCCTTCCAATTCCGCGCCTGCGTCAGTAAGGTCCGCGCCATCCCACTCGCAGCATATTGGACCCCCGTGACGTTACGCCCGTACAAACGCATCTTGCTCAAATTATCGGGCGAAGTCCTCATGGGCGAGAACGGCCTCGCGATCGATCCTGCCGTTACCGCGCGCGTTGCCGGCGAGATTGCCGACGTGAAGGCGCAGGGCTATGAATTGTGCATCGTCGTCGGTGGCGGCAACATCTTCCGTGGGCTGGCCGCCGCCGCCAAGGGGTTCGAGCGGGCGACCGCCGACCATATGGGCATGCTGGCGACGGTGATGAACGCGCTGGCGGTGCAAAATGCGCTGGAGCAGATCGGCGTATCGACTCGCGTTCAATCCGCGATCTCGATGGACAAGGTGTGCGAGCCGGTGATCCGTCGCCGTGCCGAGCGGCATCTCGAAAAAGGCCGTGTGGTGATCTTCGCGGCCGGCGTCGGCGAGCCGTATTTCACCACCGATAGCGGTGCTGCATTGCGCGCTGCGGAGATGAAGTGCGATGCCTTGTTCAAGGGCACCTCGGTCGATGGCGTGTATGATGCCGATCCCAAGCTGGTGCCGGGGGCAACGCGCTATAAGACGGTCAGCTACGATACCGTGCTGGCCAAGAACCTCAAGGTGATGGACGCCAGCGCCATTGCCCTATGCCGTGACAACAATATTCCGATCGTCGTGTTCAACATCCGCGAGCATGGCAATTTCTCTGCCGTGCTGGCAGGTGACGGCATATCGACGACCGTACAGAAAGAAGGGTGACTTATGGCCGCTTATGACAAGGCCGATCTCGAACGCCGCATGGCGGGTAGCGTCGAGGCGTTGAAGGGTGATCTGTCGGGCCTACGCACAGGGCGCGCCTCCACCTCGCTGCTCGATCCAGTGACGGTCGAGGTTTATGGCGCGCAGATGCCGCTGAACCAGGTGGCGACGGTTTCGGTCCCCGAGCCGCGCATGATCTCGGTACAGGTATGGGACAAGGCCAATGTCGGCCCGTGCGACAAGGCGATCCGGTCGGCAGGGCTCGGGCTCAACCCGATCGTCGATGGCACCACGCTGCGCCTGCCGATCCCCGATCTGACCGAGGAGCGCCGCAAGGAACTCGCCAAGCTTGCGGGCAAGTATGCCGAGGATGCGCGGATCGCCGCGCGCAACGTGCGCCGCGACGGCATGGATTCGCTTAAGGCCGACGAAAAGAAGGGTCTGTTTGGCGAGGACGATCGCAAGAAGCTCGAAACCGAAGTCCAGAAGCTGACCGACAAGACGATCGCCGACATCGATGCGGCCGCAAGTGCCAAAGAAAAGGAAATCCTGGGCAAGTGAGTTCGGCTCCTGCCATGGCGCCGGAGACCGCAGGCGGTGACCCCGGCACTGGCGGGGCCGCCTTGCCGCGCCACGTTGCGATCATCATGGACGGCAATGGGCGCTGGGCGAAGAAGCGTTTCCTGCCGCGGTTTGCCGGTCACAAGGCCGGCGTCGAGGCGGTCCGCACCGTCACGCGCGCGGCGCGGGCGATGGGGATTGAGGCGCTGACGCTGTATGCCTTCTCCTCGGAGAATTGGCGTCGACCGGAGGAGGAAGTCAGCGACCTGATGGGGCTGCTGCGCGTGTTCATCCGCAGCGATATCGAGGAGCTCGTTCGCGAAAACGTGCGGCTGCGCGTGATCGGTGAGTATCGTCGCTTCTCGGCCGATCTCGTCAAAATGGTCGACGATGCGATTGCGCGGACGGCGGCCAATACCGGCCCGATCCTGGTCATTGCGCTGAACTACGGCGCCCAGGCGGAGATCGCCGCGGCGGCGCGTTCGCTTGCCCGGCGGGCCGTGGCAAACCAATTATCGGTCGAGGCGATCGACGAAGCGGCGATCGAGCGCGAGCTCGATACGCGCGATCTGCCACCCCTCGACCTGCTGATCCGCACCTCGGGCGAGGTGCGGCTGTCGAACTTCCTGCTGTGGCAGGCGGCTTATGCCGAATTGCTGTTCGTCGATACGCTGTGGCCCGACTTTGACGGCGCGGCGTTGGCGGCGGCCGTAGCGACGTTCGGGCAACGCCAGCGGCGCTATGGCGGCCTGTGAACGAGGCTAGAAGGTCCGATCTCGGCGTACGGGCCGGCACCGGTGCGCTCATGATCCTGGTTGCAGGCGTGGCGCTGTGGCTGGGCGGCGTGGCGTTCTGGCTGCTGTGCATCGTCGGGGCGCTGGTGATGATGGCCGAATGGGCCAATCTCGACGCGGTCACTCCGGTGGCCAGCGCCCGCAACAAGCGTCTCGCGCAGTTTAGCGTGTCCGTGCCGCTGGCGACGATGGCGCCGGCGTCGCTGATCCTCGAAGTGCACGACTTCTTCACCATCGGCCTGTTGGCCGGCGCGGCATTCTTCTGCGTCATCGTGACGCGGCGACCGACCTTGGCGGCCGGCGTCATCTATTGCGGTCTGCCGGTACTGGCATTGGTCTTTCTCCGGCGGCAGGAAGAGGGCGTGGTCTTCACCTTATGGGCGCTTGCGCTGGTTTGGGCGTGCGACATCGGCGCGTATTTCTCAGGGCGGACGTTCGGCGGGCCGAAACTCGCGCCCGCAATCAGCCCGAACAAGACGTGGGCGGGGCTGATCGGCGGTGTGCTGGCGGCAAGCCTGTTCGGCGCGCTGATGCACGTACAATATGGACTGCCGTGGCGCATGACGCTGGCGACACCGGTGCTGGCGGCGGTGGCCGTGGGCGGCGATCTGTTCGAGAGCTGGTTGAAGCGTCGGGCAGGGGTGAAGGATAGCGGGAGCATCCTTCCGGGGCATGGCGGCGTGCTCGATCGCCTGGACGGATTGGTACCGGTGGCGCCGCTTGCTGCCCTGCTAGTCGTGCTGCCGCGATTCTACGCGTGAAGACGGTTACCATCCTGGGGGCGACCGGCTCTGTCGGCAGTTCGACGCTCGACCTGATCGAGCGTGATCCGGACGCCTTTCAGGTGCTCGCGCTGACGGCCGATCGCGATGTCGAGAAGCTGGCGGCGGCGGCAATCCGGACCAACGCGCGGTCGGCGGTGATGGCGGATGAAGCGTACCTCCCGGCGTTGCGCGAGCGGCTGACGGGGACCGGCATCGATACGGCAGGCGGCCGGCAAGCGCTGCTCGACACTGCGGCGATGGGCGCGGACTGGACGATGGCGGCGATCGTCGGTTGCGCTGGGTTGGAACCGGTGATGGCGGCGGTGGAGCAGGGCGGTACCGTCGTGCTCGCCAACAAGGAGCCGCTGGTGTCCGCAGGCGAGATCATTCTTGCCGCGGCCAAGCGGCATCAGGCGACGTTGCTGCCGGCCGATTCCGAACATAACGCGATCTTCCAATGCTTCGATGCGAGCCGCTCCGAGCGCGTCCGCCGTATCGTCATCACCTGCAGCGGCGGACCTTTCCGCGATTGGTCGACCGAACAGATGCGGAGCGTGACGCCGCAGCAAGCGGTGGCGCATCCGAACTGGTCGATGGGCGCCAAGATCTCGGTCGACTCGGCGACGTGCATGAACAAGGGGCTGGAACTGATCGAGGCGGCACGGCTGTTCCCGGTGCCGCATGACGCAATCGAAATCGTCATCCACCCGCAATCGGTTGTGCATTCGCTGGTCGATTATGTCGACGGATCGGTGCTGGCGCAGCTCGGGCCGCCCGATATGCGCACACCAATCGCCCATTGCCTGGCCTGGCCCGATCGGATGCCGACGCCGATGGCGCCGCTCGACCTGGTGGCGATCGGGCGTCTCGATTTCTCGGCTCCGGACGAGGTGCGCTTTCCGGCACTGCGGCTGGCGCGTGCCGCGCTCGATGCCGGGGGCGCACGTCCGACAATTCTCAATGCCGCCAATGAGATCGCGGTTGCCGCTTTCCTGGGAAAACGATTGAGCTTCCTCGAAATTGCCGCAATCGTGTCCGATACGTTGGCGTGTTACGACCCACCGGCCCCGCAAACGCTGGTCGAGGTCCTGGCAGTCGACGCGGGGGCGCGCCGGATTGCGGCAGAACGTATTGAGGATCGCAGTCGTTGATCGAAGCCCCCGGGTTTTTCCTGACCATTCTGGCCTTCGTGCTCGTGATCGGACCGCTCGTGTTCGTGCACGAGATGGGCCATTATCTCGCCGGTCGCTGGTTCGGCGTGAAGGCCGAGGCATTCTCGATCGGCTTCGGCCACGAGGTTTTCGGCCTGACCGACAAGCGCGGTACGCGTTGGAAGTTCGGCTGGCTGCCGCTGGGTGGCTACGTGAAGTTCGCCGGCGACATGAACCCGGCGAGCCAGCCCGATGCGGCATGGCTGTCGCTGCCCGCCGCCGAGCGAGCACAAACGTTCCAGGCTCAGCCCTTATGGCAGCGCGCGATCATCGTCGCGGCGGGCCCGGCGGTCAATTTCGTTCTTGCCGTGCTGATCCTGATGGGTTTCGCGCTTGCCTATGGCGAGAGCCGCACGCCCGCGATCGCGCGCGAGATCGTGCCGGTCAGCGCTGCGGCAAAGGCCGGCATGCAGCCGGGTGACCGGATCACTGCGCTTGGCGGCCGCAGTGTGCGCACGTTCGACGAAGTGCAGCAATATATCCAGCTGCGTGCCGACCAGCCGCTGCGGGTCGATTTCGATCGCGGCGGCAAGGCCATGAGCATCAACGCGGCGATCGGATCGCAGACGCTGCGCGACCGCTTCGGCAACGAATTCAAGATCGGCCTGCTCGGCATCGCGCCGGTCAAGCCGGTTTGGATGCCGGTCGATCTGGTGGATGCGCCGGGCGTTGCGATCAAACGCACCGGTGCGATCGTGACCATGATGGTCGACAGTATCGGTCAGATCGTGACCGGCAGACGGTCGGTCAGCGAACTCGGCGGCCCCTTGCGCATCGCCAAGGTGTCGGGCGAGCAGCTTAGTCTCGGCGTGCCGGAGTTGATCGGATTGATTGCTCTGGTGTCGATTAACTTGGGGTTCATCAACATCTTGCCAGTCCCGATGCTGGATGGTGGGCATTTGTTCTTCTATGCGATCGAGGCCGTGCGGCGGCGGCCGGTGAAGCCGGAAGTGCAGGAATGGGCTTTTCGTGGCGGGTTGGTGGCGTTGTTGATGCTGATGATGCTGGTAACCTTCAACGATCTAGGCGCTTTCGGGCTGTGGAAGAATTTGGCCGGCTTGATCGGTTGATCTAGGTAAGGCAGGGGGTACCGGCACGGTATCGGCCCGCGTAATTTCTCCGTTTTTGGGGTGGGATAGTGACAGCGATCAAGGTTTCTACGATGGGCGTTCGCGCCACGACAGCGTTGCTGGCCGGCACGATGCTGTCTGGCCTGCCCGTCATGGCGAGCGCCCAGACGGCGCCGGCGCCTGCGCCCGCTGCGTCAGCCCCGACCGCCGCAACGACCACGCAGGCGCCGGTTGCAGCGCCCGTATCGCGCACGATCAAGACGCTACGCGTTGAGGGTTCGCAGCGTATCGAACCGGACACGGTGCTGTCCTACACCAAGCTGCGCGTGGGCCAGGCCTATACCAACGAGACACTCGACCAGGCGTTGCGTGACCTGCTCGCCAGCGACTTCTTTGCCGATGTCTCGATTGCCGGCGTCGAGAGCGGCGACATCATCATCCGCATTCGTGAGAACCCGATCATCAACCGCGTCATCCTGGAGGGCAACAAGCGCCTGAAGGAAGACAAGATCCGGAAAGAGATCAAGCTCGCTCCGCGGCAGATCTTCACGCGTACCGCCGTCCGCCAGGATATCGCCCGCATCGTCGAGCTGTATCGCCGCCAGGGCCGCTTCGCCGCGACGATCGCGCCAAAGATGGTGTCGCTCGACCAGAACCGCGTCGATGTGATCTTCGAGATCAGCGAAGGCGCCAAGTCCAAGGTCCGCCAGATCAACATCATCGGCAACGAGGTGTTCGACGACGACAAATTGCGTGAGCAGATGGCGACCAAGCAGGCACGCCTGTTCCGCCTGCTGAGCTCGGCGACGAGCTATGACCAGGATCGCATGGCGTATGACCAGCAGAAGCTTCGCCAATTCTACCTGACAGAAGGCTATGCGGATTTCCGCGTGACGTCGGCCATCGCCGAACTGACGCCGGATAAGGAAGACTTCATCATCACCTATGTGGTGGAGGAGGGGCCGCGCTATAAGTTCGGCGACGTGACCGTCGACAGCTCGATCCGCGATTTCGACAATACCAAGCTGGCAACAAGCGTCGGGATCAAGAAGGGCGACTGGTACGACGCGAAGAAGGTGGAAACGGCCATCGATACGCTGAGCGAAACCGCGGGCCTGTTCGGTTATGCCTTTACCGAGGTGAACCCGGAGTATCAGCGTGACCGGGAAGCGTTGACCATGACGCTGAACTTCAACATCGCCGAGGCCAAGCGTTCCTATATCGAGCGGATCGACATCAACGGGAACACGAACACGCAGGACAAGGTGATCAGGCGTGAAATCCGCCTGTCGGAAGGCGATGCCTTCAACAGCTTCCAGGTCAAGCGCTCGCAGGACCGCATCAACTCGCTCGGCTACTTCCAGGACAAGTTCGAGATCAAGCAGACGGCAGGATCTGCGCCCGACCGCGTGGTGCTGACCGCCGACGTCGAGGAGAAGTCGACCGGTGAGCTGCAGCTGTCGGCAGGCTTTTCGAGCCTGGAGAGCTTCATCGTCCAGGCATCGATCCGCCAGCGCAACTTCCGAGGCAAGGGCCAGGAATTGCGCGCCAGCGTCAACTATTCGAGCTATTCGAAGTCGGTCGAGTTGGGCTTTACCGAGCCATATCTGTTCGACAAGAACATTGCGGTCGGCGGCGATATTTTCCGGCGCGATTACAATTCATTCCAATTCAACAACAATGGTGACCGCAACACCACCTATACGCAGGTATCGACCGGCTTCCAGTTGCGGGCAGGCGTGCCGCTTACGGAATATTGGTCGCTGTCGGCACGCTACGGCTTGAGCTTCGACAAGGTCGGGCTCGACCGGTCGCGCTTTTTTAGGAACGGTGTCTGCGATCCTTTCATCGCCGGTCAATATCTTTGTGATGCGGTCGGTAATCGTGCGACGTCCTCTGTCGGCTATTCGCTGATCTTCGACAGCCTTAACAGCCGCCTGCGTCCGAGCGCGGGCCAGCGGCTGATCATCAGCCAGGATTTTGCCGGGCTGGGTGGTGACGTGAAGTACATTCGAACCAAGCTCGACGGCGACAAATATTGGGGGCTGGGCAGCGGCTTCATCCTGTCGGCCAGTGCCGAGGGCGGTTATATCCATTCGCAGGAGAAGAGCCGTGGCGAGGGTATCGACAAGGTGCGCATCACCGACCGCTTCTATCTCGGCGAGCCAGAATTCCGAGGCTTCAACATTCGCGGTGTCGGTCCACGTGTACTGCGCGCGAATTACATTGCCGATCCGACGACCGGACTCCAGACGGTCGAGACGAACCGTGACAACATTAGTGATGATGCACTGGGCGGCCGGGCCTACTATTCGGGCCGGCTGGAACTGGAGATCCCACTGGGCGCGGGTGCGCGCGAACTGGGGCTGCGACCGTCGATCTACCTGCAAACCGGCGCCTTGTTTGGCATTACCAAGCCGAGAGAAACTATCGGCATCTGCGCTAACGGGCAGACTGCGAGATGCTTCCCCACCACGACGGACGCCAAGGGCAACGTCACCGTGCAATCCTACTTCCAGCCAACGCTTGATGCGTCGAACAACCCGATTTATTACTACACGCAAGCGGATGGCGGGCAGGTGGCGACGAGCTGCGCCGCCGGCATTCCCGATGCGAGCGGCAAGTGCAACGGCGTGACGCCAAACATTGCGGTTGGCCAGCCAATCCAGCCGTTCCAGGAGCGTTTCGTCGGCAATTCGGCTAAGCCGCGTTTGGCGATTGGTGCCGGCGTCAACTGGAATTCACCGTTCGGCCCGCTCCGCATCGATCTCGCTTATGCGTTGCTCAAGGATGAGGGCGACGATACCAAACTGATCACGTTCAACGTAGGGACTTCATTCTGATGAACACGTACAAGAATTTCGTTCTGGCGGCCGTAGCAGCTGCTCCAATCATGCTGATCGCCGCACAGGCGCAGGCACAGACCGTCGCGGTGGCCGATCCGGAAGCGGCGGTCGCCAATTCCAAGGTGTGGGCCGCAGCACAGGCGGAAATCGCCACGACCTACAAGACGCAGCTCGACCAGGCCAAGACGCGCGGCGATGCAATCTCGGCGGAGTTGCAGCCACTCTACAAGAAGTTCGACAGCAATGGCGACAACCAGTTGAGCCAGGCCGAGATCGAGGCCGCACGGGCACGCCGTGCGCCCGAGCTGACCCAGATCGAGGCCAAGGAAAAGGCTGCGCAGGAGGAACTGGGCCGCATGACGCTGCAGCCGTCGCGCGCGCGCGCTTATGCAGCCGAGCAGATCTCGGGCAAGGTGAACGATGCCGTTACCAACGTGGTGAAGTCGCGCCGGATCACGCTGCTGCTGCGCCCGAACGCGGCATTCTTCGCCGATCCCGCAGCCGACATCACGCCGGCGATCAGCACCGAGCTTGACCGTCTGTACCCGAAGGCGAGCATCACGCCGCCGGCCAATTGGCAGCCGGGCCAGCAGGCCCGTACCGGCGCTGCGGCAGCCGCAGCACCGGCGGCAGGGACCGCGACGCCTGCCACCACGACCCCGCGGAAGGCCGAGAAGCCGCGGTGAACGACACGGTAGAAGGGGGCGCCGAGAACGCTATCGGCCCGTTCGATATCGGACGGATCATGGCGGCGCTCCCGCACCGCTACCCGATGCTGTTGGTCGATCGGGTCGAGCGCTTGGCGCTCGACCGGTCGATCACCGCGATCAAGGCAGTGACGATCAACGAGCAGTTCTTCCAGGGGCATTTCCCGGGACGTCCGATCATGCCGGGCGTGCTGATCGTCGAGGCGCTGGCCCAAGCGGCGGGCATCCTTGCGGTCGAATCGCTTGGGCTCGCGGGATCGGGCAAGCTCGTCTATTTCATGGCAATCGACGGGGCGAAGTTCAGGAAGCCGGTGGAGCCTGGCGTGCTGATGAAGCTCGACGTCGAGTTCGTGCAGAAGCGTTCCAGCGTGTGCAAATTTGCCGGTCGCGCGACGATCGATGGGCAATTGGCGGCTGAGGCGAACTTCACCGCGATGATCGCGGACCCGCCGAAAGCCTGATCGATCCTAATCGCTTGCTCTGCCGAGGCGTGGCGTGTAGGGCGCCGCGCTTGTCCGGCTGGTCGGAAACCAGCCACTGACATAAAGGAACAGACCATGAAGAAAGACATTCATCCCGATTATCACACCATCAAGGTGCAGATGACCGACGGGACCGTGTACGAGACCCGCTCCACCTGGGGCAAGGAAGGCGACACGATGACGCTCGAAATCGATCCGCTGGCGCATCCGGCATGGACCGGCGGCCGTGGCTCGATGCTCGACACCGGCGGCCAGGTGGCGCGCTTCAACAAGCGTTTCGGCGCGATGTCGTTCGGCAAGAAGTAAGACAAGCAAGCATTTTCCCCGGCGCGCTTCGATGCGCGCCGGGGAAGTATACGCTTCCATCAAAGCGAGTCCTTTTTTAGCGTGTGATTTGTTCGGGTGCGCTGTGGCAAGCTGATATCGGCTGTTTCATTCGTTGCCACCGATACAGGTTGTAGGGCTATTGGCCACGAACGAGTCCACCCGCCCGATCTGCGGTCAGTCGGCCGCCCGCCAGCAGTCGAGCAATACAATAAACCGATCCGCGTCATCATGCGGATAGTGGCTACGTTGGATCAGCGATGCGTTACCCCAGTAAGATCTTACTAGTTGGGATGAAGCGGCGCACTATCCATATCGCGAACAATGCGAACACGAACGCCAACGTTACCGTTAGGTAATTGCCGCGACCGGTGACCACTCCGACCACCTTCAAGATCAGAACGTGGCAGAGATAGACGCCGAACATGCAAGCCGCAACGGGCTGTGCGCTCCAGGGCGTGGGTATCATGCGCTCTCCGAACATCGCGGCGGCAGCGATAGCGGCAACGCCGACGGTGTACGGTGTTCCGATGCCCGGCAGCCCTGCAAAATCGGCAAACACGAGAGCTGCCGCAGAGATGAGCACGGCCAGCCTTCCCCGCGGCCCAATTTTCCATGCCAGGCCAAACATGACGCCGACCATGATGCCGGGAGCGGCATGGATCACTGGGGAAAAGGCAGCGACCATTCCAGCGATGCGGAACGCCACATGGTCACCGTCAGCAGCAGCGCGGTCGCGACCAAGGCGCTACCATAAAACAATATAGCGGGCGCAAGAGACTTGAGCATGTTCAGAACCGTCAGGACGGCGAACATGAAAGGCAAAAACCAAAGATGCGGGCTGCTGCCATAAAGGATGCCCATGAACGAGGCTTCCACGAACGGCCTATGTTGAGCCAGATTCACGGCGCCGTAAACAACCATCCAGAACGCCCAAGGCAGCAGCAGGGCGCGTGCAAGTGCCGCAGGCGATCTGATCCGATCTAAGTTGAACCGCAGGTCCAACATTGGTGATAGGATCAGGAATATGACGAGGCCGGCGTAGGCCAGATCATGAAGCGGGGCCTGCGCATGATAGGCAACGATGCCATACGCCGCCACGATGCGCAGTAGCTCGATGGCTTGCACCCTGTCTGGTTTGTTGATCTTTGCGGACACAGTCGCAACACCTTTCCGGCGTTTCAGTCGAGGCCTCTACAAGCCGCGACATCTTGTTTCCGCTGTTCGGCAATTGGCGGAAGAGGTGGGATTCGAACCCACGGACAGCTTGCACCGTCGCTGGTTTTCAAGACCAGTTCCTTAAACCACTCGGACACTCTTCCACACCGGCAGGCAGCTTGGCTCTGGGCTGCAGCACCATTCTCCCGTCTTGCGCCTGGAGACGCAAGACAGATGGGGCTTATGCGCGTCGCGCCGCTTTGTGCAAGAGGGGCGATCGTTCGGGGTTCATGTCGGCGGCACGTTGTGCCACAGTCATCACATGCTGAAGACAATTCTTACCAGGCGATCGATTGCCGCCCTGTTGGCCGCCTGGGCGTGCGTTGCTTGCAGTGGCGCCGCCGTCGCGCAGGATGAGGCGGGCTTTCAATCCTATCTGCAAGTGCTGCGTCGACAAGCGATCGCCAAGGGCGTGAGCGCTCGGACGTTGGATCAGGTGCTGCCGACGCTGACGCTCAATACGCGCGTGATCGAACTTGATCGTGCGCAGCCGGAGGCGTCACCGAATGCGCCGGTGCCGAACTTCGCACCATACCGTCTATCGCATGTCGACGCGTCGCGTATCGGCCGCGGCCGCACGGCCTATCTTGCGCAACGCGGGCGGCTGGAGCGGATCGAGCGCGAGCTCGGCGTACCTGAATCGATCATGGTCGCAATCTGGGGCCACGAGACGAGCTACGGCGCGGTGATGGGTAATTTCGACCTGCCACGCGCGCTTGCGTCGCTCGCATATGAGGGGCGGCGGCGCGATCTGTTCGCGGGTGAGTTCATCGCCGCAATGCAGATGGTCGATCGCGGTGTGCCGGTTTATCAACTGAAGGGCAGCTGGGCCGGCGCGTTCGGCGGGCCGCAATTCCTTCCCTCGGTCTATCTGCGCCTGGCGCGGGATGGCGATGGGGATGGGCGCAGCGACATCTGGAACAGCGATGCCGATACGCTCGCGTCGATCGGCAATTACTTCAGCAATGCCGGGTGGCGGGCAGGGCAGCCCTGGGGGCTGGCGGTCAACGTGCCGGCGGCGTTCGATCGCTCGGCAGTAACCAACCGGCTGGTGTCGCCGCGCTGTCCGCGCGTGTTCGCGCGGCATAGCCAGTGGAAGACGATGGCGGAATGGCGTGCGCTGGGCTTCAGCCCGCAGACGCGCACCTGGCCGGACGATCGCGTGCTCGCCACGTTGATCGAGCCTGACGGCCCTGGACGAACGGGATATCTGCTAACCGGAAATTATCGGGTGATCCTGGATTATAATTGCTCGAATTTCTACGCTCTTTCAGTCGGGTTGCTCGCGGATGCTGTCGAACAATAAGCTCATCTCTCCCACGCTGACGCTGGGCGTCCTCCTGATGCTCGGCGCTTGCGCCAGCGATCAGGGGTATCGCGCGGCGCGCCCCTCTCATCCAGCCGCGGGCATGACGGGCCCGATCCAGGACGACGGCTATCCTGCCGGTCGCGCCAGCGAAGCACCGCTCGAGCAGGTGGACCTGCCACCGTCGCAGCCTGGCGCAAGCTATGCGCCGCCCGGCGAGCGTGATGCCGCGCGCCCGATCGCGCCGCCTGCCACGCTGCCGCCGGAGATTGCCGGCGGCACCGGCCCGCGCGGTACGTCGGGCGAGGCGCAGCGCTATGATGCGGTCGGCTATGCTGGGCGATCTAGTGAAGAGGGCGAGGCGGTCACCGCGGTGCACCGCCGTTTGCCGATCGGGTCGGTCGTCGAGGTAACGGCACTCGACAGCGGCCGCACGATCCTGGTGCTGGTCACCGATAGCAGCGGCGCGGCTCCCGATAGCGAGATCGATCTGTCGCGCGGTGCCGCAACACAACTGGGTCTGAACGGCCCGGCGCCGGTGCGCGTGCGGCTGGTCAACGCGCCGCCCTCGGACATCATGGCGCTACGTGGCGGGCGTGCCGCGCCGCCGCGCATCGATTCGCCGCCGGCATTGCTGGCCGCGCTCCGCCGCAAGCTGCCAACGCGAGCCGATGCGGCAGTGCCGCCGCCGCCGCGTCGTCCTGCTACGCGACCTGTGCCCGCAGGCGCACCGTACGTCCCGCCAGCGCCGGCTCGTCCCGTTACCGCGGGCATCTTCGTGCAAGTCGCGGCCCTCTCCAACGAAGGCCGCGCACAGGCGCTTGCCACCAGCCTGCGCGGCCGGGTCGCGCGCGCCGGCGCGTTCTACCGGGTACAGATCGGGCCGTTCGCAAACATGCGCGCGGCGCAACAGGCGCGTGACGACGCCGCGCGGCGCGGCTATGGCGGCGCCAGGATCGTGAAAACGAACTAACCATTCCTCCAAGCGCCACGGACTGCCCCATGAAGAAATTGCTCGCCGCCTCCGCCTTGGCCATCATCGCCGCGACCCCAGGGGCGGCAGCGCCCGATTTCCCGACGCCGGCACCGGTCGCCTATCTGACCGACCTGTCGACCGGCGCGGTGCTGTTCTCCAAGGATGCGGATCGTCGCATGCCTCCGGCGTCGATGGCCAAGATGATGACCGTCTATGTCGCGTTCGACATGCTGAAGAAGGGCGAGCTTAAGCTCAACCAGACTTTCCCGGTGCGCCCCGAGACGTGGCAGAAGTGGCACGGGCCGCAAGCGGGATCGACCATGTTCCTGTCGACGGGCGAGAATGTCAGCGTCGAGAACCTGCTGAAGGGCATTGTCACCTTGTCGGGCAACGACGCCTGTGTCGTGCTGGCGGAGGGCATCTCCGGCACCGAGGCGGCGTTCACCGAGCGGATGAACCAGGCGGCCAAGCGCATCGGCCTGAACAACAGCCATTTTGGTACGTCGAACGGCTGGCCCGACAATGGCGTGACCTATGTCACCGCGCGCGATCTCGCCAAGCTAGCAGCCGCGACGATCCAGGATCATCCGGCTTACTACAAGAAGTTCTACTCGCTGCCTTCGTTCACCTGGGGCAAGACGCTGGGCGCGGGCGCAGATATCACGCAGGCCAATCGCGATCCGTTGCTTGGCCGCGTGCCCGGCGCCGATGGCTTGAAGACCGGGCACACCGACGAGGCGGGCTATGGCTTTACCGGCTCCGCCGATCAGAGCGGCCGCCGCCTGGTGATGGTGATGGCCGGCCTGACCAGTGCGAACCAGCGGATCGAGGAATCGGTCAAGTTCATGAATTGGGGCTTCCGTGCGTGGCAGGCAAAGCCGATCGCCGCCAAGGGCCGCAAAATCGAGAATGCCGAGGTGCAGCTTGGCGCCGCACCGACTGTCGGGCTGGTCGCGCCGACAGCGCTCTCCGTCACCGTGCCCGCGGGCACCAGCCCGGACATGCAATTGCGCGTCGTCTATAACGGCCCGATTAAGGCGCCGATCAAGGCCGGCCAGCATATCGCCGATCTCGTCGTCAGCGGTCCTGATCTTACCACGCAGACACTGCCGCTGGTCGCCGAAAGCGATGTCGCCGAAGCCGGCTTCTTCGGCCGCGCCTGGGCCGGGCTCAAGGGCCTGTTCGGCGGGTGAGGGGACGCTTCATCTCGCTCGAAGGCGGCGAGGGAGCAGGTAAATCGACGCAAGTACGTGCGCTTGCAGCTGCGCTGGAGGGCCGCGGTATTCCCGTACGCGTCACGCGCGAACCCGGCGGTAGCGAAGGCGCGGAGGCAATCCGCAATCTGCTGATGCAGGGCGCGGTGACACGGTGGAGCCCGCATGCCGAGGCGCTACTGTTTGCCGCCGCGCGCGCCGATCACGTCGAAAAACTCATCCAGCCCGCGATCGGCGCCGGCACCTGGGTGATTTGCGACCGCTTCGTCGACAGCAGCCGTGCCTATCAGGGCGCGGCGGGCGGGATCGACGATGCGGCGTTGATCGCGTTGCACGCCTTTGGCGCGCGCGGCCTCCTACCAGATCGCACCTTCGTGCTCGAGGTGCCGGTGGAACAAGGCCGAGCGCGAGCCGAGGGGCGTGACGGTGCTGCCGCCGATCGGTTTGCGGCCCGCGATCACGGCTTTCATGCGGATGTCGCCGCTGCGTTTCGCGCCTATGCCGCGCAAGAGCCCGACCGCATTCGTCTGATCGACGCGGCTGCCGATCGGGAGGCGGTTACTGCGGCATTGCTCGCAGGTCTCACCGACCTGCTGCCATGACGTTGCCGATCGGCAATGCGGCGGCGCAGGCGGCGTTCCTCTCGGCCATGTCGAGCGGCTCGCTCCACCATGCATGGCTGTTCGCCGGGCCGGAGGGTGTTGGCAAGGCGAGCTTCGCGCGCATCGCGGCGCGGCGTCTGCTCGCCGAAGGAACGGCGGGTGCCCCGCTGCCGCCCGGTTTCGACGTGCCCGACGATCATCCGACCAGTCGGCTGATCGCATCTGGCGCGCACCCCGACTACCGCGTGCTCTCGCGACAGCCGAAGGACGACAAGACCACGGAATTGGCGCGAAGCATCCCGATCGCACAGGTGCGTGCGCTGGGCCCGATGTTTGCCATGGCGCCGTCGCAATCCTCTCGTCGCGTGATCATCATTGATGCGATCGACGAGGTCGAGCGCCCAGGTGCTTCGAATGCCTTGTTGAAGAGTCTCGAGGAGCCGCCGCAGGGTACTATCTTCCTGCTGATCAGCCACGCGCCCGGGCGGCTGCTGCCGACGATCCGCTCGCGCTGCCGGATGCTGCGCTTCGAGGCGCTGGACGACGAGGCGATGGCGCAGGTGCTCCGTGCCGAACAGCCGAACGCGCCCGATGCCGAGATCGCCGCCTTGGTGGCTGTGGGGCAGGGCTCACCGGGCCGTGCTCTGCGCTTTGCCGGGCTCGACATGGCGCAGCTCGACGCCACGCTCGGCGCGATCGCTGCCGATGGTGACCCGAGCAACGCGCGCCGTGCCAAACTTGCCAAGCTGCTGGCGCCCAAGGCAGCCCAGCCGCGCTATGAAGCGTTCCTCGACCGGGCACCGGCCTTCATCGCCGCTGCGGCGCCGGGGCGGCAAGGCCCGGCGTTGCGCACCGCGCTCGACAGTTACGACGCGGCGCGCGCGCTCTCGGCCAGCGCACGGGCGCTATCGCTGGACGCGCAAGCGACGGTGTTCGAGATGGCGGGCTTGGTGGCGACGCTTGCGCCCGACCGGTAACGCTCGCTCGCAGCCAATAGAGAGGTGGATCGCGGGGCGGAGTGTCGACGTCGCTCGACATGAACGGGGATCTGGTGGTTCCACCCTCTAGGAAATCGCGCTAGAGCCACGCGCATGGCCGACCCCTATTACATCACCACCGCAATCAGCTACCCCAACGGACGCCCGCATATCGGCCACGCTTATGAGGCGATTGCGGCTGACGCGATTGCCCGCTTCCACCGTCAGGCCGGGCGCGATGTGCGTTTCCAGACCGGCACCGACGAACATGGGCTGAAGATGGTGCAAGCCGCCCGTGACAAGGGCGTTGCCGTGGCTGATCTCGCCGCGGAAATGTCGGGCCATTTTCGCGACATGGATGATGCATTGAACATCAGCTATGATCGCTTCATCCGCACCACCGAGGCAGATCACCACCGCGCCAGCCAGGCGATCTGGCAGGCGATGGCGGATAATGGCGACCTGTATCTCAGCCGCTATGAAGGCTGGTATTCGGTGCGCGACGAGGCATTTTACGAAGAGAAGGAGCTGGTCGACGGGGAGGGGGGTAAGCTTTCCCCCCAGGGTACGCCGGTCGAATGGACCGCCGAGGAAAGCTGGTTCTTCCGCCTGTCGAAATACCAGCAGCCGTTGCTCGACCATATCGCGGCCAACCCCGAGTTTATCCGCCCCGAGAGCCGCCGCAACGAGGTGGTCAAGTTCATCGAAGGCGGGCTGATGGACTTATCCGTATCGCGCACGAGCTTCGATTGGGGCGTCAAGGTGCCGGGCAGCGACGGGCACGTCATGTACGTGTGGGTCGATGCGCTGACCAACTACCTGACCGGCGCCGGCTATCCCGACACTGCAGACGAACTTGCCAGATGGTGGCCTGCCCACCTGCACCTGATCGGCAAGGATATCGTGCGCTTTCATGCGGTTTACTGGCCGGCATTTCTGCTGTCTGCGAAGTTGGCGTTGCCGAAGACGGTGTTCGGCCACGGCTTCCTGCTCCACCGTGGCGAGAAGATGTCGAAGTCGATCGGCAACGTCGTCGATCCGATCGCGCTGGCCGACACGTTCGGGGTTGATGCGCTGCGCTACTTCCTGCTGCGTGAAGTTAGCTTTGGGCAGGACGGCAGCTATTCGGCAGAGGCGATCGTCACGCGCGCCAATGCCGATCTTGCCAATGGGCTGGGCAACCTTGCGCAGCGCTGCCTGTCGATCATCGCCAAGAATTGCGGCGGTGTGGTGCCGGCCGATACGGTCGAGACCCCCGCGCCTGAGTTGGGGGACATTCTTGCCAGCGTCACCGCGCTGATGGCGGAACTGAAGCTCAACGAAGCGCTGGAGGCGATCTGGGAGGGCGTACGCATCGCCAATGGTTACTTCGCCGAGATGGCACCCTGGGCACTGCGCAAGACCGATCCGGCGCGTGCCGATGGCGTGTTGTACCATACGGCCGAGGTGGTGCGCCAACTCGCCATCCTCGTGCGCTGGGTGGTGCCGGACAGCGCCGACAAGCTGCTCGATCTCCTTGCGCAGACGTCAGATGCACGCGATTTTGCCGCGCTGGCCGTGCGGCTTAGCGCCGGAATCACCTTGCCTGCGCCGCAGGGCGTGTTCCCGCGGCTTGACCTTCCAGCGGAGCCCGCCTGATGCTTGCGGACAGCCATTGTCACCTCAATTACAAGGGCTTGGTCGAGGATCAGCAGGCGGTGCTGGAACGTGCCCGCGCGCGCGGCGTGACGGCCATGCTGAACATCGCCACGCGTGAAAGCGAGTGGGATGACGTGCTGGGCACGGCGGAGCGCGAACGCGATGTCTGGGCGACGGTCGGCATCCATCCGCACGAAGCCGACAAGCACGCGCATGTCGATACGGCCAAGCTGGTGGAGCGCGCAGCGCATCCGCGCGTCGTCGGCCTGGGCGAGAGTGGGCTGGATTATTATTACGAGCATAGCGACCGCGAGCGCCAGCGAGCGAGCTTCCGGGCGCACATCGCCGCCGCTCGCGAGACTCAGTTGCCGATCGTCGTGCACACGCGCGATGCAGAGGAGGATACGGCAACGATCCTGCGCGAGGAGATGGGGAAGGGGGCTTATCTTGGCGTCATCCATTGCTTCACCGCGAGCGGAGCCTTCGCTGACATCGCGCTCGATCTTGGGTTCATGATCTCGATCTCCGGGATCGTCACGTTCAAGAACGCGCGCGATCTGCAGGAAACCGCTACGCGGCTGCCGCTCGATCGGCTGCTGGTCGAGACGGACGCCCCATTTCTGGCGCCGGTGCCGCATCGTGGCAAGACGGGCGAACCCGCCTTCGTGGCGGATACCGCGGCGTTCCTCGCCGCGCTGCGCGGTGAGAGCGTAGAGGATCTGACCCAAGCGACGGCAAACAACTTCCATCGTCTGTTTGCGAAAACCCTGCAGTGACGATGAAGGTTCGCATTCTTGGCTCGGGTACCTCGTCCGGCGTGCCTCGGATCGGCAACGATTGGGGCGCCTGCGATCCCACGGAGCCACGCAACCGCCGTACGCGCGCGTCGATCCTGGTAGAAACGGCAACGACGCGCATCCTGGTGGATACCAGCCCTGAGATGCGTGAACAGCTGCTCGCTGCCGATGTGGCCGACGTGGATGCCGTGATCTGGACGCATGATCATGCCGACCACTGCCACGGCATCGACGATCTGCGGCAGGTGTATCACGCCCGCGGGCGACCGGTACGCGGACTGGCCCGGCAAGCCACACTGACGGCGCTCACGACGCGCTTCGGCTATGTGTTCGGCGGCAATGACGGCTATCCACCGATCGTCGCAGGTGAACAATTGCCCGACGGCCTGACGATCGGCGACATTCAGGTGCGGGTGGTCGATCAACCGCACGGCAGCATCCATTCCGCCGGCCTGCGCTTCGATAACAGCGGCGCATCGATCGGATATGCTACCGATTTCAACGTGTTGACTAGCGAAATGAGGTCTCTGTATCAGGATCTCGACGTGTGGATTGTTGACGCGCTGCGGCGCTATCCGCATCCGTCGCACCCGGAACTCGCGGCAGTGCTCGGCTGGGTAGGGGAGTTGCATCCCGGGCGATCGGCACTGATCCATATGGACCAGTCCATGGACTATGCGACACTGTTGCGCGAACTCCCTCCCGGCGTGGAGCCCGGCTATGACGGGCTGGAATTCACTGTATGAACGATGATGGCGCCAGCTTCGCCTATCTGGCGCTGATGTTGGTGTTGCCGCTGTCGGCGTTGATCGCCCGCCGGCTGCCGCTCGGCTCGATGATCAAGATGGCGCTTGCCTGGGTGGCGATCTTCGGCGTCTTGATCGTGCTCGTCGGCAACTGGCCACGCGTCGCACCCATGTTCCAATCAGCGGCAGACACGCTCGGCATCAGCGATCAAGCGGTATCCGGTGGAACAGTCCGCATACGAATGGCGGAGGATGGTCATTTCTGGGCATCCGTCGCCATTAACGGCGTGCAGCGTCGCATGCTGGTGGATAGTGGCGCCGCAACGACGGCGATCTCGGCGCGCACTGCACAGGCCGCTGGGCTGGATTTGGCTGAGAATAGCTTTCCGACGATCATCAGCACCGCCAACGGGCAAATCAGCGTACAGCGTGCGACCGTAGCGAAGCTCGATCTTGGTGCGATCCACGCGGTCGATCTTCCGGTCGTAGTGTCGCCGGCATTTGGCGATACCGACGTGATCGGCATGAACTTTCTGTCACAGCTCAAATCCTGGCGCGTGGAGAACGGCTTCCTGATCCTTGAGCCGCATACTTCATTCGTCCCCTGATCGATTTGGATTTAACATAATGTATATTATCGGACTTGCCGATGTCGGGTAAGCAGGGCGGCCCATCGTCCCCGATCGATCGCTTAGTCGCCATCATGGCACGCCTGCGCGATCCCGAAACCGGCTGCGAATGGGATGTCGCCCAGGATTTTGCCTCGATCGCGCCGTACACGATCGAGGAAGCGTATGAGGTTGCTGATGCGATCGCGCGAAACGATATGGCTGAGTTGAAGGACGAACTCGGCGATCTGTTGCTGCAGGTGATCTTTCACAGCCGCATTGCCGAGGAAGCCGGTGTGTTCGCGCTGAACGATGTCGTAGCCTCGATCAGCGACAAAATGGAACGTCGGCATCCCCATATCTTTGGTGATACGGCCAATGGCGGGCATCACCTTTGGGAGCAGATCAAGGCCGAGGAACGTCGCCGCAAAGGTGCAGGCGGCGCGCTGGACGGCGTGGCGATCGGGCTGCCCGCTTTGTTGCGTGCCGAAAAGCTACAGAAACGTGCCGCGCGAACCGGGTTCGACTGGCCCGACGCCGAGGGTCCGCGTGCCAAGGTGATCGAAGAGATTCCCGAGATCGACGCTGCATCCGAGGCCGAACGCGAAGAAGAGGTTGGCGACCTGCTCTTCTCGGTCGTCAATTGGGCGCGCCACCTGGGCATTGATCCGGAGGCGGCGTTGCGCTCCGCCAATGCAAAGTTCGAGCGCCGTTTCCAAGGTATGGAAAAACTGGCTGGCGAGACGTTCGCCGGCTTGCCGCTGGAGCAGAAGGAAGCGTTGTGGCAGTCGGTCAAGACACCGGCTCGGGAATGACCGCGCTGGCATACGGCGCATGCACCTGCCAGCCGAGCGCGGTGTAGAGCGCCCTTCCCTCGACCGTTGCCACCAGAACATTGCGTGACAGGCCTGATCGCCGCTGCTGAGAAAGCTGCGACATGACCACGCGTCCGAGTCCACGCCGCCGGTGCTCGCCGGCGGTAACGATCCTATCGTAGACGAACACGCCTTGTGCCTCGGCAGCGTAGCCGCTGGCGGCTAAAGTACTGTCTTGCGTAATGACCTGTACTCGGACCGAGCCACCGGTCCAGTCGATCTCCACATGATAGCCGACCGGTAGCTCGGCGCCAGGAACGTGCATCGGGCCGGTCATCATCCAGGATGGGGCCTGTAACTGCCAACGGGTCGATAACAACTGCCGCAACGCCGAATCCTCAGTGCACAGCTTGATGAAGATGCGCGTCCGATCGATCTTCTGGCTCAGTGCGACGATCTCAGGCGTTGGCGCAGCGAATACATAGCGGCTGCACTCAACCTCGGAGCGCGTGTCCACCCGCCAGCCACCGCAATCGGGAACGGGCAGCGGAAGCCCACGGGCGATCGAGCGAGCGTGAAGCCAACCCGCCACAAGATCGGGGTCGGCGCCCACGCTAGTGCCCGGCGCGTTGCCCGAAACGGTCGAAGTCGCGTGGAGCCATGCGCACGTCGTACCTGGCACGGTCACCCTCGACGTCCTGACCCAGCACCTCGCCATGGGCGTGTAGCCAGGCCGCACCGGCGCCGTCACCGGCATCCAGCTCGATATGATAGTCACGGTGCCCTTCGGTGACCAAGGTCGCGATCGTCTCGAGCAGTCCGGGGACCCCTTCCCCGCTCAGCGCCGAGATCGCCACGACATCGTCGCGCCGTGCCGCTTCGCCGATCAGCTCGGCGCGGTCTTGCTCGTCCAACAAGTCGAGCTTGTTCCATGCCTCGATCCGCGGCGTGGTGTCGGCCACCCCGATATCGCGCAATACCGCCTCGACATCGTCGCGCTGCGCCGTCGTGTCGGGGTGCGCGATGTCGCGTACGTGGATCAGCAGGTCGGCCGATACCACTTCTTCCAGCGTCGCCTTGAACGCCGCGACCAACTGCGTGGGCAGTTCGGACACGAAGCCGACCGTATCGGACAGGATCACCTTGTCGATCCCGGGCAGGCTGATCTGCCGGAGCGTCGGATCGAGCGTGGCGAAGAGCAGATCCTCGGCCATCACGGCAGCGCCGGTCAGGCGGTTGAACAAGGTGGACTTGCCGGCATTGGTATAGCCGACCAAGGCGATCACCGGCCACGGCGCACGTTGCCGCCGATCACGGTGCAACCCGCGCGTGCGGGCGACCTTTTCCAATTCCTTCTTCAGCCCGGCCATGCGATCGCGGATCAAGCGCCTATCGGCCTCGATCTGCGTTTCACCCGGGCCGCCCAGGAAGCCGAAGCCGCCGCGCTGGCGTTCGAGGTGAGTCCAGCTGCGCACCAGGCGTCCGGCCTGGTAGTCGAGATGGGCGAGTTCGACCTGCAAACGGCCCTCTGCCGTTGCCGCGCGCTCGCCGAAGATTTCGAGGATCAAGCCGGTACGATCGATCACCTTGGCCTTCAGCTCTTTCTCCAAATTGCGCTGCTGCACCGGCGAGAGCGCCGCATCGAACACGACGAGGTCCGCTTCCTCCATTCGTACGGTCGTCGCCAGCATCTCGACCTGCCCGCTGCCGAGCAGGGTCGAGGGCCGTGGCGCGCGAATACGGAACGACACCTTGTCGGCGACGACGACGCCGATCGCGGCTGCAAGCCCCGCGGTCTCGTCCAGTCGTGCGGCTACATCGCGGGAGGATGCGCCGTGTTCTGGAAACACCACAACGGCCCGGGCGCCCCGGGCGAACTCGTCACGATCACGCTCGAAACCGTTGGTCAAAGCTGCACTCTCAATCCTGCTCTTCATCATCCGACATATCGGCCGGCTCGTCTGCCAAATTCAGCGGATGCGCCGGTTGGATCGTCGACACAGCGTGCTTGTAGACCAGTTGCGACATGCCATCGCGCTGCAGCAGCATGCAGAAGAGGTCGAACGCCGCGATCTGCCCCTGCAGCATCACACCGTTGACCAGGAACATGGTGACGCTGTCCTCCGATTTGCGGACCGCGTTCAGGAAGATCTCCTGCAGCAATGGCTGCCGCTTCTGCGCCTCGCCCACCGCATTGACGATCGCGGCGACATCGATCGCGCCGGACGGCATGATCGTCGAAATGGCGTGCTTGTAGATCAGCTGGGACTGGCCGTCGCGGCGCAGCAGCACTGAGAAGTTATCGAACCAGGTGACGATCCCCTGCAGCTTGACGCCCTTGACGAGGAACATCGTCACCGGCGTCTTCGACCGGCGTAGGGCGTTGAGGAAGAGATCCTGGAGAGCGGGTTGTTTGTCGGCCATCGGTCGATCCTTTGTTCTTGGCGGGAATTTCCCGCATGGCGCCGTTTCCCGGCGTCGGCCGGCGCAGGTTGCTCCGCCATCGCTAATTTAGGCACTGCCCGCCCCAACGTCTACCGGCGTCCAGCAAAAAGGGTGGTCCGGGCGAAGACAAAGTTGAGAAAGTCGGCCTGTATCGTGTTGGTTTTATCAACTTTCAACCGGGCGTCGGATTGGCCGGCTCGCGATGTTCGTAGCGGTTGTGCAGGTTCATAGGCGTGTAGGACAGCGGTTTTTTTGCGGCGCGGACGCGACGCCTGCCGCGCTCCGAGGGAACTACCATTAGCGTCACTCCGGACTTGTTCGGCAACTATCCCTTTCAAACATGATTTGTCATCCCCGCGAAGGCGGGGATCCATAGTGGCGGGCTTAGCGGCTGAAATGCAGACGTTCGAGTATATGGATCCCCGCCTGCGCGGGGATGACGGCGAACGACTTGTTTAAGCGGTACAATTGCCGACTTGTTCAACCCAGCGGCTTGCAAGGCGGATAGTGCCTTGGAGGCAAAACGTGCAGCGCGGTGGACCCCGGAACAAGTCCGGGATGATGCCGTGGCTTGGGGCCGCGGGCTGTGGACTGTGAAAGCGGCCTGCACGTTGCCGGCCATCCGATCACTCGTCGCGCGTCTCGGTGATGCCCAGCAGCTTGAGCTTCCGGTGCAGCGCGGAGCGTTCCATGCCGATGAAGTGCGCCGTGCGGGAGATATTGCCCGAGAAGCGGCGGATCTGGACGCGGAGATATTCGCGTTCGAAGGTCTCGCGTGCCTCGCGCAGCGGCGAACCCATGATCGCGCTGCCGCCGCCGCCCAATTCGCCCGGATCACCCAGTACCTCGGCAGGCAGCAGATCGAGATCGATCCGCCCGATCCGGTCGCCGGGCGCCATGATGATCGTGCGTTCCACGACATTGCGCAATTGGCGAACGTTGCCGGGCCATTCGTAGCTCTGCAGCGCAACCATCGCGTCGGAGGCGATCTCCGGCGTCGGCACGCGACGTTCCGAGGCGTAATGCGCCATGAAATGGTTCACCAGCGCCGGAATATCCTCACGCCGCTCCGACAGGTTCGGGATGAGCACGGGAACGACGTTCAGGCGATAATACAGGTCTTCGCGAAAACGGCCTTCGGCAATCTCGTGCACCAGATCACGCGCCGTGGCCGAGACGACGCGGACATCGACCTTTACCACGCGCTGCCCCCCTACCCGCGTGAAGCTCTGGTCGGTCAGCACGCGCAGGATGCGCCCCTGCGTAGCGATCGGCATGTCGGCGATCTCGTCCAGGAACAGCGTGCCGCCATGCGCTTGTTCGAGCAATCCCGGGCGCACCAGGTCGCCGCTCTCTTCGCTGCCGAACAATTCCTCCTCGACGCGTTCGGGCGTCATACGCGCCGCGCTGACGATGATGAACGGCGCGTCGGCACGCTGGCTCCAGCCGTGCAGCAGGCGCGCGGCGACTTCCTTGCCGACGCCCGCCCCGCCCATCACCAGCACCCGGCTGCCGGTCGAAGCAACGCGCTTCAAGGTCGCACGCACGCCATTTATCGCGGTCGAGTTGCCGGTGAGATCTGTGTCCCGCCCGACGCTGGCGCGGAGCGACGCCACTTCGCGGCGCAGCGCCTCGGTCTCCGTAGCGCGCGCGATCATCAGCAGCAGGCGTTCGGCCTCGAACGGCTTTTCGATGAAATCGACCGCGCCACGCCTGACCGCGGCCACCGCCGTATCGAGATTGCCGTGTCCGGAAATGACCAGCACCGGGATCGAGGGATCGCGGCGCTTCAACTCGTCGAGCAGTTCCAAGCCGTCCAATCGCGAGCCCTTGAGCCAGACGTCGAGCAGCACCAGCGACGGCCGCCGCGCGGCGATCGCCTCCAGCGCCGAATCACTGTCGGCAGCGCTGCGGGCTTCATAGCCTTCGTCTTCGAGGACCCCGGCGACGAGTTCCCGGATATCGCGTTCGTCGTCGACGATGAGGATGTCGAGCGCCATGGCGTTATGTCCGTGTTCTGAGATCGGCAGGGCGCCGGTCGTTCTTGTCGTCGGCATCGCTGCCGACATCATCATTAGCGCCGCCGGCATCGAGCCGTGCGAGGGCCGCGGCATCGAAGCGCATCGTCACCACCGTGCCGCCACCGTCGCGATCGCCGAAGCTCATGGTGCCGCAATGTTCCTCGACGATCTTGTTGACGATCGCCAGCCCCAGGCCGGTGCCGCGGGCCCGGGTCGTCATATAGGGCTCGACGATGCGATCACGCGCGGCCGGCAGGCCGACGCCATTGTCGGCGATCTCGATCGTCAGCCAGCGGGTCGGATCGCCGCTCAACGTCATCGTTACCTCGCCCGAGGCTGCATTGCCCTTGGCCTCGATCGCCTCGACCGCGTTCTTGACAATGTTGGTCAGCGCCTGCCCGATCTGGCGGCGATCGCAGACGAAATCGACCGGCCCCGGCTCGTGCATCAGCGTGAAGCGGATATTGGCGTGTGCCACTTCATGCAGGAACAGCGACTGGCGCGCGATGTCGACGAGCGACTCGTGCTTGAACAGCGGCTTGGGCATACGCGCAAAGGAGGAGAATTCATCGACCATGCGGCGCAGGTCGCCGACCTGCCGCACGATCGTTTCTGTCAGCCGTGCGAAGGTGCCGTCGTCATTGGCGATCTGCTTGCCGTAGCGGCGCTGCAGGCGTTCGGCGGCTAGCTGGATCGGGGTCAGCGGGTTCTTGATCTCATGGGCGATACGCCGCGCGACATCGGACCAGGCGGCGCGACGCTGATCGAGCAATTGCTGCGTGATATCGTCGAAAGTGAGGATCGGGCCGGTATCGGCACGGGCAATGCGCACCGCCAGCGTCCGTGCCTCGCCGCCGGCATCGACCTCGACGATCGCGTCGCGCTTGTCGGTGCCGATCACTTCGGCGAGTTCCGGCGAGATGTCGGCCAGCGGGCGGCCCACCGGGCTTGCGGCACCGGTGTTGAGCAAGGCCGCGGCCGAGCGGTTGATCAGCCGGATCGTGCCGTCGGCGGCGATAGACACCACCCCGGCACTGACGCCGGACATCACTGCCTCGATCAGCGCGCGACGGCTTTCCAGCGCGCTGGTCTGTTCCTGCAGCCGCACGGTCATCAGGTTGAAGGCATTGCCGAGCGTGCCGAACTCGTCTCGCGTCTTGGGCGCGGACACTCGGGCAGTGAGATCGCCCTCCGCTACGCGCCGAGCCGCGCCGACCAGCTCTCCGACCGGCCGCACCAGCCGATCCGCCACCTCCAATGCGATCCATACGGCGATACCGACGATCAGCAGCGAGACCAGCAGCAATGCGGCGTTGAAGCGGAGCTGCAGCGAGCGGGAACGCGCCAGCAACGAACGATAGTCGTTCAGAACTGCTTCGGCACGGTCGCTCTGTTCTTCCATGATCTTCGCCTCGGTTACCCGAGCGGCATAGAGGAACAGGTCGGCAGACCCCGGCAACATCGTCACCGTCTGAATGCGGTCACGGGTGACGGTGACGACGCTGCGTTGCCCCGCCCGAAGCTTGGCAATGGTGGCCGGCGTGATCTGCCTGGGTAGATCGATCTCATAGGGGTTGACGATGGCCAGCGTTTGTATCTCGCTCTTGGGCGACACAGCGAACACGGCGCCTTCGGACAGGCTGCGATAATAGATCTGGGTCCCAAAAAAGCCGGGAAAGTCCGGCCCGTCGATCGGCCGTTCACGCAGGAAGGCGGCAGTATCGCTCGCTGCGGTGACGGTGGCGTCTTCCCAGCGTTCAAGCAGCTGGGTGTAGGAAACCTGCGCCATTACCTTTGAATTCTCCAGCATCCCGCGCGCCTTGTCGGAAAACCAGAAATCCACGCCGTATTGGAACAGCAAGGAGGCGAAGATCGTGACCAGCAGCATCGGCACGGTGGCGATGACCGAGAAAATCGCCACCAGGCGGACGTGCAGCCGGCCATTGCCGCCGATCGGCGACCTTGCCGCACGGTGCATCGCGATGCGCCGCCCCATCAGCACGAGCAACGCAACGCCCGGCACCAGATTGGAGACCAGCAGCAGCGCGACCACCGGCGGCGACAACAGCCGATCCGGCGAATCCTCGTACGTGACGGTGAAATAGCTGGCGATGGCGATCGCGACCGCGACCGCGAGCACGAGAAGTTCGACAAAAGGGGTCACGCTGAACCGGCGGTTCGTCGTCTCCGGATCTTCCATCGCTACCGTGTCGGCGCCCATCGTGGCCATACTACAACGATATTGTGGCCATTAGAACACAGTTTCGTGCTCGTCCTACCTCTGGGGCGGCTCCGACCGCCCGGTATCCGGTTCAATGCCGAGCACATCGAGCCGCTTCCGTAGCGTATTGCGGTTGATGCCCAGCGCGCGGGCGGCGCGTAGCTGGTTCTGGCCATGCCGGGCGAGCATCGCCTCGATCAACGGGCGTTCCACCTCTCCGATGATGCGGTCGTACAACGTGCCGTTCTCCAGTGCGGCGGGCTCTTCGCGGGCGAATCGTTCCAGCCGGCCCTGCACTGCCGCGGCGATGCCCGGATCGGTGGCGATCGTCGGTGTTGCGACGGCAGGCGTCCCCAACATCGCGCGCACTTCGCCACCGTCGATCCGCTCGTCGCGCGCGAGCACCGCCATGCGCCGCATGATATTCTCGAGTTCGCGGACGTTGCCCGGCCAGTCATAATGTTCGAGCGCGACGACCGCATCGGATTCCAGTTGCTTGCGCGGCAAGCCATCGTCCGCTGCCTTGTCGAGGAAGTGCCTCGCCAGCAGCGCGATGTCCTGGCGCCGCGCACGAAGCGCGGGCAATGTCACGGGCACCACGTTCAGGCGGTAGAAGAGATCCTCGCGGAAATGGCCGCTTGCCACGAGCTCGGCAAGATCGCGGTTGGTGGCCGCCACGATGCGCACGTCGGCACGGATCGTGCGCGCGCCGCCGACTGTGGTGAATTCGCCCGATTGCAGCACGCGCAGCAGCCGCGTCTGCGCTTCCATCGGCATGTCGCCAATCTCGTCGAGGAACAAGGTGCCGCCTGCCGCCTGCTCGAAGCGCCCGGCCGCGCGGGCCTGCGCGCCGGTAAAGGCACCGCGTTCATGGCCGAACAACTCCGCCTCGATCAGCTCGCGCGGGATCGCCGCCATGTTGATCGCGACGAACGGCGAGCCCTGCCGCGGCCCGAGATCGTGGATCGCGCGCGCGACGAGTTCCTTGCCGGTGCCGGACTCGCCGGAGATCAGCACGGTAAGATCGTTGGCCACGACGCGGGCGATGACGCGGTACACATCCTGCATCGCCGGCGAGCGGCCGATCAGCGGTAATGCGTCCTCATCGCCGACCGCGGCGATCGGCCCGCCCCTGTTCCGCGCCAGCGCGCCCTGCACTGCTTGCGACAGGGTCGCGAGGTCGAACGGCTTGGGCAGATAATCGTACGCGCCTACTTCGGTGGCACGCACAGCGGTGCTCAACGTATTCTGCGCCGAAAGGACGATCACGGGCAGGCCGGGAAGCTCGGTGGTCAGCCGCGCGATCCGGTCCAGCCCGTTGCCGTCGGGCAATACGACATCCGAAATCAGCACGTCCGGCGTAGCGATGGTGAGCTGTGCCTCCATCTCGGCCAGCGACGCGACGGCCATGACGCGATGGCCCTCCCGGCGCAGCGATTGCGCGATGACGGTGCGGATCGCCGCATCATCGTCCACGACCAGGATCGTACGGCTGTTCATCGCCACCTCTGTCATTGGCCGCGGGGCAGCAGAATGCGGAAGACGGTCGTCTCGGGCGAACCCTCTCGCGCATATTGGATCATCCCCCCCATATCGCGCACCAGCTTGTCGACCAGCGCGAGCCCAAGCCCCTGCCCCTCGGGCTTGCCGCTGATGAACGGGTCGAACAGATGGTCGGCGATCTCGGCCGGCGCGCCCGGGCCATTGTCGCCGACGCAGATCTCGATCGGTAGCGGCTGGCGCGGCTTGCCGGGCGACGGGCTTACCGCCATGCCGTGACGATAGGCGGTCGACAGGGTGATGCGCGGCTGCAGCCCATCTCCCCCCTGCCCGACCAGCGCTTCGGCGGCGTTCTTCAACAGGTTGAGCAAGACCTGCAGCATGGCATCGCGATCGACCAGCACTGGCGGTAGAGAAGGATCGAACCGCTCTTCGATCGTCACGCCGCTGGCAAAACCGGCCAGCGCCAACCGCCGGGCATGATCGAGCAGCGGGTAAATATTTTCGGACGCAATTCTCAATGGGCGGGTGTCGGTGAAGTCCTGCATCCGGTCGATCAACGCGGCGACCCGGTCGACCTCGGTCGTGATCAGCGTCGTGAGTTCCTCGGCGTCCTCGGCGCCCATGGCGAGCAATTGCGCGGCACCGCGAATGCCGGACAACGGGTTCTTGATCTCATGCGCCAGCATCGCCGCCGCGCCCACTGCGGCACGCGCCGCCGAGGCACGATCCGCGCTATGGCCCAGGCGACGCGACGTGGCGGCATGGTGCAGCGTGATCGCGCGCCAGCCCGGATGGTCGGCAATGCGCGCTTCGATGAAATCGACGCGGATGCGCCCGCCCCGCACCAGCGCCAACTCTACATCGAAGGCGGCGAAATCGTGGCCGTCGGGCCGTAGATGCTCCGGTGGCGGGCGCAAGATGGCGGCAAGCGGCTGGCCGAGCATGGCACGCTCCGACAGGTTGAGCAGTGCCTCGCCATCGGCATTGGCATGGGCTATCCGATTTTGTGGATCGATCACCAGGACCGCCACCGGCAGGGCGGCAAACAGCTCGGCAAAGGCCGGCCCCGCCGCCCCGCCCATGCCGTCAGGCCGCCGCGCGGCTGCGATATGGTGCGTAGAACTCGGCCAGCATCGACTGCACCTGCCGGGGATCGGGAATCTGGTTCACACGGTTGCGAAACTCAGCCGAGCCGTGGATGCCGCGGGTGTACCAGCCGATATGCTTGCGCGCCATGTTGACGCCGACCTCATTGCCATAATGATGCAGCATCGCGTCGTAATGCTCGGCGATGACGTCATATTGTTCTTCGAGGCTCGGATCGGGAAGGCGCCGCCCGGTGGCGAACCATTCCATCACCTGCCCAAGCAGCCAAGGTCGACCGTAAGCGCCGCGCCCGATCATCACGCCGTCGGCACCGGACTGCTCCAGCGCTGCCTCGGCATCCTCGATCGAACAGATATCGCCATTGGCGATCACCGGCAGATCGACGGCATCCTTCACGCGGCGGATGAACGCCCAGTCAGCGGAGCCTTTGTACATCTGGTTGCGAGTCCGCCCGTGCACGGCGATCAGCTTGACGCCGAGATCCTGCGCGATCTTCGCCAATTCGGGGGCGTTGAGGCTGTCATGGCACCAGCCCATGCGCATCTTCAGCGTCACCGGCACGGTGACGGCATCGACCACGCCGCGGATGATCGCCGCGGCATTGTCCAGGTCGCGCATCAGCGCCGATCCGGCATCGCCATTGGTCACCTTGCGGACCGGGCAGCCCATGTTGATGTCAATGATCGCGGCGCCACGATCCTGGCTGAGCTTCGCCGCCTCGCCCATTTCCTGCGCCGTACAACCGACCAACTGCATCGACACCGGATTCTCGCTGACGTGCCAGGCGGCCTTTTGCAGCGACTGCCGCGTCTCACGGATCGCCGCTTGGCTGGCGACCATTTCGGTGACGTTGAGGCCCGACCCATAGCGGCGCACCAAGGTGCGGAACGGCATGTCGGTGACACCCGTCATCGGCGCGAGCACGACCGGGCGTTCGATCCGGACGGGACCGACCTGAATGGGAGCCAAAGTCTTGGTGGGAGCGCTGTTCATCGATCGTGCCTGAAAAATGGGCAGTAGCGCCGAGGGCGCTAAATGGCAAGGCTGGCGACCCTGTGTTGCTTCGGCTAGGCGGGCGGCATGACGACGCCCCGCACCGCTGCCATCATTGTCGCCGCCGGCACCGGCACGCGTAGCGGGAGCGAGCTGCCCAAACAGTTCGCGCAGGTCGCCGGCAGGCCGATGATCGCCCATAGCTATGACGTGCTGAGCGCGCATCCGTGGATTGATCGCGTGATCGTCGTGATCGGTGAGGGGCAGCAGACGGCGCTCCGCGACGCGCTTGGCGATGTGGAGCATGTGATCGGCGGCGCGACAAGGCGTCTTTCGGTCCTAGCCGGGTTGGAGGGGCTGACCACTACCCCCGCCCGTCACCTTGGGCTTGTTCCGGGGTCCACCGTGCCGCAGACCCCGCAGCCGCAGGATGAGAACCACGGTGGACCCCGGAACAAGTCCGGGGTGAGGGCTGAGCGTGTAGTCGCGCGCGTGCTGATCCACGATGCCGCGCGGCCCTTCCTGTCGGCCGCCGTAATCGATCGCCTGCTCACCGCGCTGGACGAGACAGAAGGCGCCCTGCCCACCCTGCCTGTTGCCGATACGCTCACCAATGCGCAGGGCGACACGATCGACCGGACCGGCCTTTCGCGCGTCCAGACTCCGCAGGCGTTTCGCTTCGACGCGATCCTGCGCGCGCATCGCGCCTGGTCGTTCGAAGAGCCGACAGACGATGCGCAGATGCTGCGCCGGCTTGGCGGCAGCGTTGCGATGGTCGAAGGAGACACGATGCTCGACAAGATCACCTACCCCGCCGATTTCGCCGCCGCCGAGGCGCGCCATGGCGCCGCGCTCATTTCCCGCAGCGCCAGCGGCTTCGACGTGCACCGGCTCGAGGTCGGCGAGGAATTGTGGCTCGGCGGCGTGCTGATCCCGCACGACAAGGGCCTGTCGGGGCATAGTGACGCCGACGTCGCGCTCCATGCGATCACCGATGCGCTGCTCGGCACGATCGCGGCGGGTGATATCGGTACGCACTTTCCGCCCAGCGATCCGCAATGGAAGGGCGCCGATTCGGCTCAGTTCCTGGAACATGCCGCCAGCCTCGTCCGCCAGGCTGGCGGCGTGATCGACTTCATCGACCTGACGCTGATCTGCGAGGCGCCCAAGATCGGCCCACACCGCGACGCGATGCGCACGCGGATCGCGGGCTTGTTGCGGCTGCCGCTGTCGAGCGTTAGCATCAAGGCGACGACGACCGAGCGCCTTGGCTTTACCGGGCGGGGCGAAGGCATCGCCGCACAGTCGATCGCCACGATCCGGATCGCCCCGGTGGCGTAAGGCGTGTCGGTAGCGGGGGCAGCATGACAGGGAACGGCATGAAACGACGGATCGGCTATACGATCGCACTCTGGGCGGCGCTCGGTGCAACCACCGCACAGGCGGCGACACCCTGCCTCAGCGAACCGGAAGCGGAAGCGCTGATGATCACGCTGCTACCCGACGTGATCAACGCGGCGGGCACGGCATGTGCGGCAAGCCTGCCCCCGCAGGCGACGTTGCGCGGCGGATTGCCGGCATTGATCGGCCGCTACCGGGTCGAGGCGCCTACAGTCTGGCCGCAGGCGCGCACTGCGCTGGGCAAAGTGATGGGCGAGGAGATGAAGGGCGTCGATCCCGCATTGATGCGGCCACTGATCGGCGCGATGATGGCGCCGATGCTGGCCAAGGAGATCAAGCCGGCGGACTGCCCCAAGGTCGACCGGGTCGTGAGCCTGCTCAGCCCCCTGCCCGCGCGGAACACCGCCGGGATCCTGGTGCTGCTGTTCACGCTCGGCACCCAGGGCAAGCGCGACAAGGCGCCGTTCACGATCTGCCCCGTGGTGCCGCAGCCATGATCGACAGCATCCTGCCCCCCGAACTCGTCGCAGCGGCGCGCGAAGTGGTGGAGCGCAACCTGGCGATCGGCCGCCGTGTCAGCGTCGCGGAAAGCTGCACCGGCGGGCTGGTCGCGGCGGCGCTCACCGAGATTGCGGGTTCGTCCGAGATGTTCGAATCCGGATTCGTGACTTACTCCAACGACGCCAAGCACGACGTCCTCAAGGTCAGTTCGGATGTGATCGACACGTTCGGTGCGGTATCCGTGGCGGTTGCGTGGAGCATGGCGCAGGGGGCGCTGGAACAGAGCGGCGCCGACGTCGCGGTGGCGATCACCGGAATCGCCGGCCCGGGCGGCGGATCCTTGAAGAAGCCGGTCGGCACCGTGGTGTTCGCGCGCGCCGAAAAGGGCGCCGATCCGGGTAACATCACCGCCGACCGCAAGCAGTTCGGTGATCTCGGCCGCGGTGGTATCCGGCTTCAGGCGGCCTTGTGCGCGCTGGAATTGCTGCTGCCGCCAGAGGAAACGGCAGAAGAGGCGTAGAGCACGGCGGCACGCTCCTCGAACGCGCCGATCATCTTGCGCAGCGCGCTGCCGAACACCTGGCCGGCCAGCATCTCGAACACGCGATTCTTGAACGCGAAATCGACCGTGAAGTCGACGAAGCAGCCGGCATCGCCATCGGGCCTGAACGTCCAGTCGTTACGCAGGTATTTCAGCGGCCCGTCGATATAATCGACCGACAGGTGATCCGGCCGCTGCTTCTCGACCTTCGAGGTGAACGTCTCGCGCAAGCCCTTGAACCCGACGATCATGTCGGCGACCATTTCCGTGTCGCTGTTCGATCGCACACGGATCGCGGTCACCCAGGGCAGGAACTCGGCATAGCGCGAGACGTCCGCGACCAGATCGAACATCTGCTCGCGGCTATAGGGCAGCCGTCGGGTTTCGGAATGCTTGGGCATCAGCCGCGCGCGAGCTTCGCCTCGCGTGCCGCACGAAGCCGCGCGAAATCGTCGCCGGCGTGATAGCTCGACCGTGTCAGGGGCGAGGAGGCGACAAGCATGAAGCCCTTGGCGCGGGCAATCTGGGCATAGGCATCGAACGCCTGGGGCGTCACGAAGTCGAGCACCTTGGCGTGGCGCGGTGTCGGCTGCAAATATTGGCCGAGCGTCAGGAAATCGACGTCCGCGCTGCGCATGTCGTCCATCACCTGATGGACCTCCATCCGCTCCTCGCCGAGGCCCATCATCATGCCGGACTTGGTGAAGATCGACGGATCGTGCCGCTTCACGCTCTCCAGCAGGCGCAACGAGGCATAATAACGCGCGCCCGGTCGGATCGTCGGGTACAGGCGCGGCACCGTCTCGAGATTGTGATTGTACACGTCCGGGCGGGCTTCGACGATCGACTCGATCGCGGCCTGCGCCTTGTTGCGGAAATCGGGGGTGAGGATCTCGATCGTCGTATTCGGCGTGGTGGCGCGCAGCGCCTGGATCACGCGCACGAACTGCGACGCGCCGCCATCGGGCAGATCGTCGCGATCGACCGAGGTGACGACGATATGCTGCAGCCCCATCTGCGCCGCCGCATCGGCGACATTCTGCGGCTCGGCGCGGTCGATTGCCCGCGGCATGCCCGTCTTCACGTTGCAGAAGGCGCAGGCGCGGGTGCAGGTGTCGCCCAGGATCATCACCGTCGCGTGCTTCTTGCTCCAGCATTCGCCGATATTGGGGCAGGCCGCTTCCTCGCACACCGTGGTGAGGCTTTTCGAGCGCATCAGCGCGCGGGTGGCGGCAAATCCGGCAGAGGTCGGCGCTTTTACGCGCAGCCAGTCCGGCTTGCGTTCACGGGGGGGGCGGGCGAGCGGAGACATCTCGTTCATGGGTTGCATCTAGCGATGGCTTGAAGCCGTTACAACACGCGCTAGGAGGGGCTGCATGACCGATTTCACCGATCTGCTCGATGGCTATGGCCGCTTTCGCTCCAGCGAGTATCGCCGCCATCGCGAGCGCTGGGTGGAACTAAGCGAAGGGCAAAACCCGCGCGTGATGGTGATCGCCTGCTCGGACAGTCGCGTCGATCCCGCCCAGGTGTTCGACACCGTCCCCGGCGAGATCTTCGTCGTGCGCAACGTGGCAAACCTCGTTCCTCCCTTCGAGATGGGCGGCGGGCGTCACGGTGTGTCGGCGGCGCTGGAATTCGCGGTGACGCAGCTGGAGGTGCCGGAGATCGTGGTAATGGGCCACGGCGCCTGTGGCGGCGTGGGCGCGGCATTGTCGCGCCGCTTTGCCGGAGAGGCGCCGGGAGCCGGCGGGTTCATCGCGCATTGGGTGGATATGCTCGATGAAGCGCGCGACCGGATCGTGGCGCAACATGGCGACGGGCCTGAAGCAGTCCGTGCACTCGAGCTGGAGACGGTTCGCGTCTCGATCGCCAACCTGCGGAGCTTTCCGTTCGTGGCGGAACGCGAAGCGGCGGGAACACTGACGCTTCACGGCGCCTATTTCGCAATCGCCGACGGCGTGCTGCACGTGATGGACGATGTCGGGGAATTCGCCCCCGCTTAGTCCTTCTTCAACGCCTTGCGCGCGATCTTCTCCACCTCGGGATCGAGCTTGGGTGGGGCCATGTCGACATTCGCTTCGAGCTGGTCCGCGATCACGTTCAACGCTGCGATCCGCGCCGCTTTCTTGTTGTTGCCGTCGATTGCATGCCACGGTGCCCAGCGCGTATCGGTGCGGCGGAACATCTCGGCCATGGCGTCGAGATACAAATCGCGCTTCTCGCGATTGCGATAATCGTCCACGCCGGTTTTCCACCGCTTCCACGGGTGGTCCAGCCGGGCGAGCAGGCGCGCGTCCTGCTCCTTCGCCGTCGTGTGCACGAACATTTTGACGATCGTCGTGCCCGAATCGACCTGCTGCGCTTCGAACTCATTGATCTCGTCATAACCACGGCGCCATTCGGCTTCCTTGGCATAGCCCTCGACGCGTTCGACCAGCACGCGACCATACCAGCTGCGGTCGAACACGCCGATATTGCCGTCCGCCGGCAGCCGCTTCCAGAAGCGCCACAGGAAATGGCGGGCGAGCTCGTCAGGGTTTGGCGCCTTGATCGGCCAGACCTCGAAATTACGCGGATCCCAATTGCCCGTCAGCCGCTGGATGATCCCGCCCTTGCCGGCGGCATCCCAGCCCTCGAACAACACCACCGCCCGCTTCTTGTACACGATATAGGCGACCTGGATATGCGCCAGCCGCTCCTGCAGCGCGGCGAGATCGTCCGAATAGTCGCCGTCATATTTCTTGCCGGCTTCGTAGTCGGCCAGGTTGATCGTCATGCTTGGCGTCCTTTCATCCGTCATCCCGGACTTGGTCCGGATCCAGTTGGCCGGCTACGCTGCGCTTCCCCGCCCGTCACTTTCCTTAGCCGCGGGTTGGATCCCGGACCAAGTCCGGGATGACGGCGGGAATCGAGCGCCGCGGTACGCCCTATTCCGGACGAACCGCTTCGCTGACTGTTCTAGCCGCGACCGGCGCCACCGTTTTCAGGTTCAACTCCTTGAGCTGCTTCTCGGTCGCGAAGTTGGGCGCGCCCATCATCAGGTCCTCGGCCTTCTGCGTCATCGGGAACGTGATCACCTCGCGGATGTTCGGTTCGTCCGCCAGCAGCATGACGATGCGATCGACTCCCGGCGCGGAGCCGCCGTGCGGCGGGGCACCGCACTTGAACGCGTTGATCATGCCGGCGAAGTTCAGATCGACATCGGCCTGAGTGTAGCCGGCGATCTCGAACGCCTTGTACATTATCTCCGGCTTGTGATTGCGGATCGCGCCGGACGACAATTCGATGCCATTGCACACGATGTCGTACTGGTAGGCCAGGATATCGAGCGGGTTCATCGTCTCCAGCGCGTCCATCTCGCCCTGCGGCATCGAGAAGGGGTTGTGGCTGAAATCGACCTTCTTGGCGTCCTCGTCATATTCGAACATCGGGAAATCGACGATCCAGCAGAATTCGAATTTCTTGTCGTCGATCAGCTCGAGCTGCGTGGCGACACGGGTACGCGCCAGGCCAGCGAGCTTGGCCGCCTGCGCTTCCTTGCCCGCAGCGAAGAAGATGCCGTCATTAGGTCCAAGGCCGAGCGCCTCGGCGATCGCCTTCATGCCATCCTGGCCGTGATTGTTGGCGATCGGGCCGCCGAACACGCCGTCCTTCTGCGTCGCATAGCCGAGGCCGGGGAAGCCCTCCGACTGTGCCCAGCTGTTCATCTCGTCGAAGAACTTGCGGCTCTTCTCGTGCGTGTTGGGTGCCGCCAGCGCGCGGACCACGTCGCCGCCCTCGACCATCGACGCGAACCGGCCGAAGCCCGAGCCGCGGAACAGCTCGCTCACGTCGTGGATCAAAATCGGGTTGCGCAGATCGGGCTTGTCGTTGCCGTATTTCAGCATCGAGTCGCGATAGGGGATGCGCTTGAATGGCAGCGGGCTGACCTTGCGACCCTTGCCCTGCCAGTCGGCGAATTCCTCGAACACGCCGTGCAGCACCGGCTCGATCGCGGCGAACACGTCTTCCTGCGTGACATAGCTCATCTCAAAATCGAGCTGGTAGAATTCGCCCGGGCTACGATCGGCGCGCGCATCCTCGTCGCGGAAGCACGGTGCGATCTGGAAATAGCGATCGAAGCCGGCCACCATCAACAGCTGCTTGAACATCTGCGGCGCCTGCGGGAGGGCGTAGAATTTGCCCGGATGCACGCGGCTCGGCACGAGATAGTCGCGCGCGCCTTCAGGGCTCGACGCGGTCAGGATCGGCGTCTGGAATTCGGTGAAGCCCTGCCCGATCATGCGCTGGCGCAGGCTGGAGATGACGTTCGAGCGCAGCATCACATTGGCGTGCAGCCGCTCGCGGCGCAGATCGAGGAAGCGATAACGCAGCCGCGTCTCTTCCGGATATTCGTTTTCGCCGAACACCGGCATCGGCAATTCCTGCGCCGACGACTGCACCACCACGTCGCGGGCGCGGATCTCGACCTCGCCCGAGGGCAGATTGGCGTTCACCGTCTCGGGTGAGCGCGCCACCACGTCGCCGGTGATCGTCACCACCGACTCGGCGCGCAGTTTGTCGAGCATTGCGTGCGTCGGGCTGTCGCTGTCGGTGACGATCTGGGTGATGCCGTAATGATCGCGCAGATCGACGAACAGCAGATTGCCGTGATCGCGCTTGCGATGGACCCAGCCGGAAAGCTTGACCGAGGTGCCGACATCGGCGGCGCGGAGCTGGGCGCAGGTGTGCGTGCGATAGGCGTGCATGGTCGATTCCTATGAATTGCCGTCATCCCCGCGCAGGCGGGGATCCATATTCTCCGGCGTTCCAGGCTATGGATCCCCGCCTGCGCGGGGATGACGGATAAGCGGTGTGCGCTTCCCTTTCCAGCCCGCCTTTGTCAAGCCGCGCCCGCCTCGCTATGGCACGCCCATGCATATCCATCCGCTCATCACCGACAGTGCGACTCTCGCCAATCTGTGCGCCCGTCTGTCCCAGGCCGACTTCGTCTGCGTCGATACCGAATTCATGCGCGAGAACACGTTCTGGCCGGAACTGTGTCTCATCCAGATCGCCGACGTGAACGAGGCGGCGGCGATCGATCCGATGGCGCCCGGGCTCGACATGAAGCCGCTGCTCGATCTGATGACCGAGAATCAAGACGTGCTGAAGGTGTTCCACGCCGGCGGCCAGGACCTGGAGATCATCTATAATTTAACGGGCAAGACGCCCTACCCTTTGTTCGACACGCAGGTCGCGGCGATGGCGCTCGGGCAAGGCGAGCAGATCGGTTATTCCAACCTCGTCGATGCCTATCTCGGCATTGTCGTCGACAAGGGCGCGCGCTTCACCGACTGGAGCCGCCGGCCCTTGGACGCACGGCAGATCGAATATGCCATCGGCGACGTGACGCATCTGGCGGAGATCTTCCCCAAGATGCTCGCCCGGTTGCGCAAGACCGGGCGCGGCGCCTGGCTCGACCAGGAGATGGAACGGATCGGCGATCCCGCCAACTATGCCAACGATCCCGAGGAAGCGTGGAAGCGCATCAAGGTTCCGGGCCGCAAGCCCGATCTGTTGGGCCGGCTCAAGGCGTTGGCGCGGTGGCGCGAGATCGAGGCACGTCAAAAGGACATCCCCCGCGGCCGCATCGTCAAGGACGAGACGATTGCCGACATCGCTGGCCATCCGCCGCGCAAGCAGGGCGATCTGTCCAAGGTACGCGGGCTCTCCCCCGCCTGGGCCAATAACGATATCGGCGCGCGCATGATGGCCGCGCTGGATGCAGCGGTGCCGATGGACGCGGGTGAAATGCCGCAGCGCGACGATCGCAAGCCGGGCCTTGGCAAGGACGGGGCGTTGGTGGCCGACCTGCTCAAGCTGCTGCTCAAGATCCGCTCCAAGGAAATCGACGTGGCCTCGCGGTTGCTCGCGCGCAGCGAAGACCTGGAGGCGTTGGCCGCCGGCACGCGCGACGATCTGTCGATCCTGCAAGGCTGGCGTTTCGATCAGTTCGGCCGCGACGCGCTCGATCTGGTCGAAGGGCGGCTCGCCTTTGCGGTCGTCGATGGGAAGCTCAAGATGACACGTACGGAGAACATCGCATGAAGCTCGTAATTGCCGCCCCGGTCCTGCTGCTGGCTGTTGCCGGCTGTACGCAGGAGCATCCCGCTCCGCTGCCTAGCCCGACCGGCATATGCCAAGCTGAGCCGGCACAGCGCTTCGTCGGCCAACAAGCGACTCCGGCGCTGACCGACCAGGTCCAGCGCGCATCGGGTGCAGCCACCGCACGGCGGATCACGCCGGAGATGCGCGTGACCATGGAATTCAGTGACACCCGCGTAAACGTGTGGGTCGGGCTAAAGGGCGAGGCCGAGCGGATTACCTGCGGGTAATCCGTTCAGCTCCGGATAGAGGCCGCGCCATTTGGCTGGAGCGCGGCTTCGCTTCCACCTTCAATCAGCCGGATTGAAGAAAAACCAGTGTTCGTGAATCTTGCCGTCGACGATGCGCGCGGCGTCCGCGCCGCTGACGATGATCTGCCCCGGCGGTCCACCTTGCCAGTGGGTTACGGCAACGCCGTGGTGCCCCAATGTCTGGCCGATGACTTCGAATCGGAAGCCGGGCGGCATATCGGCAAGCACCCCCGCGACCACCGCTGAGATCGCCGCATGGCCTGTGACGGATCTCTCGGGCTCATAGATGATCGCATCGAAGTGGTAGATTTCATCGATCGCGGTCAGCCTTTGGCGGTCATCCCGCTCGTTCCAAACCCGTCCGATGCTCGCTTCGAGAAGTTCAGTAATCGACTGATCAGCCATGATGTCCGTTCCTCCACCCTCGCTACATTCGCCCTGCCTGACGGCGCTGCGGTTGCGGCGCGCATCAGCCCGCCACCACTGTTGCCCGCCCGACGGCATTACCAAGCGCGGCGTGCCGCCGCTCCACCGCATCGCCATACAATGCCCGGTCAGGGTCCGCCAAATGCAGCGTCACTGCCGCCATATCCTGGCTGAGCCGCGAGCGTTGCAGCGGCCCGGCCAGGCCACCACTCAGCCGTTGGCCCAGCCGCATCGCCAAACCCCAGGTCACTGCGCATTTCAGATCGTCGGCCGGTGCCAGCATCGCCAGTGGTGCAGGCGTGTTCGTGCCGCCTCCAAGGCTGGTGAACAACGCCTGCGCCATCAGCGCGCGGCCGCGCGCGTCGATCGCCACCCAATTGCCGTGGAGCGCGATCTCCACGCCGCGTTCGGCACGAAACTCGGGGTTCGCCCGCCAGCCGACATCCGCCAGCTGGCATGCGGCATGGCGCAACCGCGTCATGTCCACATCGTCGCTCTGGAACAGCGGCGCGATCCAGCGGTCGAGCAGGTCGCCATGCTCGGCGAAGCGGCCATGCCGCCGTCCCTCGTCGCGGGTTGCCACGATCAGCGGGTCCTGCGCCCGCGTGCCTGCATCGAGCGCCTCGTAGAGCAGCCCCTCGCGCAGCCCGAATGCCGAAACGACCGTCGTATCGCTGCCGAGGTGCTTGAGCAGGACGCTCAGCAGAGCGGCGCTGTCGCCCAGCGTCGTCGCGCGGCCGGACGACAGGCCGGGCACGGCCTTCAGCCATTGTTTGTTCACGTGCGCGATCGTGCGGCCCATGCGCAGGATCGACGCGGCGGGCATCGAATATTGGTGGATCACCGGCAGCGGGTATTCGCACAGATGCATGTCGAGCCGGCCGAGCGCGCGCCACGATCCGCCGACGAGATACAGCGGCACGCCTGCGCCGCCGCCGAGCCAGCCAGCATCCCTCAGGGCAGCATGCACGGTGCGCTCGAGCACCCCCGGTCCCTTTTCGCGCAGCGCCGCGATACGCAAGACGCCGAACGGAAAGGACACGCGGTCGCGCAGTTCGCCTTGCGCGATCCGTACCAGTTCGAGGCTGCCGCCGCCCAGGTCACCGACGATGCCGTCGGCATCGGGAATGCCGGAAAGCACGCCCTGCCCCGCTGCCATCGCCTCCTGCTCACCGCTCAGCGTCTCGACGTCGAGCCCGAGGTCCCGCACCGTCCGCAGCAACGCCGCGCCATTGGAGGCATCGCGCACCGCGGCGGTGGCGACGGTACGCAGGCTCGATACCTCCATCTCGCGTGCGACGGCGGCAAAGCGCGCGAGCGCCTGTTCCGCCAGGTCGAGCGACGCTTGCGGGATGGCACCGGTTTGCGCGAGCCCGCGCCCAAGACCCGCCATCACTTTTTCGTTGAACAGGATCGCCGGCAGTCGCTCCGGCCCTTGATAGACGACCAAACGAATCGAATTGGACCCGATATCGATGATGCCGGTGCGCGGTTCGGTCGGCGTGTCCGCGCGCACTTTGCGCAGCAGCGCCGGAATGCTCACGCTCAATGACCGCGCCGGAACGACAATTTGGGAACCGACTTGCCCTTCAGTGCCGCGCCGCGCCCGGATAGCGAGGGATTGGTCATGAAATAGCGGTGCAGATTGAACGGCCGCTCGCCGGGCTGTTCGCGTACATAGCTGCCATCGGCCTGCAGATCCCAGCTTTGTTCATTGTCGAGCAGATTGGCGACCATCACCTGATCGAGGATCTGGTCGTGCACCGTGCGGTTGAGGATCGGCAGCATATATTCCACCCGGCGATCGAAATTGCGCGGCATCCAGTCCGCCGAGGAGATGAACAGCTTGGCATCGTCATTGGGCAACGCCTGGCCATTGCCGAACGCCCAGATCCGGCTGTGTTCGAGGAACCGACCGATGATCGATTTCACGCGAATGTTCTCGGACAGATCGGGCACGCCTGGCTTGAGGCAGCAGATGCCGCGGATGATCAGGTCGATCTCGACCCCGGCATTGCTCGCCTCGTACAATTTCTCGATCACTGCAGGATCGACCAGCGAATTCATCTTTGCCCAGATCGCCGCGGGTTTGCCGCCCTTGGCGTTGGCGATCTCGTCGTCGATCAGACGGACGAGCCGCGGTCGCAGGTCACGCGGCGACAGGCTGACCAACTCCATCCCCTCCGGCTCGACATAGCCGGTGATGTAGTTGAACATCTGCGCGGCATCCTGCCCGATGCGGGGATCGGCGGTGAAGAAGCTGATATCGGTATAGATTTTGGCGGTGATCGGGTGATAATTGCCCGTCCCGAAATGGCAGTAGGTGCGGTACACCGAGCCCTCGCGCCGCACGACCATCGAGATCTTGGCGTGCGTCTTCCACTCCATGAAGCCGTAGACCACCTGCACGCCCGCCCGCTCCAGCGCGCTGGCCCAGACGATATTCTGTTCCTCGTCGAAACGCGCCTTCAGCTCGACCACCGCGGTCACCGACTTGCCCGCCTCGGCCGCCGCGATCAGCGCGTTGATCACCGCCGGCTGCTTGCCCGCGCGGTACAATGTCTGCTTGATCGCGACTACGTCGGGGTCGTTCGCCGCCTGCTTCAGGAAGGCGAGCACCACCTCGAACGTCTCGTAGGGATGGTGGACGACGATGTCCTTGGCCTTGATCGCCGCAAAGCAATCGCCGCCGAATTCGCGGATGCGCTCGGGGAAGCGTGGTGCGTAAGCGGGGAATTTCAGATCGGGGCGGTCCTCATCGACGATCGCGTCGAGATCGCCGACGCCCAAGAAGGCACCGCTTTCGGTGACGAAGGCGTGCTCTCCCCCCAGTTCCTCGCGCAATGCGGCGCCGAGCGCCGGCGGCATGCCGCTTTCCAGTTCCAGCCGAATGACCCGGCCGCGGCGGCGGCGCTTGATCGCGTTGGCGAAGTAGCGGACCAGATCCTCCGCCTCGTCCTCGATCTCGAGATCGCTGTCGCGCAGCACGCGGAATTCCGCGCCGCCCAGCACGTTGTAGCCGGGGAAGATCAGCGGGGCGAAATGCTTGACCAGCGATTCGACCGCGACGAACCGCGCGCGTTCGCCCGGTACTCGTACGAAGCGCGGCATCTGGCTCGGCAGCATGACCAGTTCGCGGATCGGTGCCTCGTCCGAGATGCGGACGAGATCGAACATCACCGCCAGCCCCTTGTTCGACATGAACGGAAAGGGATGCGCGGGATCGAGTGCCTGCGGCGTCAGGATCGGGAATATCTGTTCGCGGAAGTGATTCTGCAGCCAGGCGACTTCCTGCGTGGTCAGGAATTCTTCGATCGTGCGCGATCCCAGCACGTCGATGCCGGTTTCACTCAACTGTCGACGCAGATCGCGCCACACGGAGCGTTGACTCTCGATCAGCGCATCGGCCTCGGCGACGATCGCGGCGAGCTGCTGGCCCGAGGTCAGGCCGTCTGCGGAGCGACGATCGACTTCCTGGACCTGCTGGCCCTTCAAGCCGGCCACACGCACCATGAAGAATTCGTCGAGGTTGGACCCCGAGATCGACAGGAAGCGGACCCGCTCCAGCAGCGGATGCGCAGGATTGCACGCCTCCTCCAGCACGCGGCGATTGAACGCCAGCCAGGAAAGCTCGCGATTGAAATAGCGTTCGCTGCCCTCGCTGGCGGCAAACTGGTCGTCGTCATCCTCGGTGAGATGCGCGATATGGGCGGGGCGGGTCATGGAACCTCGAATGGCAGGGTTGGCGCGGGATCGATGATCATGCTGGCCTCGGTCAATGTGGCCTTTGCCAAGGGGATCGACAAGCGTTTCCGCCGTTCCATCACCGCCTGGTCGAGTATGTCGACCGCGCGCAGTAATGCCACGTGGCTGCGTTCGACGCGCGCCAGCAGCCACTGGATCAGCTCGGGCCGGGCATCCAGCCCACGGCGCAGGAACTGCCGCTCGAACAAGGCCTGCATCAGCACATCGTCCGGCGCGCCGATCCGCGCAACCGGGCTCGCGGCCAGGCGGGAACGCAGATCGGGCAGCTTGACCGTCCATTCGGGCGGCGCGGCATCGGCGATCACGATCAATGGACGATGCGCTTCCTGCGCGCTGTTCCAGGCATGAAACAGGGTGGCCTCGGGCTGGCGCTCGGCATCGTCGATCATCGTGCCACCGCTTTTGGCGGCGAAGATCCGCGCCAGCAGGCTACGACCCGACTTGCGCGGGCCTGTCAGCACCAGAGTCATTACCGGCCAGGACGCCCAATGTTCGAGTTGCTGCACCGCGCGCGCGTTGGATTCGCCGACCAGGAATTCGTCGTCGCGCGGGTCGGCAGGCCATTCGAACGGCAGTGCGATCTGCCCCCCGCTCATCCGCCCGCCGGATTGTCTGCCGCCCGGCTGACCTGGGGCGGCGCCAGCGCCCGCCGGATGCGCAACGTGGCACCGCTGCCTTGCACGATCCAGCCACGTGCCTGCAGCGCAGCCTGGAACGCCGCCGCATTGCCATCGAAGCTGACCCGCATGACGGAGACTCCGCCCAGCGCAAGGCTGCTGGTGAGTGCGCTGCGCACCCCGGGAACCGCACGCATCGCCGCCTCGGTGGAACTCACCGCCCCGGCGCCCGGCGTATCGAACTGTACGGCGACGGCGATGGTCGGCCCGCTTGTCGTAGCCGACGTGCCGGTCGGCGTGGGCGTCGCTTCCGGCTTGGGCAGCAGCGCCGCGATGGTGGTCGGCGGCGGAGCATAGACCAGCCCGGCATCCGTCGTCAGCGCGCCACCACGCAGCGCCGCCTGATAGGCTTCGTCGATCCGCTTGACGCCGGCGTCGAGCAGCGCCGGCACGCCGTCCGCCCGCTCCACCCGCAACACGAACTTGCCGACCGAGGCGTTATCGGGCCCGTGCCGCGCCTCGAACACGCCGACGACCGGCCCGCCGGGCCATTGGCGGTACAGTCGCACCGTGGGGACCAGGACGTCGATCGCGCCATATTGATCGAGGATCGTGCGCCACCACAGCCGACCCGGCCGGCCGATCTGCCCGACGTTCAGCAGCAGCGCGTCTGGGCCGGTGCCGGCCGGGCGCACATAATCGACCGTGCTGTTGCCGGTATGATAGCGCGTCCAGGCGTCCGCCCAGTCCGTGCGCTGCTCGAAGATCGTCCCCACCCCGCCGGACCATTGCAGCGGCAGGACGAGCATCGGCTGTGAGCGCTGCGACAAGCCCGCGCCGCCGAGCAGCGATCCGGCGCGCCCGCGGTTGAACAGCACGCCAAGGCGGGCAACGTAGCGATTGGGCCCGATCTGCTCGTTCTCGACGACAATTCCGCTGACCATCGCATCCAGCGTACCGTCCGACAGCGTGCCCACGCCCGCGCCAAGCCGCTGCGACAACATGGTCCAGCCCTTGCGTTGCGCCAGCCGCCATCCGGCCAGTCGCGCTGCCTCCGCCGTCGGGCCGGTTACATCGACATCGACTCCGCCGACCTCATAGCTGCCCGAGCTGTCGGCTTGTGCCATGCCGGGCGTGCTGTCCTGCGCAAGCAGCATCCCGCCGCTTGCGGCAAGCGCCAGCGACAGGGCGATGCGGATCGAATGGGGGGCGTGGGCGAACATCGCGGCCCTTTTGGCGAAGCAGGCGTGGAAATCCAAGCAGGATATGGCTAGGGCGCGCAGATGAGCGAAACCGAGCGCGATCCCGCACCCTACACCTATGCCCAGGCGGGCGTGTCCATCGCTGCCGGCAATGCCCTTGTCCGTGCGATCGGGCCGCTGGCCAAATCGACGCGTCGCAAGGGGGCCGATGCGGATCTCGGCGGCTTCGGGGGCATGTTCGACCTCAAGGCCGCGGGCTTCAGCGATCCGTTGCTGGTCGCCGCCAACGATGGCGTCGGCACCAAGCTGAAACTCGCGATCGAGCATGATGCGCATGACGGCGTGGGCATTGACCTGGTCGCGATGTGCGCCAACGACCTGATCGTGCAGGGTGCCGAACCGTTATTCTTCCTCGATTATTATGCCACGGCCAAGCTCGACCCGGTGGTTGCCGAACGCGTCATCGCCTCGATCGCGGAGGGTTGCCTGCAGGCGGGCTGCGCCTTGATCGGCGGCGAGACCGCCGAGATGCCGGGCATGTACGCGCCAGGCGACTACGATCTGGCAGGCTTTTGCGTCGGCGCCGTCGAACGAGACCAGGTGTTGACCGGCCGCGAAATCGCGCCGGGCGACGTCATCCTCGGGCTCGCCTCGTCCGGTGTTCACTCGAACGGTTTCTCGCTGGTCCGCCGGTTGGCCGCCGACAAGGGCTGGAAGCTCGATCGCCCGGCGCTGTTCGACCAGGATGTACGGCTGATCGATGCGCTGATGGCGCCGACGCGGATTTACGTGAAGAGCCTGCTGCCGCTGCTCGCCGAGCGCCGCATCAAGGGGCTGGCGCATATCACCGGCGGCGGGCTGCTGGAGAACGTTCCGCGCGTATTGCCCGAGGGGGTGCATGCACGGATCGATGCGGACCGCTGGGTGCAGCCGCGGCTGATGGCCTTCTTGCAGGCGCAAGGCGCGATCGAACCGGAAGAAATGGCGCGGACGTTCAACTGCGGGATCGGCATGGTGGTAGTGGTTGCCGCCGACCAGGCCGGCGCCGTTGTCGCCGGGCTCGAGGCTGCAGGAGAGACGGTGTTCGAGGTCGGCGTGATCGAGGCTGGCGACAAGGGCTGCACGGTCACCGGCTCGGTCGAGACCTGGGGCGCGCGCGCCGACTGGACGGCCACGCATCTTGGCTAACCTGCTCCCCGGCGGAGGCCGGGGCCCAGTCGGGAGACGATCTTTGGCAAGTGCTGTGCGTCGTGACTTCCACCTTCGCCACTGGGCCCCGGCCTTCGCCGGGGAACTCTGGGGGCGGAGCTGGTGACGCGCAAGGTAGGCGTTCTAATTTCGGGTCGCGGATCGAACATGATGGCGCTTGTCGAAGCCGCGAGCGGTTACGAGATCGCCATCGTCGCCTCCGACAAGCCGGCGGCCCCCGGGCTCGCCTGGGCCGCAGAACACGGCATCCCCACCTTCGCGCATTCCCCCAAGGGCATCGCCAAAGCCGAGTATGAGGCTAAGATCGACGCGGCATTGCGCGCGGCCGACGTCGAGATCATCGCGCTTGCCGGCTATATGCGCTTGCTGTCCGACGCGTTCGTCGCCGCCTGGCGTGGGCGGATCGTCAACATCCACCCTTCCTTGCTCCCCAAATATAAAGGGCTCGACACGCATGCCCGCGCCATCGCCGCTGGCGATGCGGAAGCCGGCTGTTCGGTCCATGTGGTAACCGAGGAGCTCGATGGCGGGCGCATCCTCGGCCAGGCGCGCGTGCCGATCCTTACCGGCGACACGCCCGATACGCTGGGCATCCGCGTCCTTGCTGCCGAGCATCGCCTTTACCCGAAAGTTCTGGCAGACTTCTGCGCATCATGAGCCCAGACCCCGAACCCATCCTCGCCAAAGTCCGCGCAGCCGCGCTGGCGCTGCCATCCACCTGCGAGAAAGTGTCGCATGGCGCACCCGGCTTCTTCATCGAGGACGGCATGGCCTTTGCCTATTTCTGGCACGATCATCATGGCGATGGCGAGACGGTCGCGATCGTCAATACGACCGGCCTGGACGAGCAGGCGATGCTCATCGAGGGCGACCCCGGCTTGTACTACGCACCGCCCTATCTCGGCTCCTCTGGCTGGGTCGCAATGCGGCTCGACGGCGAAGAACTGGATTGGCAGCGCGTGGAGGATCGCATCGCGATCAGCTGGGAATTGGCGGCGCCGCAACGATTGCTGGAGGCAGGCGGACGATGAGCGACCGGAGCCCCCCGCCCTCCTCCGACACCGTCACTGCGGCGGTCGATCGCGCGGAGGCTGCCGCCACGCGCCGCCGTTGGGTGACGTTGGCCGAACTGGTGGGCGTCGCTGGCCTCGTCATCGCCGCGCTCGGCCTGTGGATGAACTGGTCCGAGCGCCGCGCCGACGATGCCATCAAACAGGCCGAGCGGGTCAGCGAGGTGAAGGTCCGCACGTTGGTGAAGCTAAAGGCCAGCGGGAGCGGTAAGGCACTGACCTTGGCCGATGCCGGCCATGACGTGCAGAGCATCGACATTGCCTTCCCCAAGCCGCTGGCGATCGCGGCGCAGACCGATATCGAGCCCAAGATCGACGCCGGCTGGTTCGATGACGCGCTGCTGAAGATGACCGATGGCGGCCCCGACGATCGCACCGGCCGCCTGCCGGTAATCATCACGGCCCATTACTGGGATGCCGATGTGGCGCGGCAGGACAAGGCGATCTACGATATCACCTGGGAGACCAAGGGCCGGGTTCTGCAAGGCCGCGAGTTGAAGCTGACCGGCATCAAGCTGCGCGACCGTGCCGCTACGCCAGCGCGGCTGGAGGCGGTCTGGGCGCGCGAAAAGCCGAAGCCGATAAAGTAAGAGGCCAGCCGAGAGGCTATATTTCCAGCGCGTAGATCGGATCGTCGTGCACTTCGCTGCCGACCTGGAACTGCCGCGCGCCGATGATCCGGAAGCCGGATCGCTCGTAGAAAGCGCGGGCGCGGGCATTGTGCTCCCACACGCCGAGCAGGATCCGCTTGGCGCCCAGCCGTGCGGCATCCTCTACCGCGCGCGCCATCAACGCCGCACCGATGCCGGTGCCGTGCGCCTGGCGCAGCGTGTAGATCCGTCGGAGCTCGATATCATGTATATCGAGCGCGATCGGGAAGTGCGGCGCGGTCAGCACCGTATAGCCGATCGGCGCATGGTGCGGCTCGGTCTCCGCCAGCGTCACCACCGATGCCGGGTCGCCCAGCCATGCCGTGAAGACGGCCGCATTGTTATGCCTCAGGCAGTGAGCGACGAGGTCGTCGCCGTTCAATGCGGTCGAATAGGTGTCGAGAAAACACGCGTTGGCGACGAGCGACAGGCGGTCGGCATCCACTGCCCCCGCCCCCCGCACGCGCCATTGCATGTGGCCGCTATCAGCCGACAATTTCTTCGGGCTTGAAGAAATACGCGATCTCGATCTCGGCATTCTCGTCGCTGTCCGAACCGTGCACCGAGTTGGCTTCGATCGATTCCGCGAGTTCCTTGCGGATCGTGCCGGGCTCGGCATTTGCCGGGTTGGTCGCGCCCATGATGTCGCGGTTGCGCTGCATGGCGTTCTCGCCTTCCAGCACCTGGACGACGACCGGGCCGGAGATCATGAACTCGACCAGCTCACCGAAGAACGGGCGCTCCTTGTGCACCGCGTAGAAGCCCTCGGCCTGCTCGCGGGTCATCTGGATGCGCTTGGAGGCCACGACGCGCAGGCCGGCTTCCTCGAGCATCTTGGTGACGGCACCGGTGATGTTGCGACGCGTGGCGTCTGGCTTGATGATCGAAAACGTGCGGTTCGCGGCCATGACCGTGAAGCTCCTTGAAATGGGGATAGCGGAAAGTCGCGGTTCGATAGTCGGGCGGCCCTGTCGATGCAAGGCCGGGAGCGTCAGGCGGCCTGTTCCCAGCGGCCGTCACTCTGCTTCCAGTAGCGCCGCTCGACGCCAGTGCGGTCGGCCAGCCCCTTCCAGGCGATGCGCGCTTGGTCGATGCGATCGGCATCGAAGAAGTGGAAGGCGCGCTCGAAACCGAGCGCCGCATCACGCCACACCCCGTCGACCAACGCGATGTGGCGTGCGCCGTTGATCGGATCGGCCGCGTCGCTCAACAAGACGGGCTGCCCCGCCTCGTTGCCGCTACCGACCTGCCCGTGCGGCAGGAAGCTGTCGGGCGCATAGCTCCACAACAGCCGGTCGAGCGCCAAGCGCTGCGCGGCGCTTTCCGCGACGATCAACAGTCGCGCGCCGCTCGCCAGCACCTTTTCCGCAATCTGCGGCAGGGCACGGTCGAGCTGCGTGGTGGTCAGATGGTAGAAGTCGACCTGCATTCGGTTTCCGCTGAGATGACGAAGAGCGGCGGTCTCATCAGCCTTCGAAATTGTCCGCCACGAAGCGGTCGAGCAGCCGCACGCCATACCCCGTCGCGCCCTTGTCATAGTTCGGGCCGGCCTTGTCCGACCAGACCATGCCGGCAATGTCGAGATGCGCCCATTTGACGCCCGGATCGACGAAGCGCTGGATGAACTGCGCCGCAGTGATCGAACCTGCGCCGCGCGGGCCGACATTCTTCATGTCCGCGATCGGGGAATCGATCAGCTTGTTGTAGGTATCCGACAGCGGGAAGCGCCACAATTTGTCGCCGCTGGACAGGCCCGCCTGCAGCAATTGCTCGGCCAATGTTTCGTCATTGGCGAACAGTCCGCCATGCTCGTTGCCGAGTGCCACGATCATCGCGCCGGTCAGTGTCGCGAGATCGACGATCGTCTTTGGATGGTGCGTCTGCTGTACCCAGGTGACGCAATCGCACAGCACCAAGCGTCCCTCGGCGTCTGTATTGAGCACTTCGATCGTCTGCCCCGACATCGACGTCAGCACGTCGCTCGGGCGGATCGCATTACCATCGGGCATGTTCTCGACCAGGCCGCACACGCCGATGACGTTGGCCTTCGCCTTGCGCCCGGCGATCGCCTTCATCGCGCCGACGACGGCGCCCGCGCCGCCCATGTCCCACTTCATGTCCTCCATGCCGGCACCCGGCTTGATCGAGATGCCGCCGCTGTCGAACGTGACACCCTTGCCGACCAGCGCGAGGTCGGGGTCGCCCGCCCCCTTGCCGCTCCATTTCAGTGCCAGCACCTGCGCTTGGCGCCGCGAACCCTGGCTGACGCCGAGCAATGCGCCCATGCCGAGCGCCGCCATCGCGGCCTCGTCGAGCACGGTGACCTCTAGGCCCAGGCCCTCGGTCTCGGCGAGCACCTTGGCGACGAAGGTCTCGGGATAGATGACGTTTGGCGGGTCGGTCACCAGCGTGCGGGTCAGCGCCATGCCTTCGGTGAGGGCTTTCTGCTCGACCCAGGCGGCGTCGCTGCCCGCCGGTGCGCCGATCAGCGTGATCGTGGCCAGCGTCGGCTTGTGCTTTTCGGGCAGCTTGGTACGGTAGACGTCATGGCGCCAGGCGCGCTGCGCCGCGGCACCGGCAAAGCGTGCCGCTGCCTTGGGCGTCGGCGCCGCCGTGCCGAAATCGACCGCCACGGCGGTCTCACCGCTCGTCAGCAGCTTGGCGACCAATGCGCCGCCGGCACGTTCATAGTCCGTCTCGCTGCCGTTGCCGACGCCGAGCAGCAGCACGCGCCGCACGCTGTCGCCAGCGGGCACGAATGCCTCGACCACCGCGCCTGCCTCGCCGTCGAACCGGCTGCCGTGCGCCGCGCCGAGCACGACGCGCTTGGCGGCATCGTCCATCCCGGCGAAGCTCGTCCGCGCCAGCGCATCCTTGTCGATCGGCAAGGCAAGCGTCGCCGTCGGATCGGCGGGTGTGGTGGAGAAAGCGATCTGCATGGGTAACCTCGGAACAGCGGGAACAGTGAGTCGTGATCCTCTAGGCCAGTGCGAAAGCGCTGGCAAAGCACGCGCGCGATTGCCGCGCGGCGCAGGCGATGCGATAGGGCGGCGGTTCGCGCGTCATTCCGGCGCGTTTGGGGGTGTGTTTCCCGACGTGAAGCGTTTCCATCTCCTCTCGACGTGCGCGCTGCCGGCCGCGCTGCTGCTGGCCGGCACCGCTACCGCGCAGGATCTCCAGACTCCGGTCGTAGCCCCGCCCGCTGTGGACGATATCCCCGGCTCTGCGCAGGCGGGCGACGACGTTCAGTTCAGCGCCGGCGAGCTGCAATACGACATGAACGATGATGTCGTGACGGCAAATGGCGACGTCAGGATGACCCGTAGTGGCGATCGCCTGCGTGCCGACAAGGTCGTGTGGAATCGCAAGACGGGCAAAGTGCTTGCCACCGGCAACGTCGCGGTCACCAATCCTGGCGGGGACACCGCCTATGGCGACTCGATCGATCTCACCGATTCGTTGAAGGACGGCGTGGTCGACAACATGCTCGTCGTGCTCGAACGGGGCGGACGGCTGGCGGCGCGCAAGGGCACGCGCGGTCTCGACGAGACGGTGACGCTGCAGGACGCTGCCTACACGCCGTGCACGGTGACCAATTCGGCGGGCTGCCCGAAGGAGCCTTCGTGGAAGATCACCGCGGTGCGCGTAGTGTACCGCCCCGACCGCGGCCGCATCTATTACAACGGTGCTCGCATCAACGTGTTCGGCCTTCCCGGCATACCGCTACCGGCATTTTCGCACCCCGTCGGCGGCGGCGGCAACGTCAGCGGCCTGCTGTCACCCGATTTCCGTTACGACCGCGTCAACGGCTTCGAATATGCCCAGCCTTATTATTTCGGCCTGGGGCCCAATCGCGGCCTGACCGTCACACCGCGCGTGTTCACCGATGCGCTGCCGATGATCCAGGCCGATTACAGCGCGCTCTCCAGCAAGGGGGCCTACCGCCTGAACGGCTATGCCACCTACGGCAAGCGGCGCGACGATCTGTTGGGCAATGCGGCGGACGATGCCGAGACCGGCTTTCGCGGCTATCTCGACGGCGTCGCGCGCTTTCAGTTCGATCCGAACTGGAGCGTGAGCGGATCGCTGCGCGTGGTCAGCGATCGCACGTTCCTGCGCCGCTACGACATCTCCTATGACGATCGCCTGCGCTCGACCGCCAGCCTGGAGCGGATCGATGCCAACAGCTATTTCGGGATCACCGGCTGGGCGGTGCAGACGCTGCGGCTCAACGACAAGCAGGGCCTGCAGCCGATCGCGCTACCCGAGATCGATTATCGCCGCCGCCTCGACGAAGGCGTGCTCGGTGGGAAGGTGGAGCTGCAGCTCAATACCCTCGCGCTCACGCGAACCGAGGGGCAGGATACGCAACGCGCCTTTGCTAGCGCACGGTGGGATCTGCGCAAGCTGACCAATTGGGGCCAGGAAGTGACGTTCACTGCCTATGCCCGCGGCGACGTCTATCACGCCAACGATACGCTCGCGACGTCGATCGGCAGCTATAGCGGCACCGAAGGCGTCCATGCCCGCGCCGTGGGGGCGCTCGCGGTGGATGTCAGATGGCCGATGATCGGCGAGTTCATGGGCGGCACGCAGCGTGTCACCCCGCGCTTTCAGGTCGTCGCGGCGCCGCCGACGCGCAACATCTCGATCCCCAACGAGGATGCACGTTCGGTCGATCTCGAGGATTCGAACCTGTTCGCGCTCAATCGCTTCCCGGGATATGACCGGGTCGAGGACGCCACCCGTTTCACGTACGGGCTGGATTATGCGCTCGATCTTCCCGGCTTCTCGATCGCCTCCAATATCGGCCAGAGCTACCGCCTGGGCTCGCGCCCGGCGATCTTCCCGGACGGCACGGGCCTAACCGACCGCTTCTCCGACTTCGTCGGCCGCACGCAGATCCGCTACAAGGATTTCGTCTCGCTCACCTACCGCTACCGGCTCGACAAGGACGGCTTCCAGGTACGGCGAAACGAGATCGATGCGACGATCGGATCGCGCAGCACCTATCTGCTGGTCGGCTATCTGCGCCTCAACCGCGACATCGACGAACTGGAAGATCTGCAGGATCGCGAGGAAGCGCGCATCGGTGGGCGGGTGCAGGTCGCGAAATTCTGGTCGGTGTTCGGCTCGGCGGTGGTCGATCTGACCGATCGTAACGAGGATGTCCTCTCCGTGGCCGACGGCTTCGATCCGGTCCGGCACCGGCTCGGCGTCTCCTATGAGGACGATTGCCTCCGCCTCGGGCTGACGTGGAAGCACGACTATCAAGACAATGGCGACGCGCGCAGCGGCAACAGCTTCCTGTTGACACTGGCGTTCAAGAATCTGGGCCGCTAAGCTTGAGTTCACCTGCCTTGCTCTACTCGGGCAGCCGTCGGGGTGTGGACGGCGCGATATGGGAATTTGTGAAAACGTGATGATTTCGATGACGAAGGCCCGGATCGGCCGCATGGCGGCGTTGCTGGCAGGGGTGGCGATCGTGACCGGTAGCGGCGTTGCGCAGACCGTATCCGACGATAGCGTGCCGGGCGTTGGCCTGAACATCCCCGACAACATGCAGCTGTACGGCAAGTTCGACCCGAACGTCCGCAAGCCGACCGCGATCGTCAACGACACCGTCATTACCGGCACCGATGTCGACCAGCGCGTGGCGCTGATCGTCGCGGCCAACCAGCTGAAGCTGACCGACGACGATCGCATGAAGCTGCGCACGCAGATCCTGAACCAGCTGATCGACGAATCGCTGCAGATCCAGGAGGCCAAGGCCAACGACATCACGATCACGCAGCCCGAGCTTACCCAAAGCTTCTCGGGTGTGGCGAAGAATTTCAAGAAGTCGCCCGACGAGATGCGCGTGTATCTGCGCTCGGTCGGGTCGTCGGAACGCTCGCTCAAGCGCCAGATCGAGGGCGAGCTTGCCTGGCAGCGCTTCCTGCGCCGTCGCGTCGAGCCGAACGTCAACGTCGGCGAGGAAGAGGTCAAGGCGATCCTCGACCGGCTGCAGGCATCGCGCGGCACCGAGGAATATCACGTCAACGAGATCTATCTCTCGGCGACCCCCGAGCGCGCGGCGCAGGTTGCCGGGACGCTTCGCCAAATGATCGAGAAGATCCAGAAGGGCGAGGCACCGTTCGGCTATTTCGCCCGCAGCTTCTCCGAGGCATCGACCCGCGCGGTCGGCGGCGATCTGGGTTGGGTACGCAGCTCGCAGCTGCCCGATGCGCTGGGCAAGGTGGCGGACACGATGCAGGTCGGCCAGATTGCCGGACCAATCGAGGTGCCGGGTGGCTTCTCCGTTCTGTACCTGGTCGACAAGCGCCAGGTGCTGACCGCCGACCCGCGCGATGCGCGACTGTCGCTGAAGCAGCTGACCGTGCGTTTCCCGGCCGGCACGACACAGGCGACGGCATCGAGCCGCGTCGCGGCCTTTGCCACTGCCACCAAGGCGATCCAGGGCTGCGGCGACGTCGCCAAGGTGGCCGCGCAGATCGATGCCGAAGTGGTGGACAGCGATGCCGTGTCGATCCGCGACCTGCCGCCGGCGCTGCAGGAAATCATGATCAAGATGCAGGTCGGCCAGTCCACGCCGCCGTTCGGCACGGCCGAGGACGGCGTGCGTGCATTGGTGATGTGTGGGCGCGACGAGCCGGCGAACGGCAATTTGCCACGTGCCGAAGCATTGCAGGGCCAGATCGAACAGCAGCGCGTCAATCTGCGGGCGCAGCAGCTGCTGCGCGATCTCCGCCGCGATGCGATCGTGGAATATCGGTGAGGATCGGCTGAGATGACCGCGCCGCTGGCAGTGTCGATGGGCGACCCGGCCGGGATCGGGCCGGAGATCATCGCCAAGGCCTGGGCTGCGCGGGGCGAGCATCGGTTGCTGCCGTTCTTCGCCGTCGGCGATCCCCGCGCGATCACCGCCTGCTGGTCTGGGCCGATCGCCATGATCAGCGATCCGGGTGACGCGGTCGCAGCCTTCGATCAGGGCCTGCCCGTGCTGCGGGTCGAGGATGGTGGAGAAATCCAGCCGGGGACGCCCGACGTGGATGGCGCCCGCTGCGCGCTCCACTCGCTCGAGCTCGCCGCCGGACTGACACGATCCGATGCCGCCAGTGGCCTGGTGACCGGGCCGGTATCGAAGTCACAGCTATACGAGATCGGCTTCAATTACCCCGGGCAGACCGAGTTCATCGCCGAGCGCTGCGGCATTTCGGGCGAGAATGCGGTGATGATGCTCGCCGGCCCTTCCCTGCGCGTCGTGCCGGTCACCACGCATGTCGCGCTGGCCGCGGTCTCCGAGCTGCTGTCGATCGAACTGATCGTCGCCAAGGCGCGGGTCACCGCCCGCGGGCTGCAACGCAGCTTCGGTATCGAACAGCCGCGCCTGGCCTTTGCTGGGCTGAACCCGCATGCCGGCGAAGGGGGTGCGATCGGGCGCGAGGAGATCGATCTGATCGCGCCGGCGATCGCGCAGCTGCGCGAGGAAGGCATCGACGCCACCGGGCCGTTTGCCGCCGACACGATGTTCCATGCCCGCGCCCGCGCGACCTATGATGCGGCGATCTGCTGCTATCACGATCAGGCGCTCATCCCGATCAAGACGCTGCATTTCGACGAAGGCGTCAACATCACGCTCGGGCTGCCGATCGTGCGCACCTCGCCCGACCATGGCACCGCGTTTGGGATTGCCGGCAAGGATGCCGCGGAACCCGGTGCGATGATCGCGGCGATCCGCATGGCCGGCGAGGCGATCGCGCACCGCGCCGCCCAGCGCTGATCGTGACCGCCGACCTGCCCCCGTTGCGCGAGGTGATCGCGCGCCATGGCCTGACCGCCAGCAAGGCGCTGGGCCAGAATTTCCTGCTCGACAGCCAGTTGCTGGAGCGGATCGCGCGCATCCCCGGCGACCTGAATGGCGCGACCGTGTTCGAGGTCGGCCCAGGCCCCGGCGGCCTGACCCGCGCCTTGCTCCAGGCCGGTGCCCAGGTCATCGCAGTCGAGCGCGACCGCCGCTGCATCCCCGCACTTGCCGAACTAAGCGAGGCTTTCCCCGGCAAGCTGCGGGTGATCGAGGAGGACGCGCTGGAGCTCGATATCGCAGCGTTGTTCGCCGACATGGCAGGCAAGCCGCACATCGTCTCCAACCTGCCTTATAATATCGGCACCGCGCTGCTGGTGCGCTGGCTGTCGGCGGACTGGCTGCCATGGTGGGCGAGCCTGACGCTGATGTTCCAGAAGGAGGTCGCCGATCGCATCGTCGCCGCAATCAAAGACGATGCGTATGGCCGCCTTGCCGTGCTGGCGCAGTGGCGATCGACCGCCCGGCTGGCGATGCCGGTGCACCGCTCGGCCTTCACCCCGCCGCCCAAGGTCATGTCGGCGGTGGTGCATATCCTGCCCCAGGCGGCACCGAACGGGGTGGATTTAGCCACGCTGGAACGCCTCACCGGCGCGGCGTTCGGGCAGCGCCGCAAGATGCTGCGGCAGAGCGTCAAGGGCCTGCCCGGCGCGCTGGCTGCACTGGAGCAGGTCGGCATCGACGCCACCCGCCGGGCCGAGACGCTGAGTGTCGCGGATTTCGTCGCGGTCGCTCGCGCCATGCGCGGCTGAGCGCACGCATCAGGGATACATGGCCGGCGGCGCCGCGTTGATCGATCTCGGCCCACCGGCCTCCTGCGATCGTCCACGACCGAAAGCCGCGCACCGCCATGACCCAGCGACCCTTTGCACTCGCACTCGTGCTCGGCGGCGGTAACGCGCTGGGCAGCTATCATGCCGGCGTCTACCAGGCGCTCCACGAACATGATTATCTGCCGGATTGGGTGGTTGGCACGTCGGCCGGCGCGATCAACGGTGCGCTCATCGCCGGCAATGCGCCGGAGCAGCGGCTCCAGCGGCTGACAGATTTTTGGCAGCCGACCAACTCCACCGGCGATCTGGCATGGTGGCCGTCAAGCAACGAGACGCTGCGCCGGACCAGCTCGGTGATGGCGACGATGGCGACCGGTCGTCCGGGCATCTTCGGCGCGGTCGGGCCGCTCGGATCCTGGTGGGACCCCGATCCGCTGGCGGCCGCGCCCAGCCTGTTCGATTCCAAGCCGCTTGGGGCGACGCTGCGCCGGATGGTGGATTTCGACCGGCTGAACGGCGGCACACCGCGCTTCACCGCGGGCGCGGTCGATCTCGAAAGCGGCGACGACGTGTTGTTCGACAGCGTGCAGCAGCCGATCACCGCGGATCATATCCGGGCCAGCGCCGCCTTGCTGCCCACCTTTCCGCCGGTCGAGATCGACGGCCGGATCTTCGTCGATGGCGGGTTGTCGGCCAACCTGCCGCTCGATCCGGTGCTCGGTACAGCCTCGCCCAAGCCGACCCTATGCGTCGCGGTCGATCTGCTGCCGCTCGCCGCCGGGCGGCCGCAGACACTGGGCGAGGCGATGGGGCGCGCACAGGACATCATCTTCGCCGCGCAGAGCCGTCGGACGATCGAGCGCTGGCGCATTGCCTATCAGGCACATACGGCGCTGGCCGCGTCGTCGATGACGCTGGTGCGGCTGGCCTATGCCGATCAGTCGCGCGAGGTTGCGGGCAAGGGCATGGACTTCTCCCCGGAATCGGTGCGGCACCGCTGGCAGGCGGGCTACCGAGATGCGCAGGCCATGCTGGCGCGCGTGGCGAGCGGTGAGATCGCGACGGGATCGCCAGGGCTGACGGTTTTTGGCGGGTAAGGACGGCCGGGCGCGGCTAACTCGCTAATGTTCCCCGGCGAAGGCCGGGGCCTAGGCGGACAGGTGGTCGTAACGAAGCGCAGCGTAAATCACGTCTGTGCCGCGACTAGGCCCCTGCCTACGCCGGGGAGCAAGCATGCCTCGCCACCTCAATCCCGCGCAGGCGGCACCTTGTCGGGAACCTTGGTCTGTGCCGCGGCCGTCTGCACCGGCGGCCCCTTGGCAATCACGGCGGCGAGCGTTCCCGCTTCCGGGCAGGCCGCCTTGCCGCACAAGGTCCGGATCTTGATGAGGTTGGCCTTGGCCTGCATCACGGCGCCCTTCGCAACGAGCGCCTCGCCCTGCCCCTTCAGCGCGACGCGATCATTGGGTTCGAGCAGCAGTGCCTCACGGTACAGGCGGATCGCCTTGCCCGGCAGGCCACGTGCCTGCGCGACGTCGCCCAGCGTGTTGAAGGCGGCGCGGTTACGCGGATCGACCGCCAGGGCGGTCTCCAGCAGATCGGTCGCGCCATCGAGATTTCCCGCCGCCTGTGCCGCGCGGCCCTGTGCCAGCAGCGCCAGCGATCGCGGGTTGATCTGATCGTCGGGGCGCTGGCCGTGCAGCGAGGTCGACACCGTGACCAGCGTCAGCGCGACGGCAGCGGCGACGGACGAATAACGCATGATGCTCTCCAGCCCAGATATACCGAGTTTACCCACAGTCGTTCGGGCTAGCATGGTCGCCGGAGGCGCGCGACAAAAAAGCCGTCGGTGGCATCGTGCGCCGGCGTCAGGCGGATGCCGGCACCGTGCGGGCGACCGGCCGGCAGCGTCAGGTCGTCTGCGGTCCACCCCGGATGATCGGCCATGAAGCGCGCCGCCTGCCCTGCCCCTTCCTCGTCGAGCAGAGAGCAAACGATATAGACCAACACGCCGCCGGGCTTGACCAGCGCGGCCCCGATTTCCAGCACATTGGCTTGGGTCGCCGCGAGGCGGTCGATCCGCTCCGGCGTCAACCGCCAGCGCGCCTCGGGATTGCGCCGCCACGTACCGGTGCCCGAACAGGGCGCGTCGATCAGCACGCAATCCGCGCCGTCATGCCAATCCGCCAGCATCTCGCTTTCGCGGCCGGGATTGAGCAGCCGCGTCTCGACGATGCTGGCGCCGGCACGTGCAGCACGCGGCGTGAGCCGCGACAGCCGCGCGCGATCGGTGTCGGTGGCGAGCAACGCGCCGTCATTCTCCATCGCCGCGGCCAGCGTCAGCGTCTTGCCGCCAGCGCCCGCGCACAGATCGACTATGCGCTGGCCGGCCTGCGCCATGGCCGCAAGCGCGACGATCTGGCTGCCGGCGTCCTGCACCTCGATCGCGCCATCCTTGAACGCGTCGAGCGCCTCGATATTGGTGCCCGATGGCAGTCGCAGCGCATCGGGCAGGCCCGCGATAGGCTCGGCTGCATCGATCGGTGCCGGCGCGGCTTGCAGGCGGTTGATGCGGATGTCGAGCGGGGCACGGTCGATCAGCGCAGGCAGCTCGTCCTCGCCGATGCCCGAGGCGAGTAGCTTGGCGATAATCCAGGCGGGCGCGACGCCGGGCGCCGCAGCGTTCTCACCCTTGCCGATCGCGGGCGGCGCATGCGTGCCGCCGTCGAACAAGGCCGCAATCTCCGGGTCGGCCTCGGCCATCGCCAGCATCGCGGCGCGGCCGCTTTTGGGGCGCTCGCCCAGCCGGCGGATCGCGGCATAGACCAGCTCGCGCACCGCGCGCCGATCCTTGCTGCCGGCGTATCGACGCTGCGCGAAGTATTTGGCGATGATCGTGTCGGCGGCAGCGCCTTGATCACGCGCGGCGATGACGATCGCGTCGAGCAGGTCGATCGCAGCCTGGATGCGGGCGGAGGGGGTCATGCTTGATCTTTCTGCTCCCCTCCCTGGAAGGGAGGGGTTGGGGGTGGGTAGGCCTGGGGCACCAGCAACGTTCCACCAAGGGCCGACCCACCCCCGGCCCCTCCCTTCCAGGGAGGGGAGAAAAACGGACTACCGCGTCGGATAGTTCGGCGCCTCGCGCGTGATCGTCACGTCGTGCACGTGGCTCTCCATCAATCCAGCACCCGTAATCTGCACGAAGCGCGCGCGTTTCTGAAGATCGGGAATCGTCGCCGAGCCGGTATAGCCCATTGCCGCCTTCACGCCGCCGACCAGCTGATGGATCACGTCGCGAGCGGGGCCCTTGAAGGCGACCTGCCCTTCGATCCCCTCGGGAACCAGTTTCAGCTGGTCCTTGATGTCGCCCTGGAAGTAACGGTCCGCCGAGCCCCGGCCCATCGCCCCGACCGACCCCATGCCACGATAGGATTTATAGGCGCGGCCCTGGTACAGGAAGGTTTCGCCCGGTGCTTCCTCGGTGCCGGCGAGCAAGGATCCGATCATGCAGGCCGATGCCCCTGCCGCCAGCGCCTTGGCGAGATCGCCCGAAGTGCGCAGGCCGCCATCGGCGATCACCGGCACGCCCGCCTTGAGCCCGACTTCGGCGCAATCCATCACCGCGGTTAGCTGCGGCACGCCAACGCCGGCGACCACGCGCGTGGTGCAGATCGAACCCGGGCCGATCCCGACCTTGACCCCGTCCGCGCCGGAATCGATCAACGCGCGCGTCGCTTCCGCCGTGGCGACGTTGCCGGCGATCACCTGGACCGAATTGCTCAGCCGCTTCACGCGCTCCACCGCACGCGCGACATCGCTGTTGTGGCCGTGCGCGGTATCGATCACCACCAGGTCTAGCCCGGCGTCGATCAATGCCTCGGTGCGCTCGAAGCCCTTGTCGCCGACCGTGGTGGCGGCGGCAACCCGCAGGCGGCCGCTCTCGTCCTTCGTGGCGTTGGGATAGGTGACGGCCTTCTCGATATCCTTGACGGTGATCAGGCCGACGCAGCGATAGGCCTCGTCGACCACCAATAGCTTTTCGATGCGCCGCTGGTGCAGCAGCCGGCGCGCTTCTTCCTTGCCGACATCGGCGGAGACGGTGGCGAGGTTCTCGTGCGTCATCAGCTCGGCCACGCGCTGGCGCGGGTTCTCGGCGAAGCGCACGTCGCGGTTGGTCAGGATGCCGACCAGTTTGCCGTCGCGCTCCACGACCGGAATGCCGCTGATCCGGTTGCTGCTCATCAGCGCCTGCGCCTCGGCCAGTGTCGCATCGGGCGCGATCGTGATCGGGTTGACCACCATACCGCTTTCGAAGCGCTTCACCTGGCGCACCGCGGCGACCTGTTCGTCGATTTCCATGTTCCGATGGAGCACGCCGATGCCGCCCAATTGCGCCATGACGATCGCCATGTCAGCCTCGGTCACCGTATCCATGGCCGAGGACAGGATCGGAATGGTCAGCGAGATCGACTTGGTCACCTGACTGGCGGTGTCCGCCTGGCTGGGCACGATATCGGACGCATTCGGGTACAGCAGGACATCGTCGAAAGTGAGGCCGAGGCGAATATCCATGGGATGCCGGTTCCTGCAGGCGCTGGTGCGCGGGGAGAAGAGTGGCGTGCCATGTAATCAACACCATCGATTCGCGCTAGGCGCGATCGGCAGGCACCATCTCCGAGCAATTCAACCTGGCATGTTGCCCTGCCGTGAGTCCCACTTCCGCTTGCTATTTTCGGATGTTCTGCCTATGTTCCCATTATGCACAAGCATCGCTCTGTTTGCCTGGAGGTCGGCCATATAGTCCGGAATGGAAGGCGGCAAAGTTGAGAGAATCAGCGCGATTCAGCGAAACTTCATCAACTTTCACATCGTTGGTCGGTAGCCATTTCGCTATCGCCCGCCGACGGTTCTGCTAGATTGCTAGGCTCTATTCGGGAGAGGGCGAGATCATGGCATTGACTGCAGGCGCGCTACTGATGGCGCTGGTGCTGCTCTACCTGTTCACCAGCATCAAGATCGTCCGTCAGGGCTATCAATATACGATCGAGCATTTCGGCCGCTTCACCTCAACCGCGCGGCCGGGCTTCAATTTCTATCCTGCGTTCTTTTACCGTGTCGGTCGCAAGATCAACATGATGGAGCAGGTGATCGACATTCCGGGGCAGGAGATCATCACCAAGGACAATGCGATGGTCGCGGTCGACGGCGTGGTGTTCTTCCAGGTGCTGGATGCCGCCAAGGCGGCATACGAAGTGTCCGAGCTGTACGTCGCGATCCTGCAGTTGACGACGACCAACCTGCGCACCGTGATGGGCTCGATGGACCTCGACGAGACCTTGTCGAAGCGTGACGAGATCAATGCCCGGCTACTGGTGGTGGTCGATCACGCCACTGCCGCCTGGGGCGTCAAGATCACCCGCGTCGAGGTGAAGGACATCCGCCCGCCTGCCGATATCGTCAACGCCATGGGCCGCCAGATGAAGGCCGAACGCGAGAAGCGCGCCAATATCCTGGAGGCGGAAGGCAGTCGTGCGTCGGAGATCCTGCGCGCCGAGGGCCAGAAGCAGTCCAAGATCCTCGAAGCGGAAGGCAGGCGTGAGGCCGCGTACCGCGACGCCGAAGCGCGCGAACGCTCGGCCGAGGCGGAGGCCAAGGCGACGCAGCTCGTCTCGATCGCGATCGAGCAGGGCAGCGCGCAATCTCTCAACTATTTCATCGCCCAGAAATATGTCGAAGCGGTCGGCAAGTTCGCCACCTCCCCCAATGCCAAGACGATCCTGTTCCCGGTCGAGGCGACGCAGTTGATCGGTACGCTCGGCGGCATCGGCGAGCTCGCCAAACAGGCGCTGTCCGACGCCCCGGCCGCACCCAGGGTGCCTGCGCCCCCTGCCCCGCCGGCAAGACCGAAAGGTCCGTTCGAGCCGAGCGCCGAATGACCATCGACGGCATGAGCGCAGGCAGCTTGTGGTTGATCGCGGCGCTGGTGCTGGGTGTCGCCGAACTGGTCGTGCCCGGTGTGTTCCTGGTCTTCCTGGCCATCGCCGCTGCGGTCACCGGCGTTGCTACGCTGGCGCTGCCCGACCTACCCGCGGCGGCACAGCTCGCTTCCTTTGCGATTTGGAGCGGGGTGACGGTGGTGGTGGGCCGCCGCTGGTACCGTGACTATCCCGTCGCCACGTCCGATCCGCTGCTCAACGACCGTGCGGCCCGCCTCGTGGGCGAGATCGTAACCGTCGATCAGTCGATCAGCGGTGGCAATGGCCGCGTCCGGGTCGCTGACGGCGTGTGGCCGGCCCGCGGGCCGGACGCGCCCGTCGGTGCGACGATGCGCGTGGTCGAGGTCCAAAGCGGCATCTTGATCGTCGAACCGATGGCCGTGTCATAGCCGTCCCGGCCAAGATCGGGAACGGTTGAGAGATCGAAGACGGGCGAGGCCGCCTTATGCCGCTACCGATGTCCTCGGCGCCGCTTGCCGCACGCCCTCATCGACATGTTCGGCAAACTGGGCAAAGTTTCCGACGAACAAGTCGACCAGCTTGGCGGCCGTCGCATCGTAGCTCTCCTTGTCGGCCCACGTCTGGCGCGGATCGAGGATCGCGCTGTCCACACCCGGCACGCTCACCGGCACCTGGAAGCCGAAGTTCGGATCGGTGCGGAATTCGGCATCGTTGAGCGACCCGTCGAGCGCAGCGTTGAGCAGCGCGCGGGTCGCCTTGATCGGCATGCGCTGGCCGGTGCCGTATTTGCCGCCGGTCCAGCCGGTATTGACCAGCCAGCAATCCACTCCGCCCTTGGCGATGCGGCTCTTGAGTAGATTGCCATAGACCGAGGGATGGCGCGGCATGAACGGCGCGCCGAAGCAGGTGGAGAAGGTCGCATCCGGCTCGGTCACGCCGATCTCGGTGCCCGCGACGCGCGCGGTGTAGCCGGAGAGGAAGTGGTACATGGCCTGATCGGGCGTCAGCTTGGCGATCGGCGGCAGCACGCCGTATGCGTCTGCTGTCAGCATCACGATGTTGCGCGGCACCGGCCCCATATTGTCGGCGCTTGCATTGGGAATGAAGTCGATCGGATAAGCGCCACGGCTGTTCTCGGCCAGGCTGTTATCCTCCAGGTCGAGTGCCCGTGTGACCGGGTCCATCACCACGTTCTCCAGCACGGTGCCAAAGCGCTTTGTGGTGGCAAAGATTTCGGGCTCTGCGTCGGCCGACAGGCGGATCATCTTGGCGTAGCAACCGCCCTCGAAATTGAACACCGCCGTGTCCGACCAGCCATGTTCGTCATCGCCGATCAGCGTGCGGCTGGCATCGGCGCTGAGCGTCGTCTTGCCGGTACCCGACAGGCCGAAGAACACCGCCGTATCGCCCTTCGGACCGATATTGGCCGAGCAATGCATCGGCATCACGCCGTTGGCCGGCAGCAGATAGTTGAGCAGCCCGAACACGCTTTTCTTCATCTCGCCGGCATAGCGCGTGCCGCCGATCAGGATCAGCTTCTCGGTAAAGTTAACCGCAATGACGGCCTCGCTGCGGCAGCCATGCTTGGCCGGGTTGGCTCGGAAGCTCGGTAGGTCGATGATCGTATAGTCTGCTTCGAACCCGCGCATTTCGGACTCGCGCGGCCGCACCAGCATGGTGCGGATGAACAAATTGTGCCAGGCGAGTTCGGTCACGACCCGGACGCGGACGCGGTTTTCCGGCTGCGAGCCGCCGAACAGGTCCTGGATGTACAGGTCTTCCTTGTCCTTCAGCGCCGCCATGAAATCGGCTTTCAAGGCGGCGAACTCGTGCGGGCTCATGCCCTTGTTACTCTTGCCCCACCATACGACCGCTTCCGTCTCGGCATCGCGCACGATGAACTTGTCCTGCGCCGAGCGTCCGGTATGGGCGCCGGTTTCCACGACAAGCGGGCCATCGGCGGACAATTTGCCCTCGCCTTTGGCCACTGCGGTCTCGATCAAGCGAGCGGTGACGAGGTTCCAGTGCAGGTTTGCACGCGTTTCGATGCCCTGCGCTTCAAGGCCGGAGTCCGGAATGCGATCGCTCACGTCTGTCACTCTCCTAGAAGGCCAAGGAACCCATTCTGGTGTTCTGCTCGGCTCATTATCGTTGTGTGACCGCGCTTATCCACGCTGCGCCTCAATTGTCCAGACGGGACAATTGCTGTGCCGCCTCGGTTGAGCCGCATGCAGCTTTGCACTACCGATCACCTAAGCAATGTGCGCGCCGATGCGAGGAAGGGCTGACCGCCGATGACGGCAACAATCGCGCTCGTCGATGACGATCGGAACATCCTGACCTCGGTTTCGATCGCCTTGCAGGCCGAGGGCTTCCTCACGCGGGTATATTCCGACGGCGAAACGGCGCTGAAAGCATTGGCCGACAATCCGCCAGATCTGTGCGTGTTCGACATCAAGATGCCGCGCATGGATGGGCTCGAGCTGCTCCGCCGGTTGCGAGAAAAGCAGCTGACGCCCGTGATCTTCCTGACGTCCAAGGATGACGAGATGGACGAGGCGCTGGGCCTCGCCATGGGCGCGGACGATTATATCGCAAAGCCGTTCAGCCAGCGCTTGTTGATCGCCCGCATCCGCGCGATCCTGCGCCGTACTGAATTATCGCAAGGCGATCAGGCAGGTGCCCCGCTGGCGGCGGCCGGGGAGCTGGCGCGCGGCCGGCTGGTGATGGATACCGCGCGACACCGGGTGACATGGGCAGGCCTGGCAGTGACCTTGACGGTCACCGAGTTCCTGATCCTTGAGACGCTTGCGCAGCGGCCGGGGATCGTGAAGACGCGCAACCAGTTGATGGATGCGGCCTACCAGGACGACATCTATGTCGACGATCGCACGATCGACAGCCACATCAAGCGGGTGCGACGGAAATTCCGTCAGGTCGATCCGCAGTTTGATGCGATCGAGACGCTGTACGGCGCGGGATATCGGTTCTCGGAAGAATGATCGACCGACGCGACGATGACGAGCTCAGCCTACGATGGTCCGGGCGCGTATCGCTCACGCCACGCATCCTGGCCGTCAACATCTTCGCGCTGGCCTTGCTGGCCGGCGGTTTCTTCTATCTCGATTCCTACCGCAGCCGCATTCTCGACAGCCGTATCGTCCAGTCGACCAGCGAAGCTCGGCTGATTGCCGAGGCATTGCTCTCGGTCGCTCCGGAACGGAGCGATGCGCTCATGCTGCGACTGGCAAGAGATACAGGCGCTCGCTTGCGGTTGTTCGACCCCGAAGGTCGGTTGACGGCTGACACGCGAACGCTCGGGTTGCGCAACGTCGTGTTGCAGGATCCCGACAAGCAGGATTGGGGACAGCGATCGGCGCGCTTCCTGGACGCGGTGATCGATACCGTGGTGGGTGCCGCTCGTGCGCCGCTGTACCGAGAGCGTGGCGATGGGCAGGACTGGCCGGACGTTCGTGCCGCTCGCCCGGGAGGACCGGCCCATGCCACGGTTTGGCGCGCGCCTGACCGGACACCGGTGATCACGGCCGCAGCCGCGGTGCCGGGTCATGGCGTGGTGATGATGACTAGCAACGCGACGGACATCACGCAAACGGTCCGCGTCGAGCGATTCCGCTTGAGCGTCGTGCTGTTGATCGTGGCTTTGGTTTCGATCCTGCTCTCGCTATTCCTCGCTCGGACGATCGTTCGGCCCTTGCGGCGGTTGGCGCGAGCGGCGGTGCGGGTGCGCTTAGGACGTGCACGCGAGGTGGTCGTGCCGCGCCTACCATCGCGTCGGGACGAAGTGGGCATGCTGGCGCGCGCCTTGTCCGACATGAGCCTTGCGCTGCGCGCTAGGATCGACGCGACCGAGGCCTTTGCCGCAGATGTCACACACGAGATGAAGAACCCCCTCGCCTCGATGCGCTCGGCGATCGACAGCCTGTCGATGGTACGGGACGCGGACTTGCAGGAACGCCTGCTCGCCATCGTGCGCGATGACGTGCATCGGCTCGACCGCCTGATCACGGACATTTCGGAGGCTTCGCGGTTGGACGCGCAGCTCAGCCGCGCAAGGTTCGAGCCGGTCGATGTTGCCGCTGTGATTGTCGGGCTGGTCGCACAGCGCGAGCAACGCGGGCTCGAACGCGGCGTGCGATTGCGCTTCGACAAGCCATGGGCCACGCCGTTGCGTGTCATGGGTGATGGCGCGCGGCTGGAACGCGTGTTCGAGAATCTGGTGGAGAATGCAATCTCCTTTTCCCCTGATCTTGGGCTCATCAAGATCACCGCAGAAGCTGATGAGCTGGATGTGACGGTGTATGTGGACGACGAAGGACCAGGCGTGCCTGAGGAAGCGCGCGAGCAAGTGTTCAGCCGCTTTCACTCGCTGCGCCCCGAGGGCGAAGCGTTCGGGAAGCATTCCGGTCTTGGCCTTGCCATCGCCCGCACCATTGTCGAGGGACATCAGGGTGGCATTGCCGTCACGGGGCGGGAGGATGGGTTGAGCGGTGCGCGCTTTGCAGTGACCTTACCCTTGGCAAGTCAGCGATGAACAGGACCGAAGGGCCTAGTGAGACGCTGCATGTCTCCACCGTCGCGATCGATGGTCATGCCGTGTTGCTCGAGGGGCCGTCCGGCTCGGGCAAATCCGACCTCGCCTTGCGCCTGATCGATCGTGGCGCGGTGTTGGTCAGCGACGATTACACGATCCTCACCGCGCACGGCACGGCGCTAATCGCGCATGCGCCGTCTACCATATCGGGCAAGATCGAGGTGCGCGGGTTGGGGATCATGCCGATGCCGTATGTCGACGCGGTCCCGGTCGCCTTGCTGGTGCGGTTGGAAGATGTCGTCGAACGACTACCGACCGACGAAATGCGCGTCATTGCCGGCATTGTGATCCCGGAAATCGCCTTGATCCCCGGCGAACCATCGGCGCCGATCAAGGTCGAGCTTGCACTAAATCGGGAGCTTGGATGATGGTAGGGCGCAAGGATATCCTGCTCGTCACCGGCATGTCCGGTGCAGGCAAATCTACCGTGTTGCGGACGCTGGAAGATCTCGGCTGGGAGGTGGTCGACAATCTGCCGCTGCTCCTGCTGGACCGTTTGCTGGCCACGCCGCTGCCCGAAAGCGCCGAGGGCAATCAGCAGCCGCTCGCGATCGGCATCGGCGCACGGACGCGCGATTTCGATCCCGAGCGCATCGTCAACCGCATCCAGATGTTGCGTGAAGACCATGGCCACGATGTCGGCACTTTGTTCCTGGATTGCGCCGGCGTGGAGCTGGAACGGCGATATTCCGAGACGCGGCGGCGGCACCCGCTGGCGCCCGATCGTCCGGCAAGCGACGGAATCGCGCGGGAACGGGAATTGCTGACGCCGCTGCGGCGGTGGGCCAACCGGCTGATCGATACGACCAACCTCACCGCCTACGAGCTTGCCCAGCAGGTGCGTGCGACGTTCGCCGGCGATCACCGTGGCGAGCCGACCTTGTCGATCATGTCGTTCGGTTTTTCGCGAGGGCTGCCACGGAATGCCGATCTGGTGTTCGACATGCGTTTCCTGCGCAATCCGCATTGGGTGGCGGCTCTGCGACCCGGAACTGGGCTGGACGAGGATGTCGCTGCTTATGTTGCGGGCGATCCGGCCTATGAACCGGCACTGGCGCAGATCGAATCGCTGCTGTTGCTGTTGCTCCCGCGCTACAGGGCGGAGGGAAAGTCGTACATCAACGTCGCATTTGGGTGTACCGGGGGGAGACATCGATCGGTGCACGTCGTGGAGCGGGTCGCGGCACGGTTGCGCGGCGCAGCATTTTCGCCCACGGTCACCCATCGCGATTTGACGGCGGCACCTCAGGACAGCCTGGAAGGTGCGGCGCTGGGCACGCCTGGTAGTGGAACGAAGTTGGAATGATCGGCCTGGTTCTGGTGACGCATGGGCGCCTTGCGGAGGAGTTCGTGACCGCGATGGAGCACGTCGTCGGCAAACAAGACGCCATTGCGACGATCGCGATCGGGCCCGATGACGACATGGAAGCGCGACGTGCCGACATCGCCAACGCCGTCGCCGACGTGGACGATGGCAGTGGCGTGATCCTGCTTACCGATTTGTTCGGTGGGACGCCGTCGAACCTCGCAATCTCATTGATGGAGAAGGGTCGTTTCGAGGTGATCGCCGGGATCAACCTGCCGATGCTCATCCGGCTCGGCTCGGCTCGGTCCAAGATGAAGGTCGTCGATGCCGTCGCCGCGGCGCGGGAGGCGGGACGCAAGTACATCACCGTCGCGTCCGAAGTTCTGGGCGAGGCCGCCGCCTGATGGCCGTGCAGCGTACCGTGCTCATTACCAACAAGCGTGGGCTGCATGCCCGTGCCAGCGCCAAGTTCGTGACCCTCGCCTCCAGCCAGCCGATCGACGTGAGCGTCGAAAAGGAGGGCGCCGGATCGGTGACCGGTACCTCGATCATGGGGCTGATGATGCTGGGTGCGGCGATGGGCGATTCCATCATCATCTCGGCCGACGGCGAAGGCGACGAGGCCGCCGTGCAGGCGCTGTGCGCGTTGGTCGAGGCCAAGTTCGGGGAGGATTGACCCCGTGCCACGTGAGATCACCGCCTTTTCCAACCCGTTGATCAAGCGCATGCGGATGCTGCGCGAGAAGCGGCATCGCCGTGCCGAGGGGCTGTTCCTGGCCGAGGGACTGCGCATCCTGACGGAAGCGCGGGAAAACGGGCGTATCCCGGAGTTCCTGTTCTACTCGCGTGAGGGCGCCCAGCATCCCTTGGTGCGCACGCTGATCTTCGATGTCGAGGATAGCGGCGGCCAGGCGATCGAGACGGTGCCGGATATCCTGACCAAGCTGTCGGGCAAGGATAACCCGCAAGCGGTGGTCGGCGTGTTTGCCGCGTTCGACTCGGCGCTGGCGGTGCTCGATCGGACCACGGCCGATATCTGGCTGGTGGCAGAGCGGCTGCGCGACCCTGGCAATCTCGGCACGATCCTGCGCACCGGCGACGCGGTCGGCGCCGGCGGGTTAATCCTGATCGGCGAATGCGTCGACCCCTTCTCGATCGAAGCGGTGCGGGCGAGCATGGGTGCCTTGTTCACCGTGCCGGTGGTGCAGACGGAATGGGACGCGTTCCTGCCGTGGTTGCGCAGCGGCCCCGGCCAGCTGGTGGGGCTGAGCCTCGATACCGAGAATGACTATCGCGCTGCGCGGTATGACAGCCCGACCTTCCTGCTGACCGGCAACGAGGCGCAGGGCATGCCGCCCGAAATGGCTGCCGAATGCGACCTGCTGGTCAAGCTGCCGATGCTGGGCAAGGCGGACAGCCTGAACGCGGCCGTCGCCACGGCGGTGATGGCGTATGAGGTGCTGGCGCAACGGCGCGGTTGAGCTTGCCCGTGGCAGTGTTCGTGCATCCGGTATGATTAGGCCGAGGAGAACGCAGATGGACGTTGCGATCGACGCGCGCTGGGAAGGCTTCGTGCAGGATGCCGTCAGGGACGGAAAGTTCGAGTCGGCTAGCGATGTGGTGAACGAGGGGCTTCGGCTCGTTGAGGAACGCGAAGCCAAGTTGCAGGCGTTGCGGGATACGTTGGCGGCTTCAATGGCGCGCGGTGGGTCATACACCAGCGAGGAAGTCCGCAATCGAATTGCGTCTAGTTTGGCAGAGCGTCGGACGGCCAAGGCTTCGTGACCAGGCGGCTGCGCTTCGTCGCATCTGCTTTTGAAAACCTTGATGATATCGCGCACTATGATGATATCGCGCACTATATTGCCGAGCAGTCCAGCAGTATCGATGTGGCTATAGCTTTGGTCGATCGCATCACAGATCACTGCGAGCGCCTTGCCGCGTTGCCAGGCCTGCTTGGTACAAAGCGATCGGACCTGCTGGCGGACATTCGCACCACCCCCTCGAATGGCTATGTGATCTACTTTCGCTACACCGCCGATGCCATCGAGGTGATCAACGTGCTTCATGCCAGCCGGGATGCCGAGGCGCATTTCCAGGGTTAACGCGCCGTCACTCGGCCCGTTCTCTCGATTCCTCCAGCAGCGCCGGCGCGGTGCCCTGCCGGGCGAGTGTCTCGATCGCCGGCACGTCTTCCAGTTCGCGAGCGCCGGTTTCGACGTTGAGCGCCTTGAACTTGCGGCCGGTGACCATCAGGCGGCCGTTAAATGAATTGCTGAAGGCGTTGAAGTTGCTCACCGCGCTGTTCAGCCCCGAACCGACCTTGCGCAGGTCGTCTGCCACCTTGGCGAGGCGATCGTGCATCTCCTTGCCGAGTTCGCCGATCTGGCGCGCTTCCTTGGCGAGCTTCTCCTGCCGCCATACGGCGGCGACAGTGCGGGCGATGGCGATCAGGTTCGTCGGTGTCGCCAGCAGCACCCGCTTGTCGAACGCGAAATCCCACAAGGTCGGATCATGTTCGAGCGCGGCGGACAGGAAATGCTCGCCCGGCACGAACATGATGACGTAATCAGGCGCATCGGCGAACTGGCTCCAATAAGCCTTGTTGCCGAGGCCGTTGACGTGCGCGCGCATTGCCGCGGCGTGCGCGCCGAGCGCGATCAGCTTCTCGGCATCGTCGGCGGCACCGAACGCGTCCTGATAGGCGTTGAGCGACACCTTGGCGTCGATAACGAGCGACTGGCCGCCGGGGATGTTGATGATGACGTCGGGACGCAGCCGGCCGCCATCCTCGCCGGCGACGCTGACCTCGGTCTGGAAATCGGCATGTTCGGACAGGCCACAGCTTTCGAGCACGTTCTTCAGTTGCTGCTCGCCCCAGCGGCCGCGTGACTTTGGAGCGTTGCGCAGCGAGTTGACCAGTTTGGCCGCCTCGGTGGAGACCTTCTCCTGGCCGATGCGCATCTGTTCGATCTGGCCCTTGAGCTCGCTGAACGCGCCCTTGCGCTCGTTCTCGACCTTGCCGACCGCTTCCTCATATTTGAGCAGGCGATCGCTGACTGGCTGAAGCATGGACTTGAGGTTCTGCCCCGCCGTTTCTTCGGACTGCTTGAAGCGCTCGTCGGCTCTAGCGAGAAACGCCTTCTGTGCCTCGCTCAGCAGTTTTCCAGCAACCTCATTGAAGTGGCCGGTCATTGCTTCACGCGAATTCTTAAATTCTTCGAGCCGCGCCTCGAAGGCGCTGGAATGCGCCTTAAGGGTGGCGTTCTCCATCCGGGCAACGTCGCGCTCCTCGCGGATTAGGTCTAGCTGGTCGCGCAGATAGGCCGCGGCCTTGCCGCGCTCCTCCGCCGCGGCCAACTCGCCGATGGCGCGCTTGAATTCCTCGGTCCGCGCATCCCGCTCGGCGCGGGCTTGCGCGGCCGTGCGGCTGCCGAGCAGCCAGCCGAGCGCCAGCCCGACGAGGATGGCGATCAGCACGGCGAAGAGGATTTCCATCAGCGGACACTCGCGAATGTTGAGGATATTGAACCGCGAACGGCATTTGGCAGCATCGTCACTCCGGTGGCTAGGCGAATGTTGAGAAGCTCGTCACGCCGGCGTGATGGAAGCGTGGAGCCCGGGCATCGGCGCGAACGTTGAGAATATTGAGGCGCGACGACCTGATCGACCGGCGGCAAGCAACTATCCCGCAAGAGTTCATCAGCGACAGCGAGCGAGACAAGACCATGCATGGCTAGAACATAGATTGAACACGCCATGTAGGACAGCGTGAAATGGAGCGCACCGGGAGAAGCGGCCCGCTTTTGCACCGCCATGCCGTCATGCCGCCATGCCAGCGGGGGTCAGGGTCACCCCGCCTTGCGCATCTTCGTCAGCTTTTTCATCACCATGTCGCGCTTGAGCCGGCTGATGTGATCGATGAACAAGATGCCATTGAGGTGATCGATCTCGTGCTGGATCGCGGTGGCCATCAGGCCGTCGAAATCCTCTTCTTGGCGAGCGCCCTGATCGTCGAGCCAGGCCAGGCGACAGCGCGCCGGGCGCTCAACGTCGGCATATTGCTCGGGGATCGAGAGGCAGCCTTCGTTGTAGCTCGACATTTCGTCGCTGACCGAGACGAGTTCGGGATTGATGAACACGTGCGGGCGGCGGACGGGCTTCGCGTCTTCCTCGTCCGATTCCGGTTCTTGCAGGTCGATCACGACGATGCGCTGGTCGATCGCGACCTGCGTTGCGGCCAGGCCGATGCCGCGGGCGTCGTACATCGTGTCGAACATGTCGGCGACGATCGCGCGCACGGCGTCGTTCACCGCTTCGACGGGCTCCGCCACGGCACGCAGACCGGGATGTGGTACTTCGAGTATGTCTAGGATTGCCATGCGCTTCGGCTAGGAAAGTGGGCGGTCGGCGTCAAGCCACCGGACGCCGTGCGCGCAGCGCCTGGGCGAGCGTGCCTTCGTCGAGATAGTCGAGTTCGCCGCCGACCGGCAGGCCGTGCGCCAGTTGGGTAACGCGGATCGGAAAGCGGTCGATGCGGTCGGCAATATAATGCGCGGTGGTCTGGCCTTCGAGCGTGGCGTTCATCGCGAGCACGACTTCGTCGATGCCACCGGCCTCGATGCGGCGAACCAGCGAATCGATCGTCAGATCCTCAGGCCGGACGCCTTCGAGCGCGGACAGGCGGCCGCCCAGCACGTGGAAGCGCCCCGGGAACAGGCGCGAGCGATCGAGCGCCCAGAGATCGGCGACTTCTTCCACCACGCACAGCGCACGCGCGTCGCGGCGGGGATCGGCGCAGATCGCGCACGGGTTGGTGGTATCGATATTCCCGCAATTCCCGCAGGTTGCGAGTGTTTCATCGACAGCGTTGAGAGCATCGAGCAAGGGCCCGAGTGCGGTTTCGCGTTTCTTGAGGAGGTGCAGGACCGCGCGGCGAGCCGATCTGGGGCCAAGGCCGGGAAGCCGCGCCAAGGCTTGCGTCAACGCTTCGATCTGTGGGGAGGCCATGGTGGAACAGATAGGGGGTTGCGCGGGGGAATGCCAAGCGGCCAGAGCATGCGCCATGCGTATTGTCTTCATGGGAACGCCCGCATTTTCGGTGCCGGTGCTGCAGGCCTTGGTCGATGCCAGGCATGATGTGGCTGCGGTGTACAGCCAGCCGGCGCGGCGTAGCGGGCGCGGCAAGGCAGTGACGCCCTCCCCCGTGCAAGCACGTGCCGAGGCCTTGGGCATTGCGGTACGGACGCCGGTATCGCTGAAGGATGCGGCCGCCCAAGAGGAGTTTGCCGGGTTCGAGGCGGACGTGGCGGTGGTCGCCGCTTATGGGCTGATCCTGCCACGTGCCGTGCTGGCGGCGCCTCGGTTGGGGTGTCTCAACGTGCATGGCTCGTTGCTGCCGCGGTGGCGTGGGGCGGCGCCGATCCAGCGCGCGATCCTGGCGGGCGATGCCGAGACCGGGGTCGGGATCATGCAGATGGAGGCGGGGCTGGATACCGGGCCGGTGCGGCTGGAGGGTCGGACGGCCGTCGGCGCCAAGACGGCCGGCGATCTGACCGACGAACTGAGCCTGATGGGCGCGCGGTTGATGGTGGAGGTGCTGAGCGACATCGACGCATATCCGGCGGTCGCCCAGCCTGCGCAGGGCATCACTTATGCGCCCAAGATCGACAAGGCGGAGACCCGGCTGGATTTCGCGAAGAGTGCGGTGGAGGTCGAGCGGCAGGTGCGCGGGTTCAATCCGCCGGGAGCCTGGTTCGAGGTTGGCGGTGAGCGGGTGCGGGTATTGGCGGCCGAGGTGTCGCCCGCTTCTGCCCGTGGCGTTGGTCGGGGTGACGGTGTCGTGATGGACGACGCATTGACCGTCCAATGCTCCGAAGGCTCGATCCGCCCTACCCTGCTGCAGCGCGCCGGGCGCGGCGTGATGAATGCGGGCGAATTGCTGCGTGGTTTTCCGATCCCGGCGGGGACGCAGCTTTGACGCGCTTTGCGCTGACGATCGAGTATGACGGACGGCCGTTCGCCGGTTGGCAGCGGCAGACGCATAGCCCCAGCCTGCAGGCGGCGATCGAGGCGGCGGTGCTGGCGGTGACGGGCGAGACGGTGGCGGTGCATGCCGCGGGGCGCACCGACGCCGGGGTGCATGCGACGGCGATGCGCGCGCATGTCGATGTCGCCAAGCCGCTGACGGAGTTTCGGCTGGCCGCGGCGATCAACGCCAAGCTGGCGCCGGCGCCGGTCGCGATCCTGGCGTGCGAGGAAGTGGCCGAGGATTGGCATGCGCGCTTCTCGTGCCTCGGCCGGCATTACGAGTATCGCATCGCCACGCGCCGGGCGCCGTTGACCTGGGAGCGCGGGTTGGCGTGGCGGGTACCGGTGGCGCTGGACACCGAGGCAATGGCGGCGGCGGCGGCGCGGTTGCTCGGGCGGCATGACTTCACGACATTTCGTTCGGCGCATTGTCAGGCGGATAGCGCGCTCCGGACGCTGGATCGCCTGGATGTGGTGGCGCGTGGCGACCGTATCAGCGTGTTCGCTTCGGCGCGGTCGTTCCTGCATCATCAGGTGCGGTCGATGGTCGGGTGCCTGGGGTTGGTCGGCCAGGGAAAATGGTCGGCAGATGACATGGCGGATGCGCTGGCGGCGCGGGATCGCACACGCCTGGGCCTGAATGCGCCGCCTGACGGGTTGTTCTTTATCGGTGCGGATTATCCGCCTTAACGGCTGAACTTTGCGGCCAGTTCGACGTGCGTGGACCAGCGGAACTGGCCGACCGGCTGGATCCAGTCGAGCTTATAGCCGCCTTGGCACAATATCTCCGCATCACGCGCGAAGCTGCTGGGATTGCAAGAGACATAGGCGATTGTCGGCACCTTGGACGTTGCCAGCAGCAGCGCCTGCTCGCGCGCACCGGCCCTGGGCGGATCGAGCACGATGGCGCCGAAGCGGTCGAGCTCTGCGGTGGTGAGCGGACGCCGATAAAGGTCGCGATGATCGGCGAAGACAGCGCGGCGGGCCTGAGCGGCGGCGCCCTTCAGCGACAGGATCGCGTCACGTGCCGCCTCGCCGGCATAGACCTTGCCGGGTAACGCGAAGGTAAAGGTGCCGAGGCCGGCGAACAGATCGGCGATCGTCGCCGCGCCGCTGGTGGCGGTGCGGACTGCGTCGATCAGCGCGGCCTCCCCGTCCCTTGTCGCCTGGAGAAACGCGGCGACGGGGAGCGGCACGGCGACGCCGCTCAGCGTGATCGTCACCGGCTCGGGTTCCCAGCGCACCTCGGGGCCGACGCCGCCATCGATGGCGAAGCGCGCGACGTTGTTGGCAAGCGCAAAGGCACTGATCGCTTCGGCGGCATCCAGGCCTTCGGCTTCGATGCCGTCGATCAGCAGGTCGATGCCTTGATCGGCCTGGGTCAGGTGCAGCCGGGCACGACGGTTCTTGCGCAGGAACCTGGCGAGCAGGGTGCGCAGCGGCGCGATGACCGCGAACAGTTCGGGGGTCAGCACCCAGCATTCGTGGATATCGACCAGCGTGTGGCTGGCATTCTCGCTGAAGCCGATCTGCACCTTGCCGTTCTTGAGTTCGGCTTGCAGCGCGGCGCGGCGGCGGGTCTTGGGCGGCGATAGCTTGGGCGGGCGGATCTCGGTGGTGAAGCTGTGCGCGGCAAGCGCGCCGTGGATGCGATCGGTGATGAACTGGGCATAGCTTTCGTCATCGAGATGCTGAAGCTGACAGCCGCCGCAGGTGGGGAAGTGGCGGCATGGCGGGACCTGATGGTGCGGGCCCGGGACGATCTCACCGCTGGAAGTGAGCGTGTCGCCGGGGGCAGCGAGGGCTGCGCTGCGGCCGTCGGCGGTGAGCCCCTCGCCGCGCGCGGCGACGCGGATGATGGTATCAGTCATGCGGTCGGTCATTGGGAGGCTCTAGCGGCACTCAGCGCTTGGGCAAGGTCGTCGGCGATGAAGGCCGGGCCACAGCGGCGGGCGGCCTCGGCATGGAGCCAGACGCCGGCAGCGGCGGCTTCGAGCGGGCTCAGACCAGCGGCGAGCATCGCGGCGATCGTACCGGCGAGAACGTCGCCGGTGCCGGCGGTGGAGAGCCAGGGACTGGCGCCCGTTGCGACGCGAACGTCGCCATCTGGGCTGGCGATGACGGTGTCGGCGCCTTTGAAGACGATCGTCGCGCCTGACTGCATGGCAGCGGCGCGGGCGCGCTCGACCTTGCTGGCGGCGTCGGTGCCGAACAAGGCGTCGAACTCGCCGGCATGGGGGGTGAGGATCGCGGGTGCATTGCGCGTGGCGAGTTGCGAGAGGCGCGCTCCTTTGAGCAGATGGAGCGCGTCGCCATCGATGACGAGCGGGCGATCGGTCGCGAGGGTTGCGTCGAGCTTGTCCTCAGCGTCTGCATTCCGTCCCAGGCCAGGGCCGATCAGCAGCGCGTCGATGCGCCGTTCGGCAATCGCCTCGGCCGAGAAGGGTTTGTGGACCAGCGCGTCGGGGCCGCCTTGGTCGTCGGCGAGCAGCAGGACGTAGCCGGCACCGGCACGCATCGCGGCGATGCTGGCGAGCCGGGCGGCGCCGGGCATGGTGCCGGCGACGATCGCGACCATGCCGCGGGTGTATTTGTGGGCGTCCGGGCCTGGCGCCGAGAGGATGGGCTTTGCGAGGACGTGGGCGCGCGAGGTGATCGGGACGCCGATGTCGAGGATGCGGACCGTGCCGCAATGGCTTGCGGCGGGCTGGAGAAGGTGGCTGGGTTTCGCGGCGCCTAGTGCGAGCGTGACGTCATAGTTGGGGATGGGGCTGATGACGCGTCCGTCGTCGGTGGTGACGCCACTGGGTAGATCGATGGCGATCCTGAGATTTGCGGATTGCGCAAGTTCGAGCAGTTTTGGGGCGATCGGGGTCGCGCCTTCGATGGTGCGTTCCGACTGGGCCCCGGCCTTCGCCGGGGAGCTGGTCGTGGGGGCGTCCAAACCGCGTGTCAGGCCGGTGCCGAACAGGGCGTCGATCAGGATCGGGGCGGGTTGTGCCGTGGCGAAGGGTTCGACCGGGCCCGGCCACCTTGCTTTGGCCGCCCGGGCAGGGTCGGTCTTGGGATCGCCGAGTGCTGCGACCCGGACCTTCAGACCGGCCTTGTGCAGCAGCCTGGCGGCGACATAGCCGTCGCCACCATTGTTGCCGGGTCCGCACAGGATCAGGATCGGGTTGGAGCCGGCAAGCCGCCGGACGGCGGCGGCGATATGCTGTCCGGCGCGGTCCATCAGGCTTTCCACCGTTGTGCCGGCGGCGATCACCGCATCCTCCGCCGCGCGCATTTCGGCCGCGGTCAGGATCGGGCCGGCAAGTGGCGTCATGAGGCTGGCTTGGCGGGCTTTACCGTGGCGGGCAGGCGATAGCGGCTGGTGCCGAGCGCGACCTCGATCTCATTATTGGCGAGCACGCTGACCTTGGCGCTCTCTGCACCATCGGCCGCGATCACGCCGCGACCATCCTTGGTGACCATCAGGCGGTGGAAGGCGCCGTCGGGATGGCGCACGGTGAGGATCAGCCCGGCATCGCCTTGCTCGCGATCGACCGTGCAGCTGCGGGCGAAGCCACCCTGCCCTTGGGCGCACAGGATGCGGCCATCGTCCGCGTTTTGCGCATTGGCCTGAGCTTCGTATTTGGCCAGGGTGGCGTGATCGGTCTTCTGCTCGCCACAGGCAGCGAGCGCGAGCGGCAGCAGTACCGCGCTAGATATCCGCATAGACATGGGTTTCGGCGGCGGCTCCTGGGTGCGTGACCGCGCCCTTATAGGCCGGGCCGACGTTGCGGGCATAGCGCCACAATGCGCCGGATTGATAATCGTTGCTGCGGGGCACCCAGGCGGCGCGGCGCGTTGCCAGCACGTCCGCGGCAACCAGAAGGTCGATCGTACCCTGTTCGGCATCGATGCGGATCAGATCGCCATCCTCGACCAAGGCGATCGGGCCGCCATCGGCCGCTTCGGGGCCGACATGGCCGATACAGAAACCACGTGTACCGCCGGAAAAGCGACCATCGGTGACTAGTGCGACCTTCTCGCCCAAGCCCAGCCCGTAGAGCGCGGCAGTGGTGGAGAGCATCTCGCGCATGCCCGGTCCGCCCTTGGGGCCCTCGTAGCGGATGACGATCACTTCGCCGTCGTTGATCTCGCGCGCCTCGACCGCAGCGAACGTGTCCTCCTCGCAATCGAACACGCGGGCCGGACCTTCGAACACCAAGCGGTGCATGCCGGCGACCTTCACGATCGCCCCATCAGGCGCGAGCGAGCCGCGCAAGCCCACCACGCCGCCAGTGGGAGTGATCGGCGTGTTGATGTCGTAGATAACCTTCTGGTCGGGATTCCAGGTGACCTGATCGATGTTCTCGCCGAGCGTCTTGCCGGTCACCGTCAGGCAATTGCCATCGAGGAACCCGCCGCTCAGCATGGTCTTCATCAACATGTAGACGCCACCGGCTTCGTACATGTCCTTGGCGACGTACTTGCCGCCCGGCTTGAGGTCGGCGATGTAAGGCGTTGATTTGAAGGCTTCGGCGACATCGAACAGGTCGAAGTCGATACCCGCCTCGTGCGCCATGGCGGGCAGGTGCAGCGCGCCGTTGGTCGAACCGCCGGTGGCGGCCACGACGCGGGCGGCGTTGATGAAGGCTTCACGGGTGCAGATGTCGCGCGGACGCAGGTTGAGGTGGATGAGTTCCATCACCTGCGCGCCGGCGGCGATCGCGATCTGTTCCCGCGTGCTGTAAGGCGCCGGCACCATGTTGCTGTTCGGCAAGGACAATCCAATCGCCTCCCCGACGCAGGCCATGGTATTGGCGGTGAATTGCCCGCCGCACGCGCCGTGCCCGGGACAGGCGACTTTTTCCAGTTCGTGCAGGTCGGTGATCGGGCAATTGCCCGCGGCGTACTGGCCGACCGCCTCGAAAACGTCGACGACGGTGACGTCCTTCTCCTGATAGCGGCCGGGCAGGATCGAGCCGCCATAGACGAAGATACTCGGCACGTTGAGGCGCAGCATGGCCATCATCATGCCAGGGAGCGATTTGTCACAACCGGCAAAGCCGACCAACGCATCGTAGCAATGGCCCCGCACGCTGAGCTCAACCGAGTCGGCAATCACCTCACGGCTGACGAGTGAACTCTTCATTCCCTGATGACCCATGGCGATGCCATCGGTAACGGTGATGGTGTTGAAGCGGCGCGGCATGCCACCAGCAGCGTTGACTCCGGCTTGCGCGGCATCGGCTTGCGCGTCGAGCGTGGTGTTGCACGGCGCGCTGTTATTGCCGGCGGAAGCGAGCGCCACGAACGGGCGAGCGATCTCCTCTTCGCTGAGCCCCATGGCGTAATAGTAACTGCGGTGGGGGGCGCGTTCCGGCCCGACCGAGACGTGGCGGCTGGGGAGCGTGGATTTGTCGAAGGAGCGTGTCATGCGCATGCCTATGTCGCGAGACACCGGTTTGACGCAAGTGGGTTGCGCGTGCGCGTCGAACAGGCGTTCTGAAAAGGGCGGCGGTCACCGATCGCCGCCCTTCAGGTTCGATGATGCCCGCCTGCGCGGGGATCATCAGCGGACGCAGCGCCATGCGCCGGATCCGTCCCTCCGGCTGTAGCAATAAAGGGGCCAATTGCTGTTTAGCGTGCTTGCGCCACAATGAGCGAGATGCCTCGTCCCGATCCGGGGCGGAAAAGTGTCACACGAGTGTCGATTCGAGACACCACCAATCCGTTCTGTCGGCACGGATGGCGCTCGCGGCGGCGGCACGATCGGCTTCGCTTGCGTATAGTGCGAAGCATGTTGCCCCTGAGCCGGACATGCGCGCCAACATCGGCTCAGTCGCCTCCAGCACACGGATTACCTCGTCGATCACCGGAGCCAGCAAGCGGGCGGGCGGCTCGAGATCGTTGCGACCGCGGTGCGCTAGTTCAAGGATCGGCCCGGCACCGATGGGACCTCGGTCAATGCCGTCCCATCGCTGAAAGACGGCGCCGGTGGAAACGGCAACGCCTGGGTTGACCAGCAGGACGGCAATGTCGCTCAGGCCATCGAGGGGCTGGAGCTGTTCACCCCTGCCCGTTCCGAGCGCGCTGCGTCCATACAGGCAGGCAGGGACATCGGAGCCGAGCGCATCGGCGCAGGCGAACAAAGTCGGATGGTCGAGCGGGATTTGGTGGAGCGTAGCAAGTGCGCGGAGCGTTGCGGCGGCATCGGCCGAACCGCCGCCGATGCCGGACGCAATAGGCAGGTTCTTGGTCAGCGCGATCACATAATCTGCCCGTATCGCAAAGCGTTGGGCGAAGATGCTGGCGGCGCGTGTGACGAGGTTGTCGGCCTCGGCGTCGAGCCCTGCGGCGAACGGACCGTCGATCCGGAAGCTGGCGGTGCCGGGTTCGGCGCTGATCTCATCGCCATCGCGCAGGAAGGCGAACAATGTCTCGAGTTCGTGATAGCCGTCGGGGCGGCGGTGGCGGACGTGAAGTGCGAGGTTGATCTTGGCGGGCGCGCGTTCGGTGATCATGCGCAGCCCGCACCCTGCGTCACCCCGGACCTCTTCCGGGGTCCACCGCGCCACACACGAAATGCCGGGAGATGACGCGGCACGGTGGGCCATTGAGCTATTCCGGGGTAACGAACGAGGGGAAGTACGCGGTCAGTTATCATCGGTCGGTTCCATAAAGCGCGCCGCGGCAAAGCCGCGTCGTCGGTCGGCGCTTATGGCGCCGCCGGCCGGACGCGCCTTGAGGCGCGATGCAGCAGCGCTGCATCTTGCCCGGCGCGTCACATGTTCGGATAATTCGGCCCGCCGCCGCCCTCGGGCACCACCCAATTGATGTTCTGCGTCGGGTCCTTGATGTCGCACGTCTTGCAGTGGACGCAATTCTGCGCGTTGATGACGAACTTGGGATTGCCCGTTTCCTCGCCGACGATCTCGTACACGCCCGCCGGGCAGTAACGCTGCGCGGGTTCGTCGTACATCGGCAGGTCGTATTCGACCGGGATGTTGGGGTCCTTCAGCGTCAGGTGGACCGGCTGGTCCTCCTCGTGATTGGTGTTCGAGATGAACACCGAGGACAGGCGATCAAAGGTCAGCACGCCGTCCGCCTTGGGATAGTCGATCGGCTTGACCAGATCCTTGCGCCACAGGCTCTCATGATCGGGATGATGCTTCATCGTGAACGGCATCTTGAGACCTAAATGTTCGAGCCACATCGTGATGCCCGACAGGCCCGAACCCAGGAAATCGCCGAACTTCTTGACCAGCGGCACGACGTTGCGAACGATCGACAGCTCCTTCTTCACCCATGAGGTTTCGAAGGCGGCGGGATAGGCGGAAAGCTCGTCATGCTCGCGTTGCGACAGGATCGCGTCGACGGCGGCCTCGGCGGCCATCATGCCGGATTTCATCGCGGTGTGCGTGCCCTTGATCCGCGGCACGTTGAGGAAGCCGGCGCTGTCGCCGATCAGCGCAGCGCCGGGCATGACCAGCTTGGGGATCGACTGCAGCCCGCCATCGCTGATCGCGCGCGCGCCATAGCTGACGCGCTTGCCGCCCTTGAGCACGGCGGCAATCTGGGGATGGGTCTTCCAGCGCTGCATCTCCTGGAAGGGCGAGAGATAGGGGTTCGTGTAGTTGAGCCAGGTGACGAAGCCGATCGACACCTGCCCGTTCGCCTGGTGGTAGATCCAGCCGCCGCCGTTGGTGCCGTCCACCTCGTTGATCGGCCAGCCCTGCGTGTGGATCACGCGGCCGGGCTGATGCAGAGCGGGATCGATGTCCCACAATTCCTTGACGCCAAGGCCGTAGACCTGCGGGTCGCTATCCTTGGCCAGATCGAATTGGCGGATCAGCTCCTTCGACAGGTGCCCGCGCACGCCTTCCGAGAAGAAGGTGTATTTGGCGTGCAGCTCGAGGCCGGGGGTGTAATCACCCTTGTGCGTGCCGTCGCGCGCGACGCCCATGTCGCCAGTCGCGACGCCCTTGACCGAGCCATCCTCGTTGAACAGAATTTCGGCGGCGGCGAAACCGGGGAAGATTTCGACGCCGAGTTCCTCGGCCTTGCCCGCCAGCCAGCGGCACAGATTGCCCAGGCTGCCGGTATAGGTGCCCTTGTTGTGCAGGAATGGCGGGGTCCACAGATGCGGCAGGTTGAACTTTCCCTTGCGGGTCAGCACCCAATGCAGGTTCTCCGTCACCGGCACTTCCGCCAGCGGACAGCCATCATCGCGCCAGTTGGGCAGCAATTCGTCAAGCGTACGCGGATCGATCACCGCGCCCGACAGGATATGGGCACCGACTTCGGACCCCTTTTCGAGCACGCAGACGGAGAGTTCCGCGTCCTTTTCGGCCGCCACCTGTTTCAGCCGGATCGCCGCCGACAAGCCGGCAGGGCCGGCGCCGACGATCACGACGTCATAGGGCATGGATTCGCGTTCGCTCACATCTCGTCTCCATCGTGGGCGGGCCTGCGCGCTCGTCGCGCAGCAGCAACGTCCTGTCCAAGTTGCGGTGCCAGCAAGTTGACCTTCACGTCAACATCCCGCCTAAGGGATATATGGGGGCCGACCAAAATTACGACTGGAATCAAGCGGCTGCGAGTGCGCTCGATTGGTGGCGTGATGCCGGTGTCGATGTCGCGATCGACGACGAGCCGCGCAATTGGCTGGCGCGCCCTGCCCCTGCCGTGGAAGCACCAGCCCAGACATCCGTAACGTCGATTGCCGCGCCGGCGGTGCTGCCGACAACGCTGCCCGAGTTCACCGCCTGGCGTAGCGGGGGCGATGTTCCGGAAGCGGCCTGGCACGCCAGGCGGATCGAAGCACAAGGCGACCCTGCCGCCGACATCATGATCCTGATCGATATGCCCGAGCGCGAGGACGCGGACAGCGGCACGCTGATGGGCGGCGCGGCGGGCAAGCTGTTCGATCGCATGCTGGCGGCGATCGGGCGCGGCCGCAGCAGCATCTATCTCGTCGCGGTCTGCACATCCCGCCCAACTGCGGGGCGGATCGCGCCGGAGATCGAGGCGCGGTTGGCCGAGATCGCGTCGCATCACGTGGCGCTTGCCGGCCCCAAGCGGCTGTTATTGATGGGCAATGCGCCGAGCCGGGCATTGCTCGGGGCAGATGCCCTGCGAACGCGCGGTAGTTTACATTCTCTTAACCTTAAAGCTGGCACGGTGGAAATCGAGGTCGAGGCGGTGGCAAGCTTCCATCCCCGCTTCCTGCTCGAAAAACCAGCGGCCAAGGCCGAGGCTTGGAAAGACTTGCAGATGCTGATCGAGGGACTGGAATCGTGAGCAAGAAAATGCTTGCCGCCGTGGTACTGTCGGCGACGACGTGCGGCACGGCAATGGCTGCCGAACCAATGGCAGCGGGCGAAGTGCAGGCAGCGCGCAGCGCGCCTAACGCCAAGGACGGTATTCCCGACCAACTGGATGCGGCGCAGCGCGACGGATACCGAACCGTGTTCGCCAGCATCCGGGACCAACGCTGGCTGGATGCGCAGCTGCAGCTCGATTCGATGAAGCCGGGCCCGCTCCACGCCGTGGCGCGCGCGGAAATGCTGACGGCCAAGGGATCGCCCAAGGCCGAGCTGGACCCGCTCCTGAAGCTGCTGGCCGAGGCACCAGAATTGCCGCAGGCGGCGCAGATCCTGGCAATGGCCAAGTCGCGCGGCGCGGTCGACCTGCCGCCCTTGCCCGAAACGAAGCGGCTTACCTGGCTGGGCGGCGCATCGGTGCGTACGCGGGCCAAGAGCATCAAGAGCGACATGTCGGCGGCCGAGCTGGCGATCAAGATGCAGCCCTTCGTCAAGGCCGACGACGGCGCGTCGGCACAGGCGCTGCTGGATTCGACCTCCGGCCTAACGCCCGAGGCACAGACCGAATGGCAGCAGAAGGTCGCGTGGATCTATTATCTGCAGGGCGACGATCTGAACGCCCGGGCGATGGCGGCCAAGGCGGCACAAGGCTATGGCGACTGGGCGATCCAGGGCGATTGGGTTGCGGCGCTTGCGGCCTGGCGCCAGAAGGATTGCACCTCTGCCGGCCAGACCTTCGAGCGCGTGTCGGCGCGCGCCGGTGACGTCGAACTGCGTGCCGCCGGGCTATACTGGGCGGCGCGTGCCGACATGGCGTGCGCCCGGCCCGACCGGATCGAGGCGCGGCTGAAAGGCGCGGCGCAATATCGAGAGACCTTCTACGGCCTGCTCGCGCGCCAGGCGCTCGGCATTCGTGAGCCGCTGCCCAAGGCGGACAGCTATGTCGCTGGCGATTGGCAGGTACTCGGACGCAGGCCGAACGTACGCGTGGCTGCGGCTCTGGTCGAGATCGGCGAGACGGGCCTGGCTGACGAGGTGATGCGCCAGGAAGCCAAGCTCGGCGCGGCGAGCGAATATGCATCGCTTGTGCGGCTGGCGGGCACGTTCAACCTGCCGGGCACTTCGGTATGGCTGTCGCAGAACGGCCCGGTCGGCGCGCAGCCATCGCTTGCCGCGCGCTACCCGGCGCCGAACTGGACCCCGGATGGTGGCTGGCGGGTCGATAAGGCGCTGGTCTATGCGCACACGCTACAGGAATCGCGCTTCCGCACGGATGTGGTGAGCCCCGCCGGCGCCTATGGCCTGATGCAGGTGATGCCTGCCGCCGCGACCGATATCGCGCGCAAGCATGGCCGGTTGTACGACCGCGCGATGCTATCGCGGCCTTCGGTCAACATGGAAGTCGGCCAGAGCTATCTCGAGCAATTGCGCGACCTGCCGCTGACCGGCGGGCTGCTGCCCAAGGTGATCGCGGCGTACAATGCCGGCCCGGCGCCGGTGCAATTGTGGAATGCGATGTCGCGCGATGGCGGCGATCCGCTGCTGTACATCGAATCGATCCCCTATTGGGAGACGCGTGGTTATGTCAGCACGGTGCTGCGTAACTATTGGATGTACGAGAGCCAGAGCGGCAAGGCCGTGTCGCCAAGCCGCGCGGCGTTGACGCAGGGCATGTGGCCGCGCTTCCCCGGCATGCCCGGTGCGAGTGGCGTGCGGCTGTCCTCGATCGCGCCCAAGAGCATTATCTTCAATGCCAATTGACGAAAGTGCCGCGTTCCTGCCGGTCAGGATCGCGGTACTGACCATCTCCGACAGCCGGCGACTGGCGGATGACCGGTCGGGGCAGACCTTGGTCGACCGGTTGATCGCCGCCGGGCATGTGCTGGCCGATCGCAGCATCGTCACCGACGATGTGCCTGCTATCGTCGGCATATTGCATCGCTGGATCGATGACGATCAAGTGGATTGCATCATCACCACCGGTGGCACCGGGGTGACCGGGCGCGATGTCACGCCCGAGGCGATCGAGCAGATCCAGGACAAGGCGATTCCCGGCTTCGGCGAACTGTTCCGCTGGCTCAGCTTCCAGACGATCGGTACCTCGACGATCCAGTCGCGCGCCTGCGCCTGCGTGACGCGCGGCACGTACATCTTTGCCCTGCCCGGCTCGACCGGAGCGGTGAAGGACGGATGGGACGGGATCCTGGTGCACCAGCTGGATAGCCGGTTTCGGCCGTGCAATTTCGTCGAACTGATGCCGCGGTTGATGGAGCGCTGAATCTGGGTTGTTCCCCGGCGGAGGCCGGGGCCCAGGCGGAAAGGTCGACGTAACAGAGCGCACACGCTCCTGCGATGTCCCGCTCCTGGGCCCCGGCCTTCGCCGGGGAGCATCGATGTGTGAGCCGTGCTTTACCCGGCAACACACCAAATGTTCTTGCTATGTTCTGGCTGTATGGCTAAGCTGCTCTCATGGCCAGCAATCGGGCAGTCCGCGGCGCAACGTTGAACGGCGAGAGCCGGCGCTTCAACCTGCCGCAAACGGAAGTGGATGGCGACTGGCTCGATGCGCGTGAGGAACTGGACGGGGCAGCGCCCAAGCTGCGCACGACAGTGACGGTGGAGACGCCGCGGACGATCATCACGCGCAATCAATCGCCGGACATCGGCTTCGACCGCTCGATCAATCCCTATCGCGGGTGCGAGCATGGCTGCATCTACTGCTTTGCCCGGCCGACCCATGCCTTCCACGATCTGTCGCCGGGACTGGATTTCGAGAGCCGGTTGTTCGCGAAGCCGGACGCGGCGGCCTTGTTGCGCGCCGAACTGACGACAAAGGGCTATGTCGCGCGGCCGATCGCGTTCGGCACCAACACCGATGCCTATCAGCCGATCGAAAGCGAATGGCAGATCACCCGCGCCTGTATCGAGGTGCTGGCTGAACTGGATCACCCGCTGACGATCACCACCAAGTCGGACCGGGTGACGCGCGACATCGACTTGTTGGCATCGATGGCCGCCAAGCAACTGACGGCAGTCGTCGTGTCGATCACGTCACTGGAACCGCGCGTGTCGATGACGGTCGAACCCCGCGCGCCCTCCCCAGCGCGGCGGCTGGCGGCCGTGCGGCGCCTGAGCGACGCCGGCATCCCGACCTATGTGTCGATCGCGCCAGTCATTCCGGCGATCACCGACCACGAGATGGAGCATATTCTGGAACAGGCGGCGGAGGCCGGGGCGCGGGCGGCATTCTTCCTTCCGGTGCGCTTACCGCACGAGGTCGCGCCGCTGTTCCGGGCTTGGCTCGACACGCACTTTCCCGATCGCGCGGCCAAGGTGATGGCGACGATCCGCGACCTGCGCGGCGGCAGGGATAATGACCCGAACTTCCACACACGGATGCAGGGGCAAGGACCATGGGCGGACCTGCTGCGCAAGCGCTTCCAGATTGCGTGCCGGAAATATGGGCTAAACCGCGAGCGGATCGTGTTGCGGAGCGACCTGTTTCGGCCGCCAGCGGGGCCACAGGGCGAGTTGTTCTAGGCGGCGCGAGCTGGGCGAGGGATCGGAGCGTTTGGCTCACCCGAGCCGTCATCCCGGACTTGTTCCGGGGTCCACCAAGCGGCTTGGGAGGGGCGTAATGATTGATCTGGAGCCGTGCGGCACGGTGGCCCCCGGAACAAGTTCGGGATGACGTACAGTAGAACGTTCAAGCCGCGCAGGCGGTGCCGATATCCTGCCAATCTGCGATCGTCGGCAGCGCCTCGAACGCCGGCTTGGCTAGAAGATAGCCCTGGACAAGATCGATCCCGATCGAGCGCACCGCATCGAGCTCACCGCGCGTTTCGATCCCCTCGGCGACGACGCGGACGCCCAAGCGAGCGGCCAAGCCGACCACTGCTTCGACGATCATCTGCCGCGGCATGCTGGTGTCGATACCGCGCAACAAATCCATGTCGAGCTTGATGACATTGGGCCGAAAGCGCGCGAGCAGGTTGAGACCGGCGTGGCCGGCACCGAAATCGTCCACCGCGGTGGTGAAGCCCATGGCGCGGTAGCTGTCGACGATGCCCTGCACATGCTCCGGATCGGCCATACGCTCGTTTTCGGTAAACTCGAACATCAGCCGCTCGATCGGCATGCCGACGGCTTTGGCCGTCCGCAGCGTCAGCTGGATGCAGGCGGCGGGCGAGTAAACGGCGTTGGGCAGGAAATTGATCGACAACAAAGCGTCGGTCTTCAGGATACCCGCCGCCACGGCATGTTCGATGGCGGCAACGCGGCAGCGCTGATCGAAGGCATAGCGATTCTCGTCGGTGACCTTGCCGAGCACCGATGCCGCGGACTCACCCGCCGGCCCGCGTACCAACGCCTCGTACGCCCAGGGGCGGCCGGTGGTCATGTCGACGATCGGCTGGAACGCCATCGACAGATCGAAATCGAGCGCAGCACCGTCGCGGCACCCCGCGCAGGGAGAAGAACGGTTTGTCATCATACGCTTATCGCAGCAAGGGCTTAACAAGCAGTGCCTAACCCTGGTCAGGCCTCGGCCAGCCGGTGGTCCTTGTAGCGCGCGCGAAGCTCGGTCTTGAGCAGCTTGCCCGTGGCGGTGTGCGGCAGGCTGTCGACGAACAGTATCTCGTCGGGCAGCCACCATTTGGCGACGTGCCCGCCGAGGTGCGCCATGATCTCGCCCGGCGTCACCGTGCTGTCCGGCTTGCGCACCACAAGCAGCAACGGGCGTTCGTCCCACTTTGGGTGATGGATGCCGATCGCCGCCGCCTCGGCCACGCCCGGACACCCGACCGCGGCATTCTCGAGATCGACCGAGCTGATCCACTCGCCGCCCGACTTGATCACGTCCTTGGCGCGATCTGTGATCTGCATCGTGCCGTCCGGGTGCAGCACCGCTACGTCGCCGGTGTCGAACCAATTGTCGGCGTCCACCGCATCGTTGGCGGCACCGAAATAGCGTTTGACCACCCATGGCCCGCGCACCTGCAGCCGGCCGGAGGCGCGGCCATCGCGCGGCTGCTCGCGATCGTCGTCATCCAGCACGCGCAGCTCGATGCCGAAGGGTATGCGCCCCTGCTTGGAGACGAGGTCGAGCCGCTCGTCGGCGCTCATCGCATCCCATGCCGGGGGCAATGCGCCCGCGGTGCCGATCGGCGAGGTCTCGGTCATGCCCCACAGATGCTTCACCGCGGTGCCCATGGCCATGATCCGCTCGATCATCGCACGAGGTGCCGCCGAGCCGCCGATTGTCACTTGCTGCAGGTGACGGGGGCTTTCCCCCGTGGCATCGATATGCCCGAACATGGCCAGCCACACGGTCGGCACGCCGGCCGAATGCGTCACCTTCTCGTCGTTCATCAGCCGGCACAAGACGGCCGGATCGTTGACCTGCGAGAAGACGAACTTGGCGCCCGCCAAGGCGCAGGCGAAGGGCAGGCCCCAGGACGCGGCATGGAACATCGGCACGACCGGCAGCACCACGGCGCTCGACGACAGGTTGAAGATATCGGGCGATACCTCGGCCATGGCGTGGATCACGGTCGAGCGGTGCTGGTACAGCACGCCCTTGGGATTGCCCGTCGTGCCGCTGGTGTAGCACAGCATGCAGGGGTCCCGTTCCGGCCCTTCCACCCAGGCATAGTCGCCGTCTTCGCGCGCGATCAATGCCTCGAAGCCGTCCGGGCCGGCATCGTCGAACGCGATATAATGTTCAATACTGGTCCACTGGCTTTTCAGGCGATCGACCAGCGGCTGGAACTGCTTGTCGTAGAGCAGCACGCGGTCTTGGGCATGGTTGGCGATATAGACCAGTTGCTCGTCGAACAGCCGCGGGTTGATCGTGTGGATCACCGCGCCCATGCCGATCGCGCCATACCAGGCGACGAGATGCCGGCTATGGTTCATCGCGAGCGTGGCGATCCGATCGCCGGGGTGCATGTCCAGCCGTTCGAGCGCCTGGGCAAGCTTCCTGGCATCCCGCGCGATGCCGGCCCAGTCGGTGCGCGTCTGCGTGCCATCGGCCCACTGGCTGACGATCTCGCGCGTGCCGTCTTCGCGTGCCGCATGGTCGATCAGCCGCGGCACGCGCAGCTCGAAATCCTGCATTCCACCCAGCATCGACATGCACTCTCCGCTCAGCCGACGAGCGCCAGCCTCGTCTCCGCGGGCTTGAGCTCGACATTGTCGACATCCTGCAGGGTCTCGATCCGGCCTGCAAGCTCGCCGTCGAGCAGGAAGTCGCGGCCAAGCAGGAGGCGCGCCGCCCTGCCGTCGGGCAGCTCGGCATTGACCCATACTTCGCCGCGCGCGCCGCGGTGATCGGCGAGCATTTGCGCCAGCTGGCGCATCGCCGCGACGCTATGCACGTCGGCGACTAGGTTGAAGCGCGCGAGGCTGGCGAGTTGCTCGAACGGCTGGATGCGCTTGACGGTGACGCGCGGCGTATCCTCGCCCGGCCGGCGGTCGAGCTCGACGGTGATCACCCCGCAGCCGCCGTTGCGCGCCGCTTCCTCGAGATCGGCGGCGACCATGTCGTCGAAGCAGGTGGCGACGAACTGCCCCGACGGATCGGACAGCGTCGCCATCATGTAGCGCTTGCCGCGCGCCGAGGTACGCCACTTCGCATCCTCGACCAACGCCGCCATCGTCGCGCCGGCGCGCGTACCGTCGTCCGGTATCTGCAGGTCGGCAAGCGCGGCGAAGTGCCGGACGCCGTGCGCCTTGGCGAGATGCGCGTGGCGATCGACCGGATGCGCGGAGAAATAGAAGCCGAACGCTTCCTTTTCCTGGTCCATCCGCTGCGCCATCGTCCAGCGTGCCGACAGCGGCAGCTTGATCGCCGGTTCCGCGGCCTCGCCTTCGCCGAACAGGCCGCCCTGCCCGCTGGTCTTCATGTCCTGCGTGCGGGCGGCGGTGGCGAGCAGGGTTTCGGCCACGGCAAAGATGCCGGCGCGGTTGGCGTCCATCGCATCGAACGCACCGGCACCGGCCAGCCCCTCCAGCTGTCGCTTGTTGAGCAGCCGCGGATCGACGCGGCGGGCGAAATCGTCGATCGTGTCGAACGGGCCGTTCTGCGCGCGCTCGTCAACCAATTTCTCCATCGCGCCCTCGCCGACACCCTTCAGTGCCGCCAGTGCGTACCGGACGACTAGCCCATCCTCGACGGCCTCCACGCTGAATTCGGCCTCGCTGGCATTCACGCATGGCGGCACGCAGGTCACGCCCAGCCGGCGCATGTCGTCGGCGAAGATCGCCAGCTTGTCGGTCAGATGCAGGTCGTAGCACATCGATGCCGCGAAGAATTCGTGCGGATAATGCGCCTTTAGATAAGCGGTCTGGTACGTCAGCAGCGCATAGGCGGCCGAGTGGCTCTTGTTGAAGCCATAGCCGGCGAACTTGTCGATCAAGTCGAACAGCTCGTTGGCCTTGGCCGGGGTGATGCCGTGCGCCGTGGCGCAGCCCTCGACGAAGGTAGCGCGCTGGTCGTCCATCTCCTTCTTGATCTTCTTGCCCATCGCGCGGCGCAACAGATCGGCGCCTCCCAGGCTGTAGCCGGCGAGGATCTGCGCCGCCTGCATGACCTGTTCCTGATAGACGAAGATGCCGTACGTCTCTTTCAGGATGCCTTCGAGCAACGGATGCGGATATTCGATCGCCTCCTCGCCATTCTTGCGGCGGCCGAACATCGGGATGTTGTCCATCGGCCCGGGGCGATACAATGCGTTGAGCGCGATAATGTCTTCGAACACCGTCGGCTTCACCGCGGTCAGCGTGCGACGCATGCCTTCAGACTCGATCTGGAACACGCCGACGGTGTTGCCGCTCTGGATCAGCTTGAAGGTTTTTTCGTCGGTCCATTCCAGGCCGTCGAGGTCGAGCGTGATGCCGCGCTTGGCGAGCAGCTGCACTGCCTTCTTGAGCACGGACAGCGTCTTCAGACCCAGGAAGTCGAACTTCACCAGCCCGGCCGCCTCGACATATTTCATGTCGAACTGGGTGACGGGCATGTCCGAGCGCGGATCGCGGTAAAGCGGCACGAGTTGCGCGAGCGGACGATCGCCGATCACCACGCCGGCGGCGTGCGTGGAGGAGTGCCGCGGCAGGCCCTCCAGCTTCATCGCCAGATCGATCAGATGGCGGACGTTGCTGTCCGATTTGTATTCGTTGTGAAACTCGCTGACGCCGTTCAGCGTGCGCTCGAGCGTCCAGGGATCGGTCGGGTGATTGGGGATCAGCTTGGCCAGGCGGTCGATCTGGCCATAGCTCATCTGCAGCACGCGGCCGGTATCCTTGAGCACCGCGCGTGCCTTCAATCGCCCGAAGGTGATGATCTGCGCGACGTGATCGCTGCCATATTTGGTCTGGACGTATCGGATCACTTCCTCGCGCCGCGTTTCGCAGAAATCGATGTCGAAATCCGGCATCGAGACGCGTTCCGGGTTGAGGAAGCGTTCGAACAGCAGACCCAATTTCATCGGGTCGAGATCGGTGATGGTCAGCGCCCAGGCGACGACCGAGCCCGCGCCCGAACCACGGCCCGGGCCGACCGGGATATCGTGATCCTTGGCCCATTTGATGAAGTCGGCGACAATCAGGAAGTAGCCGGGGAACCCCATCTGGATGATGACGTCGAGCTCGAAATCGAGCCGCGCGATATAATCGGCCTCGCTGGTATCGGGTGCCAGACCTTTCTTGAGCCGTTCGGCGAGGCCGGCATGCGCATCACGGCGCAGTGCCGCGGATTCGGCATCGCGGTCGCCGGCCAGGCTCGGCAGGATCGGCTTGCGCGCAGGCGCGGCGACGGCGCAGCGCTGTGCCACGACCAACGTGTTGGCGATCGCCTCGGGCAAATCCGCGAACAAGGCGCGCATGTCCTGGGCCGGCTTCATCCACGCATCGGGCGAGGTGCGCGGCCGCTCCTCACTGGCGATATAAGTGGAATTGGCGATGCACAGCATCGCATCGTGCGCCTCGCTGAAATCCTCGTCGGCAAAGCAGCACGGGTTGGTGGCGACGATCGGCAGGTTCCGCGCATAAGCGAGGTCGAGCAGCGGCGCCTCCGCTTTGCCTTCGACCTCGTCGTTCCGGCGGGTCAGTTCGATATAGAGCCGGTCGGGGAACAGCGCCTCCAGTCGATCGGCATAAGCCTCGGCGCGATCGACTTGGCCCTCGGCGAGCAAGCGGGTGAGGCCGCCTTCCCGCCCGGCGGTGAGCGCGATCAATCCATCGGCATGCTTGGCCAGCGTTTCGAAGCTGACATGAGGGGATAGTTCGAGCGGCCGGCCGAGATGCGCATGGCTGACCAGCGCGCACAGGTTTTCATATCCCGCCTCGTCCTGCGCATGGAGCGCGATCCAGTCGAGCGGCACGTCAATGCCATCGGGCATGTCGGGGCGGCACAGCCCCAACATCGTGCCGATCAGCGGCTGCACGCCCGCGCCCTTGCAGGCGTCCGAATAGGCCATGGCGGCATACAGGCCGTTGCGATCAGTGAGCGCCGCAGCCGGAAAACCGAGCGCCGCCGCGTGCTTGGCGATCGCCTTCGGTTCGATCGCACCATCCAGCATCGTGTAGGAGGAGAAGATGCGGAGCGGCACGAAAGCGGAATGCGACATACGTGTGACTATGGCGGTTGGGGCTTGATTCGGGAAGCGGCGTTCGGCGGGTTACCAACACCTTCTATCCGCTTGAGCGCGCAGAAGAATGGTTCGCGCAGAGGGCGCAAAGGACGCAGAGATGGTGCGCCGCAGGTAACAATTTCCTCCACAGCGGGTGACTTAGCGCGCTGCCGCCACCCTTCTACTCCGCGTCCTCAGCGCCTTTGCGCGAACCCATGCTTCCTTTCGTTTATCGCTCAAAGGAGCTTTTCGATGTCGGCCTTTATGTCCGCCGGCTTGGTTGTGGGGGCATAGCGTTCGACGACGCGGCCATCCTTGCCGACGAGGAACTTGGTGAAGTTCCACTTGATACCCTCGGTGCCGAGCAGGCCCGGCGCCTGCTTCTTGAGTTCGACAAACAACGGATCGGCATTAGCGCCGTTCACGTCCACCTTGGCGAACAGCGGAAACGTCACGTCGTAGGTGAGCGAACAAAAATTGGCGATTTCCGCTGCGTCGCCGGGCTCCTGCGCGCCGAACTGGTTGCACGGAAAGCCGAGAACTTCGAAGCCGCGAGCGGCATAGTCGCGGTGCAGTGCTTCCAGCCCCTCATATTGCGGGGTGAAGCCGCATTTGGAGGCGGTGTTGACGATCAACAGGACCTTGCCGGCATAAGCGGACAGGTCGGCGGTGCTGCCATCGGCGTTCTTGACGGCGATGTCGGTGATGGCGGTCATGTGGCGGCTCTTTCATGTCGAGCGAGCAGGAAGGCGAGGTTCTGGCGGACACCGGGCCATTCATGCGCCAGGATCGAATAGACCATCGTGTCGCGGGCTTCACCTTGCGGCGTGATCATATGGCCGCGCAGCACACCATCGAGACGTGCCCCGAGCCGCTCGATCGCAGCGCGCGACTGGCGGTTGAACCAGTTGGTGCGCAGTTGCACGCACTGGCACCCCATTGCATCGAAGGCATGGGCCAATAGCAGCGCCTTGGCTTCGGTGTTTAGGCCGGTGCGCTGGACATGAGGAGCATAGACGGTGCCGCCGATCTCCAGCCGGCGATGCGCCTCGGCCATGCGCATGAACCGGGTGACTCCGGCTACCGCTCCAGTGGCATCGAGCACGGTAAACGGCATTGCCCGCCCGGCTGCGGCTTCCTGCTCCAGCCGATCGTACCAGTCGTCGACCGTCATTTCGGTAGGCACCATCGTCGCGAAAACGTGATCCAGGCCGGTTGCGAAGGCGGCGACGATCGCGTCGCGGTCGCCTCGCTCCAGCGGCCGCAGCGTGACGTGGCGGCCAATGAGCGTCGGCGCCTCGCGCCAGGCGCTCATGCGAGCCGCCCTTCGTGCAACCTCACGACGCGGTCCATTTTGGCAGCGATACGTTCGTTGTGCGTGGCGACCAAGGCCGCCGATCCTTCGTCGCGGACGAGCCGCAGGAACTCGGCCAGCACGATGTCGGCGGTTGCCTCGTCGAGATTGCCGGTGGGTTCGTCGGCCAGCACCAAAGCCGGGCGGTTGGCGAGCGCGCGGGCGACCGCAACGCGCTGCTGCTCGCCGCCCGACAACTGGCTCGGGCGGTGCGTCAGGCGGTGGCCGAGGCCAAGTGCGGTGAGCAAGGAGGCGGCACGTTCGTCGGCTTGATCGCGGGTAACGTCGCGGATCAGCTGCGGCAGGACCACGTTCTCGGTCGCGTTAAAATCCGGCAGCAGGTGGTGGAACTGATAGACGAAGCCGAGCTGTTCGCGGCGCACCAAGGTGCGGCCATGCGAGTCCAGCTTGGCGGCTTCGCTGCCAGCGATACGGATCGACCCGGCAAAGCCACCTTCCAGCAGGCCGACCGCCTGCAGCAACGTCGACTTGCCCGACCCGGAAGCACCGAGCAGCGCGACGATCTCGCCCTGGCCGACCGTAAGATCCACCCCGCGCAGGACTTCGATCGTGACACCACCCTGGACGAAGCTGCGTTGCAGCCCGGCGACGTGGAGGATGGGGTCATTCATAGCGCAGCACCTGTACGGGGTCGGTGCTCGCCGCCTTGAAGGCGGGGTAGAGCGTGGCGAGGAAGCTGAACACCAAAGCCATCAGCGCGATCACGATGATCTCGACCGGGTCGGTCTTGGAGGGAAGCTCGGTCAGGTAGCGGATCGAGGGATCCCACAAATTCTGGCCCGTCACCAGCTGCACGAAGTTCACAACGCCCTGCCGGTAGAACAGGAAGATGAAGCCGAGGATCAGCCCGGCGAGCACGCCCAGCGCGCCGATCGTGGTGCCGACAGTCATGAAGATCCGGATCAGCCCCACCCGTGTCGCGCCCATCGTGCGTAGGATGGCGATGTCGCGCGTCTTGGCGCGCACCAGCATGATCAGCGACGACAGGATGTTGAACACCGCCACCAGGATGATGATCGACAGCACGGTGAACATCGCCACCCGCTCGACTGCCAGCGCTTCGAACAATTGCGCGTTCATCTGCCGCCAGTCGGCAATCACCGCCCTGCCCTGAACCTTCTCGTTGAGCGGTGCGAGGATCTGCTCGACGCGATCGGCATTCTCGGTCTGCAGTTCGACCATGCCGACATCGTCGCCCATCAGCAGCAATGTCTGCGCATCCTGCAGTGGCATGATCACATAAGCCTTGTCGTAATCGTACACCCCGATCTCGAAGATCGCGCCCACGGTGTAGGATACGATCCGCGGCACCGTGCCGAATGGCGTCGCCTGCCCCTGCGGGCTGATCAGCGATATCTCGCTGCCAACCGTCGCGCCGAGCGCCTCGGCCAGGCGCGAGCCGATCGCGATCTTGTTGCTGCCGACGTTGAGGCTGGACAGTGAGCCGAGCACGACCTTACCGTTGATCGTGGCATTGCTGCGGATGTCCTCCACCCGCATGCCACGGATCAGCACTGCCTCGACGCGACCGTTATAGCTCGTCATCAGCGGCTGATCGATCAGCGGGGTGGCGGAGGTGACACCCGGTGTCGCTTGCGCGGCCTTCACGATATCCTGCCAATCGGGCAGGCGCCCGCCAATACCCTGCACCACGGCATGGCCGTTCAGCCCGACGATCTTGTCGAACAGTTCGGCACGGAAGCCGTTCATCACGCTCATCACGATGACGAGCGCGGCGACGCCGAGCATCACCGCGACGAGGCTGATGCCGGCGACGAGAAAGATGAACGCCTCGCCCTTGCCCGGCAGCAGATAGCGGCGGGCGATCATGCGTTCGTAGCGAGACAGGATCATGGGATGGGGGTGACGCTTTGTGCCCGAGGGAAAGACGCGGTTGCTCTAGGACGGCGGGCGATGACTGGCAATGCACCGCACGGGGCGGTGCTGTGTTGCGGATTCACCACACAATCGCCGCAATCTGTTTCCGCCAGACACATAGCCGGTGACAAAGTGGAGGCGCAGACCTAGCAAGATCATATCGAGACACAGGCAATGGCCGTGGTTCGGGGAACAAGCTTTCAGCGCGGCCCTACGGGCGTGCAGCGAGAGCGGGAAATGGGGGCTGACGAGCGATCGTCACGCAGGACGCCCGGGCTGGTAACGGCCCGGGCGTTTGCTTTTTGGGCGAAGGCGCGACGACGTCGCGCCGGTCCGCGCCAGCGCGGATCGCCCGAAACGGCCGGCGAACGGTATCTCCGCCGATCCGGGCGACGGCTTTGCCGCCGGCCCCAAAACACCCTCTCCAGCCGGCCAGACTCCAGCCGGCCGGACGATCAGAACGACTTGCTGATTGTCAAACCATAGGTCCGCGGATCACCCGGCTGCCCCACGATCAATCCCGTGCTGCCCGACTGGGTCGAGAGCAGTTCGAAATAGTTCTGGTCGAACACATTGCGTACCCAGCCGAACACGTTGAAATCGTCCTTGCGATAGCCGGCGCGCACGTTCGACAGCGAGTAGCCGTTGATCCAGGTATATGCCGATGGCGACGGGTTGGACGAGAAGCGCGACCGGTAATTACCGTCATACCCGAGATAGACCTCGCCCCCCGCCCCACCGACCGGCAGGTTATACTCGCCGCCATAGGAGAGAGACCATTTCGAGATGCCGGGAAGCCGCTGGCCCGAAATGTCGCAAGCCACGGGGCTGAGGCCCCCCGGCGCGCCCGCTCCACCGGGGGTCCCGGTCGTGACCGTGCCACCAGAAAGTTCGGGCGGGCACGGCGCGTTGGTGAACTTCTCGTAGGTCGAATCGGTGTAGGCGCCGTTGACGTAGAAGTTGAGGCGGCGGCTCGGGCGGAAGCTCGAATCGAATTCGAACCCGCGCGATCGCACCTTGGCGGCATTGGCGAGATAGCCGCGTATCACGGTCAGCTGCCCGTTATTCACCGTCGCCTGATAATCGCGCACTTCGGTCCAGAAGCCGGCGAGGTTCAGCGTGACGCGGCGATCGAAGAACTGCGTCTTGAGCCCGATCTCGTAATTGTCGACTTTCTCGGGCTTCACCGTCTGCGTGGTAAGATCGACGCCGGTACCCGCGGCATTGAGCGGCAACCCCGACAGGTTGATCCCACCCGATTTGAAGCTCTTGGCATAGGTTGCGTAGCCGTGGATGTCGGACGAGAAATCGTAGGACAGCGTGATATCGCCCGACACGTTCCAGTCGCTGAACTTGGGCGCATAGCTCTGCGGCGCGAGCGTTGCGGCCTGATCCGCATTCAAGGTCGTGCTGCCACTGCCGGTGGTCACGACGGAGACGTAGGAGCCGCTTTTCTTGTCGTAATTGACGCGCAGGCCCGGCTGGATGTGAAAGCCCTCGAACAGCTCGTAATTCACTTTGCCGAAGACGGCGAAGCTGGTGTTGTCGAAGCTGATCGTGTTGGTGGACGTGAGTCCGTTCAGGACCGCGGGATTGCACGCATTTGCCGTCGCCGTGGCGCAACCGCTGGCGCCGACCGCCACGTTGCCGGGGTTGAGCAGATAGCGGCTCGCCGCGCTGCCCTGTACCTGCGACCCTTGCGTGTCGATCGTCTGGTGGAAGAAGAACGCGCCCACCGTATAATCGAGCCGGTTGGCACCATTCGAGGCAAGACGCAGCTCCTGCGAGACCTGCTTTTGCTGCGATGGATTCTGCGACACGGTGGTGATCGGCAGGCCGATGAAATCGCGGTCGTTCTGCGGCTGCCAGTCCCAATAGCGCCAGGCACTGACCGAGGTCAGCGTCGCCGGCCCGAGATCCCAATTGGCGACCAGCGAGGCGCCACCGATCTCCTGGCGGGAATTGATGCTCGCATCCAGATCGGTCACCCGGTCGAATGGGTTCTTGCTCGGTGGGGAATAGCCGAAGGCTGCGGCAAGCGCATCGTATTGCCGGTTGAGTGGGCGCTGCGTGCGGCCGACGCGGGCATAATATTGCACGCAGCAATTGGGACTTTGCACGTTGAAATCGCCGGACAAGGTCAGGTCGATCGCGTCGCTCGCCTTCCACAATAACTGGCCGCGCACGCCCAGGTTGCGCTGGCGGTGCAGGTGTTCATCGGAGGCGACGTTGTAGATCGTGCCGTCGCGTGTCGTGGCCGAGGTAGAGAGGCGTACCGCGAGATTGTCGCTGAGTGGACCCGAGGCGGATGCCTTGGCCTGGACGAAATCGTAATTGCCGCCGCTCAGCTCGACCCGCGCCTCGGGCGTGAAGCTGGGCGGGCGAGTGGTGATGTTGAGCGCGCCCGCCGTCGTGTTCTTGCCGTACAACGTACCCTGCGGCCCGCGCAGTACCTCGACCTGCGCCACGTCGACGAAATCGAACGTCGAGGCGCCGATGCGCCCGATATAGACCTGGTCGACATAGAAGCCGACGCCCTGCTCGATGCCGTCATTGGTCAGGCCGAACGGCGCGCCAAGGCCGCGAATGTTGATCGCCGAGTTGCGCGGATTACTTGAATAGAATTGCAGCGATGGCTGCTGCTGCTGAAGCCGGTTGACGTTGAACGCGCCCGTGCGCTCGATCTCCGCGCCGCCGATTACCGAGATGGCGATCGGCACTTCCTGCACGCGTTCCTCGCGGCGCCGCGCGGTGACGACCACATCGCCACTGCCCTGCTGTTCGGCAGCAGGCGCCGCATCGGCCAGCGGCGCGGCGGCCTGATCGGTCGTCGTCGTTCCAGCGGCGGCTTGCAGCGCCAATAATAAGGACAGCGTCGTGGACATGGTAGCTCCCTGTTTAGTTGCGCGTATAGTCCACGCGATTGATGGGAGATCAACAAGCTCCCGCTTTGCCACCGCGAAGTTCAGCTTTCGCCATTGTAAATTTTCCCGCGCGCATCCTCTTGACGCTGTTGGCGGCGTTCCCAAATTGCCGGCGCGCGGTGCCTCCGGGGCCGCGCGGATCGGGCGCCGCGCCATGCCGGCGGGCGCCCAGACACTCGTCAATTGCTCAATGGAGAATATGATGCGTCAGTTCGATTTGACTCCCTACCGCCGCTCCACCGTCGGTTTCGATCGCCTGTTCGACATGCTGGAGACCAGCACGCGCCAGGCCACGGCGGACAATTACCCACCCTTCAATCTCGAGCGTCTCGCAGACGATCGCTACCGCATCACGCTCGCGGTGGCCGGCTTTGCCCGCGACGAGATCGAGATCGTCGCGCAGCAGAACCTGCTGCAGGTGAAGGGCAAGAAAGAAGAAAAGGAAGGCGGCAACGCTTCCTTCCTGCACCTCGGCATCGCCAATCGCAGTTTCGAGCGTCGCTTCGAACTCGCCGACTTCGTGCGCGTCGATGACGCGCGGCTGAATGACGGCCTGTTGACGATCGAACTTGTGCGCGAAGTGCCCGAGGCAATGAAGCCGAAGACGGTCGCGATCAAGACGGGCGCACCGCTTGCCGCCGTCGAGGATCGTAGTGCGGTCGAAGCGGCCTAAGCTGTTTCGCCACCAAACCGCGTAATGCATGATCGGGTGCTCCGGCCGTACGGCTGGGGCGCCCCTTTTTTTGTGTGGCCGCGGCGGCGGGAATTGTATCCTTTTTGAACGTTGATGGTGTTGCCACGCCCTCATGCAATCCTAGCATCCCTTGTGCAACGACAGCCCAGGAGGAGGCGATGGTTTCCGGTTCGACGCAGGCGTGGCTCTCGACGGCCTTGATCGGCAGTCTAGCTCTGACGGGGTGCACTACGCTGACCAAGATCCAGTATCAGCAGCGTTACTCCTGCTTCCAGGTGGTTGAGAACGTGCCGGGGCAGCCGGCGCAGACCAAGACGTCCTCGCTGGGGTATTTTTCAGTGTTCCGGATCGTCAACATCGACAATACGGCGAAGGACGCCGCGGCGTTCAGCTTCGATCCGCGCAAGCTTTACGTCACGGGCATGCGTGGCGGCGCCAACCAGAACGGCTTTGCCGATCATCAGAGCGGTGCAGGGCTGCTGGACACGGCCAAGGCCGTCACGGTCTATCAGGGCACCTCCAGCGGTCCGCTTGGCCGGGTCGGCATCGTCGTTCCGTCGGACGTGCCGAAAACCGCGCCGGTCACCGAGGACGTTCCACTGCGCTACGATGGCAAGAACGTGATGATGCTGCGCGAGGGCGCGTCGCCGCAATTCCTCCCGCAATGCGACGTAAATGCCATCGAGTGAACGCATGGCCGGCGGCGCTGGTGCTACGAGATGTCAAACACGTAGGGCTTGTTGTCCTTGGTAGACCAGCTAACGGTCTGCGATTGCTGCTTGCCCTGCGGATCGGTCATGGTCAGCGTGGCGGTGCCGGTGCAGTCGCGCGTTCGGTCGGTGCCACGCACGCAGCGCTCATCCGGCGCCGTACCGCCCACCGTCTGCTCGGCATAGGTGCTATTGCCAGGCGGCACGTCGGTGAAGACGCTGCTCACGTCGCGGGTCACCTTATGATCGCACACGTAGCCGACCAGCGTGAAGCCGCAAACCGCGCCGTTGACCGTCTTGCCGACATTGGTGGTCTGGAAGACAAAATGCACCTTCACCGTGCGCGTCACGGGCGCATTGGACAGGTTGAACACGCCAAACCTCAGCACATAAGGTGCCTCGTCATAGGCCGAGCTCATCGTGGGGTTCTTTGCCAGCCCAACCTCGGGAAGATTGCACGACGTCAGCATCGCCGTTGCCAGTAACGCCGCGCCCTTCCGCATCGTCATACGCCGCATGAGGCTCTTTCCCTTGCCAATCCGCCACGGTGGTATGATCGTGAGCGGATAGCTGGGGGGGCAACGGCCATCGGGACCATTTTGGCGGTTATCGACCCACCGGAGCAGTGTCCCGGATTGCCATCACTCCCGCATCGCGCAGCGTATCGATCTTGGCGAATGGCACGCGTTGCGGAAATGCCTCAGGCGTCAGACAAGACGGCTCTGCTTGACCGCCGCGGCGACGAAGCTGGCGAACAAGGGATGCGGGTCGAACGGTTTGCTTTTCAGTTCCGGGTGGAATTGCACGCCGACGAACCAGGGGTGATCAGGCCGTTCGACGATCTCGGGCAGCATGCCGTCGGGCGACATGCCGCTGAACACCAGTCCGCCCTTTTCAAGCGCATCGCGATACGCGGTGTTGACCTCGTAGCGGTGGCGGTGCCGTTCGGAGATTTCAGTATCGCCATAGATGGTCGACACGACGCTGTTGCCATCGAGCTTCGCCGGATAGGCGCCCAGCCGCATCGTGCCGCCCAGGTCACCACCCTCTTCGCGCTTCTCGATCCCGGCGGCACTCATCCACTCGGTGATCATGCCGACCACCGGCTCGTCGGTCGGGCCGAACTCGGTCGAACTGGCAGCGCCGATCCCTGCGAGATCGCGCGCGCCCTCAACGCATGCCATCTGCATGCCGAAACAGATGCCGAAATAGGGGATCTCGCGCTCGCGGGCGAAGCGGACACTGGCGATCTTGCCCTCGGCACCGCGCTCGCCGAACGCACCGGGGACGAGGATCGCGTCGAGCGGCTCGAGCCGTGCGGTGATGTCGGTGTCGTCGCCCTCGAACAATTCGGCGTCGATCCACTCGACATTGACCTTGACCCGGTTGGCGATGCCGCCGTGCACCAACGCCTCGTTGAGCGACTTGTAGGCATCCTGCAGCCCGACATATTTGCCGACCACGCCGACCGTCACCTCGCCCTCGGGATTGGTCAGGCGGTCCATGATGTCGGTCCAGCGCGACAGATCCGGCGCGCTGCCGGGCAAGATGCCGAACGCGTTGAGGACCGCGTTGTCGAGACCCTGCTCGTGATACTGCACCGGCACCGCATAGATGCTCTTGGCATCGAGCGCCGGGATTACCGCTTCCTTGGGCACGTTGCAGAACAACGCAATCTTCGCCCGATCGCTCTCGGGCAAGGGCTGCTCGCAACGGCACACCAGTACGTCTGGCTGCACGCCGAGCGCTGCAAGTTCGCGCACCGAATGCTGCGTCGGCTTGGTCTTCAGTTCGCCGGCGGCGGCGATGTAGGGCACGAGCGTGACGTGGATGCTGACCGAGTTGCCGCGGCCGAGATCGTTGCGCAGCTGCCGGATCGCCTCGATGAACGGCAGCGACTCGATGTCGCCGACCGTGCCGCCAATCTCGCACAGCACGAAATCGACATCGTCGGTCTCGGCCTGGGCGAATTCCTTGATCGCGTCGGTGACGTGCGGGATCACCTGCACGGTGGCGCCCAGATAATCGCCGCGCCGTTCGCGCGTGATGATCTGCTGATAGATGCGTCCGCTAGTGACGTTGTCGGTCTGGCGTGAGGCGACGCCGGTGAAGCGTTCGTAATGGCCGAGATCGAGATCCGTCTCCGCGCCATCATCCGTCACATAGACTTCGCCATGCTGGTACGGCGACATCGTGCCGGGATCGACGTTCAGATATGGATCGAACTTGCGAATGCGCACGCGGTAACCGCGCGCCTGCAGCAGAGCCGCGAGGCTCGCTGCCATGAGACCTTTGCCGAGCGACGAGACCACGCCGCCGGTGATGAAGATAAACCGCGCCATGGGAGCAAACGCCTAGCGTCAATCGGGGCCGTACGACAAGCGCACGACTCCGGGATTGTCAGGAATAAACGAAAACGAGGTGCGTTACTGCGCGAGCGGTACCGCGTTGTTGCCGACCGGGGCCGTCAGGTTGGCCGCCACCGCTGCTGCATCCGGCTGATTGCCGGCGGCAGGCGCCGGTGCCGCTGCTGCTGGCGTGCGCCTAGCCAGCGTCGGATCGATCGTTGCCGCCTGGCGGGTCGCCGCGAGCACCGCAAGCACGATGCTGAGCCCGACGAACACGCTGGCAAGGACCGCGGTCGAACGGGTCAGGAAATCCGCCGCGCCGCGGGCCGACATGAGGCCCGAGGGGCTACCGCCCGTGCCCAGACCGCCGCCTTCCGACCGCTGCATCAGGATCACCGTGACCAGAATGGCCGCGACGATGGCGTGAACGACGAGCAGGAAGGTGAACAACATAATGCGGGGAACGATCTCTGACTTTGGGCGACAGCGGCCACATAGGGGAGGTAGGCCCGGCGATCAACTGCCGCGCTCCTCTCAGCGAGCCTCGTTACGGACCGATGGACTTTATCCGCTCCGTTGCCATTCACGACCGTCACCCCGGAACAGGTCCTGAAGCCTCGGTGATGCAAACGCATCGGAGCAGACGAGCAACGCGCCCAGATCCTGATGTCGATCAACAAGGTCAGCACTTATTAACATTTCGGCCCCGCACTGAAACTACAAGGGTTTGCGTACGTTATGAAGCCGGGTGCCTCTTCGATGCGGGCATCGGGTCAGACGGAAGCGATGCAGTGGCAACAGTCATGGAAAAGCCGAGCCTGGGATCGACCCTTGGTTCCTGGATGCAGGCGTTGGTCGATTATGTTCGCTCGGGCGAGCCTGATCTCACCAACCGGCAGATGGCGTTGCTGATGGTCGTCTACCTCCGCCCTGGGCCGCATACGGTGCGTGGATTGGCCCGCGCGCTGAACGTTTCCAAGCCCGTCGTGACGCGCGCCTTGAATAGGCTCGGCAGCCTGGGCTATCTGCGGCGACAACGCGACGATAGCGACAAGCGCAATATCTTCGTCGCACGCACCACTGAAGGGGCAGAGTTTCTTGAAGAGTTCGGCCAATTTCTCGGCGACGCCGACCAGCCCGTCGCACGCCGGGACGCCGCATAGACGATTTGCGCTCACCGGTCGTTCGATGGAACTCGACCCGCGGACCCATGCCGTGCGCGGCGATCTGGCAGATCTGCGCCTCGCCGACCGCGTCTTTGCTCCACATTATGCCGCCCCCATGGCAGTCCAGGTGATGAGCGACGTGCCGCTGCGCAGTGCCGCGTCGCCCGACGCGGATGTCATCGCCGAATTGTCGGCGGGCGACACGTTCGAGATATTGGAATTGGCCGGCATCAATGCCTGGGGCGTGGCACCGGCACAGGAGTTGGTCGGCTACATCACGGCCGCCGCGATCGCAGGGGTCGGCCAATGACGATCAATGTCTTCATCGATGGCGCCGTCGGTACGACGGGATTGGAGATCGGCGAAAGGCTCGCCGGTCGCGGCGAAATTGCGTTGATCCAACTCGATGACACGAAGCGCAAGGATGCCTCCGCTCGCGCCGAAGCGCTCAACGACGCCGATGTCGTGATCCTGTGTCTGCCCGACGATGCGGCCCGGGAAGCCGTCGCGCTGATCGACAATGATCGCACGCGCGTGATCGACGCATCGAGCGCACATCGCGTTGCCGAAGGCTGGACCTATGGCTTTGCCGAGCTGGAGCCAGGCCAGCAGGCTGCCATCGCCGAGGCCAAGCGGGTGAGCAATCCCGGCTGCTATCCCACCGGCTTTCTGGCGCTGGTTCGCCCATTGGTGCGTGCCGGCCTGGTACCGGTCGATTGGCCGCTGACCGTCAACGCCGTGTCCGGTTATTCCGGCGGCGGCAAGTCGATGATAGCGGAGTATCGTGGCGCAGCGACGCCGGCTGCCGCACGCGCTTATGGTCTGGGCCTCGCGCACAAGCATGTCGCCGAGATGCAGAAACACGCGCGGATCGAACATGCGCCGATCTTTGCGCCCTCGGTCGCCAACACCTACCGCGGCATGATCGTCGAGGTGCCGCTGCCGTTGCACGCTTTCTCGCGCCGGCCGAGCCTGCACGTGTGCGAAGCGGTGCTCGGCGAAGCGTATCGCGATTCTACGTTGATCAGGATCGGCGACGCTGACGCAACGACGGTGACCATCGAAGCGGATGCCGGCACCGATCGGCTGACGCTGCGCGTGTGCGGCAATCCCGACACCGGGCAGGCGCGCCTGATCGCGACGCTCGACAATCTCGGCAAGGGAGCGGCCGGCGCCGCGGTGCAGAACCTCAACATCATGGCGGGGCTCGATCCTGTCGCCGGTCTCACCTTATAGCCGCTATGGCCGATTTATTGTCCTACGTTGTCGTGACACATTGACGGACCGGTCGAGGCGTGTTTCTCGGCCATCCACAACTGGAAGAGCGTGAATGGCCAACACTCGTAATCCCGTGGGAAAATTGCTGCTTTTCGGTGCGACCGGCGATCTGGCGCAGCGTATGCTGCTGCCGTCGCTATACGGCCTGCATGCCGACAATCTGCTGCCCGAAGGCCTGACCATCACGGGCACGGCACGCTCCGAGCATGACGATGCCAGCTTCCGCACCTTTGCCAGGGCGGCGCTGGACAAGTTCCTGCCCGACGATCGCAAGGACGAGAAGGCGATCGGCAGCTTCCTCGAACGCCTGGGCTATCAGGCGCTCGATGCGACCGACCTGTCGCACTATCAGGATTTGGCGACGAAGGTGGGTGACGTCTCCGGCGGCCTGGCCATCTTCCTGTCGACCGCCCCCTCCTTGTTCAAGCCGGTGATCAACGGCCTGGCGTCGGCAGGGCTCGCCGGCCCCACCGTCCGCATCGGTCTGGAAAAGCCGCTCGGCTACGATCTGGCGTCCAGCCGCGAGATCAATGATACCGTCGCAACGGCCTTCCCCGAGGAGCGCACGTTCCGCATCGACCATTATCTCGGCAAGGAGACGGTGCAGAACATCCTGGCTTTGCGCTTCGGCAACAGCTTCTTCGAGCCGGTGTGGAATGCGCGCGGGATCGACAACGTGCAGATCACCATCGCCGAGACGGTCGGCCTGGAGGATCGCGCCTCCTATTACGAGACCGCCGGCGCGCTGCGCGACATGGTGACCAATCATATGCTGCAGCTGCTGGCGCTGATCGCGATGGAGCCCCCTGCCCGCTTCGACGGCACCGCAATCCGCGATGAGAAGGCCAAGGTTTTCCGCTCGCTGCGCAAGATCACGCCTGAAGATGCACCGCACAACACGGTTACCGGCCAGTATGGCGAAGGCGCGGTGAACGGCGCGATCGTCAAGAGCTATACCGACGAGCTCGGCAAGCCATCGACCACCGAGACCTTCGTCGCGATCAAGGCGCATGTCGACAATTGGCGCTGGCAGGGCGTGCCCTTCTACCTGCGCACCGGCAAGCGCATGACCACGCGCCGCAGCGAGATCGCGATCCAGTTCAAGCCCGTGCCACACTCGATGTTCGCCGGCCGCGGCGGCCTGCTCCAGCCCAACGTGCTGGTCATCCGGCTGCAACCCGAGGAATATGTCCAGTTGCTGGTCATGGCCAAGGAACCCGGCCTCGACCGCGACGGCATCCGCCTGCGCGAGGTGCCGCTCAACCTCAGCATGGACAGCGCGTTTGCGGGAACCCGGCGGCGCATCGCCTATGAACGCCTGCTGCTCGACCTGATCGAAGGCGATCCGACATTGTTCGTGCGCCGCGACGAGGTAGAGGCGCAATGGGAATGGACCGACGCCATCCGCGCCGGCTGGGATGCCAATGGGGTCAAGCCGAAAAGCTATGGTTCGGGCACCTGGGGCCCATCGGCTGCCGTTGCGCTCACCGAGCGTGACGGCGTGACGTGGCAGGACGACTGATCCACCGTTCGCCCTCAGCCTGTCGAAGGGCGGGTCACTGTGCACGTGCTTCGACAGGCTCAGCACGAACGGAATTGTTTTCATACGGGAAGTATCATGAGCGACGAACACGAAATCGAATGGTGGGATTATGACGATGCCGAGGAGATGGCCGCGGCCGTCGCCGGCGACATCGCGTTCGTGATCGAAAGCGCGATCGATGCGCGCGGTGCCGCGGTGATCGCGCTGTCCGGCGGCAAGACGCCGATCCCGATCTATGCCAAGCTGGCCGAGGCCAAGATCGACTGGAAGCGCGTCACGATCATCCCGACCGACGACCGCATCGTGCCGCTCGGCGATCCCTTGAGCAACGTGACGATGATCGCCAAGACCTTCCTGCCGAAGGGCGCTCGGGTGATGCCGATCGTCAGCGACAAGGCCGCCGACTACAAGGCCGCGGGCCGCTCGGCCGATGCGCTGATGCAGGACCTGCACTGGCCGCTCGATCTGTGCCTGCTTGGCGTCGGCGCCGACGGGCATACCGCCTCGATCTTCCCGGGCCCAGATTTCGACGAAGCGATTGCCGGTCCCAAGGAACGCCGCGGCCTGGGCGTGATGCCCAATCCGCTGCCCAAGGACGCGCCGGTGCCGCGCGTGACGCTCAGCCGTGCGGCGATCGTCTCGGCCAAGGCGCTGCTCATCGCGGTCACGGGCGCGGAAAAGCGCAAGGTAATCGAAGCGGCGATCAAGCAGGGGCCATCGTCCAATTATCCGATCGGCCGCGTGCTGGCGGATGCCGAACTGCCGGTCGATATTCACTGGAGCGAATAAGGTGATCCGCCCGCCTCTCCCATCCCGTCACCCCGGACGCGTTCCGGGGTCCACCGCGCCTCAGACATGCGGCATGGTGTGGACGAGTGGCCCCCGGAACAAGTCCGGAGTGACGGAGGCGTGTGGGATATGACACTCCATCCGGAAATCGCGACCGTCACCGACCGCATCATCACCCGCTCGAAACTGACGCGTGACGCCTATCTCGCGCTGATCCGGCACGAGCGCGACAACCGCCTGCACCGGCCGAGTCTCGGCTGCGCAAATTTGGCGCACGGTTATGCCGGCACCGACGAAGACCGCGACGTGATGAAGCCGGGTGATGCGATGAACATCGGCATCGTCACCGCCTATAACGACATGCTCTCGGCGCATGCGGTCTATTACCGCTATCCCGAGCAGATGAAGGTCTGGGCACGCGAAGCCGGTGTAACGGCGCAGGTGGCAGGCGGCGTGCCGGCCATGTGCGACGGGGTGACGCAGGGCTATCCCGGCATGGAGCTGTCGCTGTTCAGCCGCGACACGATCGCGATGAGCACCGGCATAGCGCTCAGCCACGGGTTGTTCGAAGGCGCTGCCCTGCTTGGCATTTGCGACAAGATCGTGCCCGGCCTGTTGATGGGCGCGCTGCGCTTCGGGCATCTGCCGATGCTGCTGATCCCAGGCGGACCGATGCGCACCGGCCTTGCCAACAAGGCCAAGGCCGCGGTGCGCGAGCGCTATGCGGTGGGCGATGCCGGCCGCGAGGAACTGCTCGAGGCGGAGATCGCTGCCTATCACGGCAAGGGTACCTGCACTTTCTTCGGCACTGCCAATTCCAACCAGATGATGATGGAGATGATGGGCCTCCACATCCCCGGCGCGGCGTTCGCCAATCCGGGTACCAAGCTGCGCCAGGAGCTCACGCGGGCGGCGGTACACCGTATCGCCGCGATCGGATGGGAGGGCGACGACTATCGGCCGATCGGTGCCTGTGTCGACGAACGTGCGATCGTCAACGCCGCGATCGGCCTGCTCGCAACCGGCGGGTCGACCAATCACCTCATCCACCTGCCGGCGATCGCCGCCTGCGCCGGGATCGTGATCGACTGGGAGGATTTCGATCGCCTGTCGAAAGCCGTGCCGCTGATTGCGCGTGTCTATCCCAACGGTTCGGCCGACGTGAACCAGTTCGAGGATGCCGGCGGCATGCCTTACGTGATCCGCGAACTGCTCTCGGCCGGGCTGATGCACGGCGACGTGCTGACCGCCGGCGGTGGCAGCATGGCCGATTTCGGCACCAAGCCGGAGCTGCAGGGCGAAACGCTCACCTGGTCCGATCCCGGTGCCAGCAAGGACGACACGATCGTGCGTCCTGCCACCTCTCCCTTCTCGGCCGAAGGCGGTTTCCGCATCCTCTCGGGCAATCTCGGCCGCGCCTGCATCAAGGTCAGCGCGGTGGAGCGAGACCGCTGGACGATCGAGGCGCCGGCCCGCGTCTTCTCCACGCAGCAGGAAGTACAGGACGCGTTTCAGGCCGGCGAGCTCGACCGCGACGTGGTCGTCGTGGTGCGTTTCCAGGGGCCACGCGCGAATGGCATGCCCGAGTTGCACAAGCTGACCCCGCCCTTGGGCGTGCTCCAGAACCGCGGCTACCGCGTCGCGCTGGTGACCGATGGCCGCATGTCGGGCGCGAGCGGCAAGGTGCCGTGCGCGATCCATTCCAGCCCCGAGGCGCTGGGCGGCGGCCCCCTGGGCAAGGTGCGCGACGGCGACGTGATCCGGGTGAGCGCCGAGACGGGTGAGCTCGTCGCGTTGGTCGATCCGGCCGAATGGGAAGCGCGTGGCTTTGCCGAAGCGCCGGCACCGGCAGTCGGCATGGGGCGCGAACTGTTCGCCATCATGCGCACGCAGGCAAACGAAGCGGAGCGCGGCGGATCGGCGATGCTCGCGGCAATGGGGTGGTGATGGAAGTAGTTTCGGCCGATATCGGCGGCACACATGCGCGCTTCGCGATCGCCGAGGTGGAAAACGGCCGCGTCGTCTCGCTCGGCGAGGCGGTGACGCTGAAGACCTCGGAATATGCCAGCCTGCAGACCGCCTGGCAGGCGTTCGGCACGCAGCTTGGCCGGCCCTTGCCGCACATGGCCGGGATCGCGGTGGCGTCGCCGGTCGGCGGCGAGGTGATCAAGCTGACCAACAATCCCTGGATCATTCGCCCGGCGTTGATCCAGGACCGGCTCGGCGTCGACACCTACAGCCTGATCAACGATTTCGGCGCGGTCGGCCATGCCGTCGCACAGGCGCCGGAGAGCGATTTCCTGCACCTGTGTGGGCCTGACGAACCGTTCCCGGATACCGGCGTGATCACCGTGTGCGGGCCCGGCACCGGTCTCGGTGTCGCGCAGGTATTCTCGACCGCCGATCGCTACTACGTGCTCGAAACGGAGGGTGGCCATATCGACTTCGCGCCGCTCGACCGTATCGAAGACGCCTTCGTCAAGCATCTCAGGCAGAAGTTCACGCGCGTCTCGACCGAGCGCATCGTCGCCGGGCCGGCGATCGTAGGCATCTACGGCACGCTGGCCGAGATCGAAGGACGCGCGGTGCAGCGGATGGACGACAAGACGATCTGGCAGATGGCACTGGAGGGCAGCGACAGCTTGGCGCTCGCCGCGCTCGACCGCTTCTGTCTCAGCCTGGGTGCTGTTGCCGGCGATCTGGCGCTGGCGCACGGTGCAAAGGGCGTGGTGATCGCCGGCGGCCTCGGCCTCAGGCTCAAGGATCATTTCGGCCGCAGCGGCTTCGCCGAGCGTTTTGCCGCCAAGGGCCGCTTCCAGCAGCGGATGGCCGCCATCCCGGTCAAGCTGATCACCCACCCCCAACCAGGCCTGTTTGGCGCCGCCGCGGCCTTTGCGCAGGAGCATACGCGATGAGCGGGATCGAACGGATCATGCGGACGAGCGCGGTCATCCCCGTGCTGGTGATCGACGACGCGGCAACCGCCCGCCCCCTGGCCGAAGCGCTCGTCGCCGGAGGCTTGCGCGTGCTGGAAGTGACGATGCGCACGCCCGCGGCGCTCGACGCGATCCGCGAGATGAAGCAGGTGCCCGGCGCGATTGTCGGCGCGGGCACGGTGGTCGATACCGAGCAGTTCGAGCAGGTCATGGATGCCGGCGCCGAATTCATCGTCTCCCCCGGCCTCACCAACCGGCTCGGCCGCGCGATCGTGGATAGCGGCGTGCCGTACCTCCCCGGCATCGCCAACGCGGGCGACATCATGCGTGGCCTGGAGTTGGGCCTGACGCACTTCAAATTCTTCCCAGCCGAAGCGTCGGGCGGGTTGAAGGCGCTGAAGGCGCTTGCGGCGCCGTTCTACCAGTGCAAATTCTGCCCGACCGGCGGCATCACCGAAGCGAGCGCGCCCGAGTGGCTGGCGTTTGCGCCGGTTCTGTGCGTCGGCGGCAGCTGGGTGACCGGCGGCACAATGGCAGAGGTCGAAGCGAAGGCGCGGGCGGCAAGCGAGTTACGCCGCTAACTCCTCCCCGGAGCGGGGAGGTGTCAGCCAAAGGCTGATGGAAGGGGGTGGGCCAGCAACGCAACGGTTGCGCACGCGGAGGCCCCCTCCACCATTCGCGTAAAGAACGCGAACGCCCCCCTACCGGGGAGGATTACATCTCTCCCCGCGCCCGTCTGATTGCATACCATTTCTGCACATTGGCGTTGTGCTGCTCCAGCGTATCCGCGAACACATGCCCGCCCGTTCCATCTGCAACGAAATATAGCGCGCTGGACGGCGCCGGATCGAGCACCGCGTCGATGCTCGCCCGCCCCGGATTGGCGATCGGCCCGATCGGCAGCCCGGTCTTGGCATAGGTATTGTAGCCATTATCCGCCTGCAGCTCGGACCGCAGGATGCGCCGCCCGAGCGGACGGCCCTTGGTCACCGGATAGATCACCGTCGGATCGGCCTGTAGCGGCATGCCGCGCTTCAGGCGGTTGGAGTAAACCGCAGCAACGGTGCGGCGCTCGGATTCCTTGCCCGTCTCTTTCTCGACGATCGAGGCCAGGATCAGCGCATCGCGCGGTGTGGTCACCGCAATGCCCGGCTTCCGCTTGGTCCAGGCCGTGGCGAGGTACGAGGTCATGGCGCGCTGCATGCGCTGAACCATGGCAGGCCGCGCATCACCGCGCTGGAAGCTGTAGCTGTCGGGCAGGATCGAGCCCTCGGCAGGCGCGTCGATCTTGCCGGTCATGCCCTTGGCATTCATGATCGCATCGCGGGCCATGATCGAGGGCCAGCCTTCGGGAATGGTGACGAAGCGCTGCAGCGTACGACCACCCTGCAGCAGTTTCAGAATATCGGCCTGGCTGAGATGCGCGGGAATGCGGTACTCACCCGCCTTGATCCCCGCACCACCACCAAAGACCCGCGCGAGCAGCTTGAACGTGCTGGCGGACGAGATCGCGCCGGCCTTTTCCAATTCGGCGGCCGCGCCGGCCATGCTCGTCCCAGGCGCGATCTCGACCGTGATGTTGCGATCGAGCGGCCCGCTGCCGCCCCAGCGTTGCAGGACGACGAAGAAGGCGAGCACGACGAGCGCAGCGACGATCAGGCCGGCACAACCGAGTTTCTTCACCACGGCTGCACCACCCCGGCGAACGCCGGGGTCCAGTCGCGATGGCAGATGTAACGTTGTGCAGCGCTCATCGACGACTGTTCCTCGGCTGAGCCCCGACGTCCGCCGGGGTGTAGTAAAAGCGGGTTATGACACCGCCTTCATGACGAGGCTGGCATTGGTCCCGCCAAAGCCGAAGCTGTTGTTCAGCACCGCCTTCACCGTCCGCTCCTTGGCCTTGTGCGGCACGAGATCGACGCCGGCGCAATTCTCGCTCGGATTGTCGAGGTTGAGCGTCGGCGGCACGATCTGGTCGCGCAGCGCCAGGATGCAGAAGATGCTCTCCACCGCGCCGGCGCCGCCGAGCAAATGGCCGATCGCCGACTTGGTCGACGACATCGACATGGTCTCGATATTGTTGCCGAACAGCCGGCGCACCGCGTTCAGTTCGAGCTCGTCGCCGAGCGGCGTCGAGGTGCCGTGGGCATTGATGTAATCAATGTCGGCAAGGTCGAGCCCGGACCTCTTCACCGCCATCTGCATCGAGCGGAACGCGCCCGAGCCTTCCGGATGCGGCGCCGTCACGTGATAGGCGTCGCCCGACATGCCGTAACCGATCACCTCGGCATAGATCTTCGCACCGCGCGCCTTGGCGTGCTCATATTCCTCAAGGCAGACGACGCCGGCGCCTTCGCCCATCACGAAGCCGTCACGATCCTTGTCCCAAGGGCGACTTGCGCGGAACGGCTCGTCGCGGAAGTTCGTCGAAAGCGCCCGGGCCTGGCCGAAGCCGGCAATGCCGATCGGGCAGATCGTGCCCTCGGCGCCGCCCGCGAGCATCACGTCGGCATCGTCCATCGCGATCATCCGTGCGGCATCGCCGATCGAATGCGCACCGGTCGAGCAGGCGGTGACGACGGCATGGTTGGGGCCCATCAGGCCGTATTTGATCTGCACCTGGCCGGTGATTAGGTTGATCAGGCGGCCATGGACGAAGTGCGGCGAGACGCGACGCGGACCCTTCTGATGCAGGACGATCGATTCGCTCTCGATCCCCGGCAGCCCGCCGATGCCCGATCCGATCGAACAGCCGGCGCGGTATCTCTCCTCCTCGGTCATGTCGAGCAAGCCGGCATCCTCGAGCGCCTGGCCGGCGGCATCGATGCCGTAGATGATGAAGGGATCGACCTGGCGCTGCACCTTGTGGTCGACGCGCTTGTTCGGATCGAAGCCGTAGGCGTGATCCGCCGGCTTCACTTCACAGGCATAATTGCTGTGATAATCGGTCGCGTCGAAACGTGTGATCGTCTCCGCGCCGGATTTGGCGGCGAGGATGTTCGCCCAGGCGGTTTCGACATCGGCGCCAAGTGGCGTGACGAGTCCAAGTCCGGTTACGACAACGCGGCGCATGGGCGTTCTCCGTTAAGTCTTAAAATGCGAACGGCCCCCCACCCCTGGGCACTATGCCGGGACGGAGAGCCGATCATATGGTCGTCTCGACTGGGCGCCGCCGATGCCATGGGCAACAGCGACGACCGGCGATTAGGCCTTGTTCTCGTCGATGAAGGTGATCGCGTCCTTGACGGTCGTGATCTTCTCGGCGGCATCGTCGGGGATTTCGACGCCGAACTCTTCCTCGAATGCCATAACCAGCTCGACGATGTCGAGGCTGTCTGCCCCCAGATCGTCGATGAAGCTCGCGTCCTCGGTGACCTTGTCGGCTTCGACGCCGAGATGCTCGACGACAATCTTCTTAACGCGGTCTGCGGTCTCGCTCATGGGTATCGTCCCTCTATCGCTGGGGGTTTGGGTAATTCCTGAACGCACCTAGAGCGGGGTTGGTGCCCTTGCAAGGGGGCGTGGCCGCCTAGATCGGGATCAAATCATCGCCATCCCACCATTTACGTGCACGGTTTGTCCCGTCACGTAGCCGGCTTCGCGGCTGGCGAGATAGACAACGGCGGCACCGATATCGGCACCCTGACCGATCTTGCCGGCCGGAATGCGCGCGTTGAGCGCCTCCTTCTGCGCATCGGGCAGCGCATCGGTCATCGGGGAGGTGATGAAGCCCGGCGCAACGCAATTGACGGTGATGCCGCGGCTGGCGAGTTCCTGCGCCAGTGCCTTTGACATGCCAACCAAGCCCGCTTTGGAAGCGGCATAATTCGCTTGCCCTGCGTTGCCGGTGGTGCCGACTACCGACGTAACCGAAATAATGCGACCGAACCGCGCCTTCATCATCGGCCGTGCGGCGGCGCGGGCCAGGCGGAACGCAGCCTCCAGATTGACACGGATAACTGTATCCCATTCCTCGTCCTTCATCCGCATGACGAGATTGTCGCGCGTCACGCCGGCATTGTTGACGAGGATATCGAGCTTACCGAGCGCAGCGACCGCCGAGGGCACCAGCGCATCGACCGCCGCACCATCGGACAGATCGCACGGCAACGCGACATGATCACCGCCAAGGCCATCCTTGAACGCTTCGAGCTTGTCGAGGTTGGAGCCGGATACGGCCAGCCGAGCCCCCTGCGCCGCAAGCGCCTGGGCGACGGCAGAACCGATCCCGCCTGACGCACCAGTGACGAGGGCGGTCATGCCTATGAGGTCGAACATCTCTTAATCTCCGAGGTTGATTGGTTCGCGCAGAGGCGCGGAGGACGCAGAGACGTGGTTATTCACTAACCTGCGTATGCCTTCTTTCAGCGTGTCACCGCCGAAATTTAAGAGCAGCCCAACGGGCTGCTTTGTCAGTCGAAGATATGTCAGCAATTGCTTGGCATGGACCGGCAAGAGCCGTTCGATCGACTTTATCTCAATGATCAGACGCTCTTCGACCAGCAGATCGATCTTGAACGCTCCTTCGAAGCGCATTCCATCGAAGTCGATGTTGATCGGCTGTTGGCGGGCTACGGCGTAGCCCATCCGCACTAATCTGCCCGCCAATACCGCCTCGTAAACGCTTTCTAGTAGGCCTGGGCCAAGTTCACGGTGCAGCCGCAAAGCGACATTGAGCACATCGCCGGTGATCTCGTCGATGTCCTTCACTTCTTCTCCGCGTCCTCCGCGCCTCTGCGCGAACCAATCTTCTTAAAGCGTCTTAGCCAAAGCCTCGATGTCGTCCATCGAGATCACGCTGGTCGCCTCGGCATCGGGGGAGATGCGTTTGACCATCGGGCCTAGCACCTTGCCGCCGAACTCGACGTACCGCTCCACGCCAATCTCAGTCATTGCCAGGATCGACTCGCGCCAGCGGACCATGCCGGTGACTTGCTCGACGAGCAGGCGGCGGATCGTGTCGGGATCGCTTACCGCTTGCGCAGTGACGTTGGCGAAGACCGGGATGAGCGGCGCGGCGATGCGGACGTCGGCTAACGCGCGTTCCATCGCATTGGCGGCGGGTTGCATCAGCGGGCAATGGAACGGCGCGGACACGGGCAGCAGGATGCCGCGCTTGGTACCCATTTCCTTGGCGAGGGCGATCGCGCGTTCGATCGCGCCGCGATGACCGGAAATGACCACCTGGCCCGGATCATTGTCGTTGGCGACGGTGCACACCTCGCCTTCGGCCGCGGCATCGGCGATCGCCTGCGCCTTGGCGAGATCGGCACCGAGCAGAGCCGCCATGGCGCCCTCGCCGACGGGTACGGCCGCCTGCATCGCTTGCCCGCGATGCTTGAGCAGGCGCGCGGTCGTCGCGAGGTCGAACGCCCCGGAGGCGCACAGCGCAGTATATTCCCCGAGTGAGTGACCGGCGACGTAATCGGCCTTATCGGCTAGACGGATGCCGCCTTCCTGTTCGAGCACGCGAAGCGTGGCGATGGCATTGGCCATGATTGCCGGCTGCGCGTTCTCGGTCAGCAGAAGCTGATCCTCCGGCCCCTGGGTCATGAGGCGATAGAGATGCTGGCCGAGCGCGTCGTCCACTTCCTGGAACACCGCCATGGCGACCGGGCTTGCCTCGGCAAGCGCTTTGCCCATGCCGACGGACTGGCTGCCCTGCCCTGGAAAAATGAATGCACGCATCGCTGGTCGCTCCTGATTTCGGAGGGCGGCCTAGAAAAGCGCAGCCATTCTGGCAAGCTTGCGACACTTTGCGACGCTTTCGTGCGTTAGACGGCACAGGGCTGCGACATCTGCGCCCTAGATAGATATGCGACGCCAAGCACGGCGCCGATAATGTTCGGGAGTTTTACCATGAAGAAGTTCATCCTCGCCGCCCTTGCCGCATCGGTTGCGCTCAGCCCGATGGCCGCTTCCGTCGCCAGCGCGCAAGGCCGCCAGCAGGAACGCCATACGACGATTGTGAAGCGTAACGGCAACGTCGTGCAGAAGACCGTCGTGCGCCAGCGCGCACCGCAGTATCGCAGCGACTGGCGCCGCGGCCAGCGCTTCGACCAGCGCCAGGCACGCAATTATCGCCAGATCGACTATCGCCAGTATCGCGGCCTGCGCGCCCCTCCGCGCGGATACCGCTACGTCCAGTCGGACCGCAACGTCATCTTGGTCAGCAACGGTGGGATCATCTCGCAGATCTTCAGCGGCCTGATCCGGTAAGCTATTGCTTTTTGTGAACCGCAAGGGGCGACGGGACTTCGGTCCCGTCGCCTTTTTGTACGTGCCGCCCCTCACCGCGTCATCCGGACTCGGTCCGGGAAGACGGCAGGTGCATGATTCCTTGCCTTCTCGCGCGTTTGCGCTATGGCCGCCGCTTCGGGATGGAAGGCACGCGCTTTCCGCCTCGTTACAGTGAAGACGATAGCCGGAGGGGCGTCACGCATGGTGCGGGCGTCAGCGATCGGCCAAGACGAAGGACAAGACATGGCTCTTTACGAGCACGTATTCCTTGCGCGCCAGGATCTGGCGCAAGCGCAAGTGGATGCACTGGCGGAAACCGCCACCAGAATCATCAACGACAACAATGGCCGGGTCGTAAAGACCGAGAATTGGGGCCTGCGCAGCCTGGCGTACAAGATCGCCAAGAACCGCAAGGCGCATTACGTGATGCTCGAAATCGACGCCCCCGGCGACGTGGTGGCCGAGCTCGAGCGCCAGACGCAGATCAACGAGGACATCATCCGCTACATGACCGTTAAGGTCGATGCGCTGGAAGAAGGCCCGACCGTGATGATGCGCAAGTCCGATCGTGACCGCGAGCGTCGTGGCGATCGTGAAGGCGGCCGTCCCGACCGTGGTGACCGCCCCGAGCGCGGCGACCGCGAGGATCGTCCCCGTCGCAACTTTGACGCAGAATAAGGAGGACTAGCATATGGCACGCCCATTTTTCCGCCGCCGCAAGTCCTGCCCGTTTTCGGCCAAGGACGCCCCACGGATCGATTACAAAGACGTCCGGTTGCTGCAGGGCTTCGTGTCCGAGCGCGGCAAGATCGTCCCGAGCCGCATCACTTCGGTGAGCGGCAAGAAGCAGCGCGAACTCGCCCAGGCGATCAAGCGCGCCCGTCATCTGGGCCTGCTGCCCTATATCGTTAAGTAAGGAAGGACTGACCCATGCAAGTCATCCTGCTTGAGCGCGTCGAGAAGCTCGGCGCCATCGGCGACGTCGTCACCGTGAAGGACGGGTTCGCCCGCAACTTCCTGCTGCCGAACAAGAAGGCGCTTCGTTCCAACGAAGCCAACCGTAAGGTGTTCGAAAAGAACCGCGAATCGATCGTGGCGACCAACGCGGCACGCCGCGGTGAAGCCGAGATCGAGGCCAAGACCATCGACGGCATCACGCTGACGTTGATCCGACAGGCATCGAACACCGGCCAGCTGTACGGCTCGGTCGCGGTGCGCGATCTGCTCGACCTGCTTGAGACCGAGGGCCACAAGGTGCCCAAGTCGTCGATCGTGCTCAACAAGCCGATCAAGGCGATCGGCCTGTACGAAGTCAAGGTCGCGTTGCATCCTGAAGTGTCGGTGACCGTTAAGGTCAACGTCGCGCGTTCGCCGGAGGAAGCAGAAATGCAGGCTTCGGGCGTGAACGTGATGGAAGCGATGTTCGAAAAGGACGAAGCGGGCTTCGTCGAGGATTACGATCCCAACGCCGAGCCTGGTGCGACTGCCGAAGTATCGTCGAACGACGATGCGCCGGCCGAGCGCGACGAGGCAACGACCGAAGGCTGATCCGTTCAGCACGCGATTGTCAAAGAAAAGGCCCGTCCGGAGCGATCCGGGCGGGCCTTTTTCTTGTTCGGCTTTTTGTCGGCTTGGGGCCCTTGGGAGCCCGCTCAGCTCACGGGCAGGTGAGGCAGGCGCCGATAACGGCGGTCAAGGGGATCAGCGCGAATAAGAGGGGGAGTATCTGCTTCATGATAGTTCGCTTTTCGTGAACTGAGGACCTGACGCTAGAATGCGCGACAGGCGAAAAGGTTTCCAGAAGGTGAACGGCACCCAAGGCCCGCAGCCGCAATCACTTCCGGCCGAACAGTTTCTCCACGTCGCCCATCTGCAGCTTCACCCAGGTCGGACGACCGTGATTGCACTGTCCCGAATGTGGCGTGACTTCCATCTCACGCAGCAACGCGTTCATCTCGGCGACCGACAGCACGCGCCCTGCCCTGACCGAGCCGTGGCATGCCATCGTGCCGGCTACCGCGTCGAGCCGTTCCTTTAGCGATAGCGCTTCATCGAACGCGGCAAGTTCGTCGGCCAGATCGGTGACCAGCCCGAGAACATCGCTCTGCCCGAGCAAGGCGGGCACCGCGCGCACCAGCATCGCGCGCGGGCCGAAGCGTTCGAGGTCCAGCCCGAACTCGCTCAATTCGGCGGCGCGGCCTTCGAGGCGATCGCAGGCTGGTTCGTCGAGCTCGATCACTTCCGGCAGCAACAGCGCCTGGGCCGCAACGCCGCCCGTCGCCATCGCCTTGCGCATGCGTTCCAGCACCAATCGCTCATGCGCGGCGTGCTGATCGACCAGCACGAGCCCATCTTCGGCCTCGGCGACGATATAGGTCTTGGCGACTTGGCCCCGAGCAACGCCGAGCGGATGGGAGATCGTTTCCGGCGGGGGAGCGTAGGACGGTTCGGCACGGCCTTGTGGGCCCGGGGTGATGAAGGTTTGGCGACGGTCGAACACCGAGTGCTGCCGCTCCCACAAACTCAGCCCCTCCCCTTCAGCGGAGGGGTAAGGGGTGGGGGATGTCTCATCGAAAGCGATGCCTGCATAGGCCGCACTGCCCCACCCCAACCCCTCCCCTGCAGGAGAGGGGCTTTCTTGTGTCCAGGCCGCCATCGCATCCTCGGCCGGCCGCTGCACGCTGCGATGGCCCGCTTCATCGAGCGCGCGGCGTAGCCCGCTGACGATCAACCCGCGGACCATTGCCGGTTCGCGAAACCGCACCTCGGTCTTGGCCGGGTGTACGTTCACATCCACCGCGTCGGCCGGCACCTGCAGAAACAGCGCGACCATGGCGTGCCGATCACGCGGCATCATCTCGGCATAGGCGCCGCGGATCGCGCCGATCAGCAGGCGGTCCTTCACCGGACGCCCGTTGACGAACAGATATTGATGGTCGGCCACGCCGCGATTGAACGTCGGCAGCCCGGCAACGCCGCCGAGGTGCAAGCCCTCGCGTTCGAGGTCGATCGGCACGCCATTGTCGATCATGCCGCGATCGGTAAGTGCGGCCACGCGCGCCGGCAGCGTGTCGCCGCCCGCCACCTGCAAGGCACGGCGCCCGTCATGCTCGACCGAAAAGGCGATGTCGGGCCGCGCCATGGCGAGCCGCTTCACGACATCCAGGCAGGCGGCATATTCGGCGCGCGGGCTGCGCAGGAACTTGCGCCGTGCCGGCACCCGCTCGAACAATCCCTCCACCCGCACCCGCGTACCCGTCGGCACGCCCGCCGGGCCTTCCGAAACCAGGATGCCGTTATCGATCAGGCGCGACCACCCTTCCGCATCCCGCACACGGCTCTCCAGCATCATGCGGGCGACGCTGGCGATCGACGGCAATGCCTCGCCGCGAAAGCCCAATGTCGTGACCTGTTCGATGGCCCCATCCCGCAACAGATGGTCGGGGAGCTTGGAGGTGGCATGCCGCTCCAGCGCCAGCGCCATATCGGCGGGCGTCATGCCGCAGCCGTCATCGATCACTTCCAGCAGATCGACGCCGCCCCCGCCAAGGCGCACGTCGACCCGGCTCGCGCCGGCGTCGATCGCGTTTTCCACCAGCTCCTTCAACGCGCTGGCTGGTCGTTCCACCACTTCACCGGCAGCGATGCGATTGACGAGATGTTCGGGCAGGCGCCGTATTGACATAGGTCAGCCTCTAGACCAAGCGACGGCATCCCGCGACCTACATCTACTCGGTAAAACTGAGCGTGGAAATTCCCGCTCAGGGCCGACCGAATACGATGCGGATACCGCGGCATGTGACAGGAACTGCCGACCCGAACGGGCGGCCAAATACGGGACGACCCATGGCCTTCTTCTCGCGCTTCTTCCGTTTGATGTCGCACGACATGGCCATCGATCTGGGTACCGCCAATACCGTCGTCTATCTCCGCGGGCGCGGTATCGTGCTGAACGAGCCTTCGGTCGTCGCGGTGGAGACGCTGAACGGCGTAAAGCGCGTCAAGGCGGTCGGCGAAGACGCCAAGCTGATGATGGGCAAGACGCCTGACAGCATCCAGGCGATCCGCCCGTTGCGCGACGGCGTCATCGCCGACATCGATGTCGCCGAGCAGATGATCAAGCATTTCATCCACAAGGTGCATGGCGGGCAACGCCGCTTCCTGCGCTGGCCGCAGATCGTGATCTGCGTGCCCTCGGGATCGACGTCGGTCGAACGCCGCGCTATCCGCGATGCGGCGCAGAATGCCGGCGCCAGCCAGGTCTGGCTGATCGAGGAACCGATGGCCGCCGCGATCGGCGCCGATATGCCGGTGACGGAGCCGATCGGCTCGATGGTCGTCGATATCGGCGGCGGTACGACCGAAGTGGCGGTGCTCAGCCTGCGCGGTCTCGCCTACACCACATCGGTCCGCGTTGGCGGCGACAAGATGGACGAGGCGATCGTCTCCTATGTACGCCGCAACCACAATCTGCTGATCGGCGATGCGACGGCCGAGCGGATCAAGCAGGAAGTGGGCGTCGCCAAGCCGCCGGCGGACGGCATCGGCCTCACCATCCACGTCAAGGGCCGCGACCTGGTCAATGGCGTGCCCAAGGAGATCCAGATTAACCAGGGCCAGATCGCGGAGGCGCTCAGCGAACCGGTTGGCCAGATCGTCGAGGGCGTGCGTATCGCGCTCGAGAATACCGCGCCGGAGCTCGCCGCCGACATCGTCGATCAGGGCATCGTGTTGACCGGTGGTGGAGCGCTGCTCAAGGGTATCGACGAGGTGCTGCGCGACGAAACCGGTCTGCCGGTGACGATCGCCGACGATCCGTTGATCTGCGTGGCGCTCGGCACCGGTCGCGCGCTCGAGGATCCGGTATATCGCGGTGTCCTGCACAGCGCCTGAGTGGAACGGACTAGATGACGTTGCCGGTCGGCATTCGCCGGCCGGTGCGACCCCGGGGGAATGATGGCGCCGTCTCGAAACCGTCGCGCGGGTTTTTCGCGACGCGCGCAATACGGCCTTTTCATGGGCTATGTGATCGCCATTGCCGGTGCTTTGGTGGCGGCGGTGTTGCTTGCGCTTGCCACACTCAACCCGCCGGCCTTCGCCGCCTTCCGCGCTGCGCTGGCCGAGATCACCACGCCAATCTCCACGGGAATGGCCGGCATCGGCCGCGGCATCGCATCGGCGCCGTCGGCCATATCCGAGCATTTCCTAGTCAAGTCGCGCAATGCCGAACTGCGCAAGGAATTGCAGGACGCACAATCCCTGCTGCAGCGGGCGCGGACCCTCACCTACGACAATCGTCGCCTGAAGGCCTTGCTGCGGCTGCGCGAGCGCGCCGCCACGCCGATCGTGGCTGCCCGCTTGGTCAGTTCCTCCATGTCGAGCACGCGCCGCGTCGCCATCCTGAACGCCGGATCCTGGCAGAACGTGCGCGTCGGCCAGCCGGTGAGCGGGCCCGAGGGCCTGATCGGCCGCATCCTGGAAACTGGCCCAAACACTGCACGCGTGTTGCTGCTGACCGATCCCGAAAGCATCGTGCCTGTACGCCGCACGCGCGACGGGCTGGCCGCTTTGGTATCGGGTCGCGGCGACGGCATGCTCGATATCCGCTCGGCCAATCTGGCCAATGTCGCGTTCAAGGCTGGTGACGTGTTCGTAACATCGGGCACCGGTGGTATCTATCCACCCGACATCACCGTTGCACGTATCATGCGCCATGGGCGTGACACCGCGTTGGCGCGTCCCTTTGCGCAACCCGACACGCTCGATTTCGCGCTCGTCCAGCAAGCCTATATGCCCGCCCCGCCGCCCGCCGCTCCGCCGGTCACGCAGCCGTGAGCGCACCGGTCCGCGGACCGTTCGACGAAGCGCCGCCACGCAGCGTTTCCGTTGCCCTACCGGCAGCCTCGGTCATGCTGGGCTCGCTGGTCACGATCGTACCGGTGGTTGCGCACTTCCCGATCCTGCCGCCGTTCGGCCTGCTGGTCCTGCTTGGCTGGCGGTTACGGCGCACCGACATCTTTCCGATCTGGGCTGCCTTGCCGCTTGGCTTCTTCGACGATCTGGTCAGCGGGCAGCCGCTCGGCAGCGCGATGCTGCTCTGGACCTTGTGCTTCTTCATGATCGACCTGATCGATCAGCGCCTAGTGTTCCGCGATTTCTGGCAGGACTGGCTGATCGCGGCGGGCGCCGTTGGTTTCTGCCTGATCGCCGGACGCCTGTTCGCCACGCCGATCGGGGCGCACGTCGATACGATGCTGCTGCTGCAGGCGGTGATATCTGTCCTGCTGTTCCCGCTCGTGTCGCAGCTATGTGCATGGCTTGATGGGAAGCGCGAAGGCGCATAGATCGCCCCATGCGGATCACCACCGAGGCATCGCAATCTTACAGTTTCACCCGCCGCGCGATCATGCTCGGCGGGGCGCAGGGCGTGGTCGGCTTGCTGCTCGCCGGGCGCATGGCGTGGCTCGCGGTGGCGGAAAACGAACGCTATCGCCTGTTGTCGGAAAGCAACCGGGTCAACATGACGTTGATCCCACCGCGCCGCGGCTGGATAGTCGATCGGCATGGCGCGCCGATCGCCAACAACCGCACCGATTTCCGCGTCGATATTATTCCGGACCGGCTGGATGCCAAAGACAAGGACAGGGTCCTGGCGCTGCTGAAATCCATCCTGCGCCTGCCGCCAGAGGAAATGGTGCGGGTCGCGACCGACCTCAAACATGCCGCCGGCTTCCAGCCGGTTCAGGTGGCGGAAAATCTCGATTGGGAGCGGTTTGCGGCGGTCAGCGTACGCTTGCCAGAATTGCCCGGCGTAGCGCCGACGCGCGGCTTCTCGCGCCATTATCCTGCGGCCTCCGCGGTGGCGCATCTGACCGGCTATGTCGGCGCCGCATCGGCCGCCCAGTATCAGAAGACCAAGGACCAGCTGATGGTCACCCCGGGCTTCAAGCTCGGCAAGGACGGGCTCGAAAAGACGCTGGAGAAGCAATTGCGCGGCGATCCCGGCGCCAAGCGGGTCGAGGTAACCGCGCGCGGCAAATTGGTGCGCGAGCTCGAAACCAAGCCCGATGCACCGGGCCAGACGATCCGATTGACGATCGATGCGGGCCTGCAGGAATACACCGCACGGCGGCTGGGCACCAATAGCGGCTCGGCAGTGATGATCGACTGCGAGACCGGCGACATCCTCGCCATGGTATCGGTGCCTGCCTACGATCCGAACAGCTTTTCGGACGGGATCAGCCATCTCGAATGGAAGATGCTCTCCGACGACGATCACGTGCCGCTGATGAACAAGACGCTTCAGGGACTTTATCCGCCGGGCTCGACGGTCAAGCCGATGAACGCGCTGGCATTGCTGCATGCCGGCGTCGATCCGCACGCCAGGGTCAATTGCTCGGGTGCGATGCGGGTCGGCACCGGCGTGTTCCACTGCCACAAACGCGGCGGGCATGGGGCGCTCGATATGAAGAATGCCGTGATGCAGAGCTGCGACATCTATTTCTACGAGATGATCCGCCGCGTCGGCTATGATGCCATCGCGCCGATCGCGCGCGAGGTCGGGCTGGGCCAGAAGTTCGACCTGCCGTTCGATTCGCAGCGTTACGGCACCGTGCCCGACAGCGCCTGGAAGCTGAAGAAGTACAAGAACGCCTGGACCGTGGCCGACGGTCTCAATGCCTCGATCGGCCAGGGCTATGTCTTGGCCAATCCGTTCCAGCTGGCCGTGATGACGGCGCGGATCGGATCGGGGCTGCTGTTGAAGCCTCGTTTGGTGATGAACGGGAAACCGCCGCCCGCCCAGCCCCTGTCGACCACGCCCGAACAACTCGCGATCGTGCGCGATGCGATGTTCGGCGTGATCAACCAGGGCGGCACGGGTGGCCGCGCCCGGTTGCTCGTGCCCGGAGTTGCCATGGCCGGCAAGACGGGTACCGCGCAGGTGCGCCGCATCACCATGGCGGAGCGTGCTGGCGGCGTGCTCAAGAACGGGCAGTTGCCGTTCAAGATGCGCGATCACGCGCTGCTGGTAGCGTTCGCTCCGGCGGACAAGCCGAAATACGCGCTGGCCGTGGTGCTCGAACATAACGGCCATACTGTCGCCAATCTCGATACGCCGCTCACCGGGCGCGATATCATGACCTATATGTTCGACCGAGACCGGGCGCTGAAGTCGCTGGCAGAGATCGAGCCGACCTGGGGCGGCGACATCGCCGCGCGCAGTGCCGCCCAGTCCGCCGCCTACCGCGCCGCGGCGAGCGCACCGCCGCCCGTCGTCGCGGCAGCGACCGAGACCAACGCCACCGCTCCCACTGCGGCTCCCGCGGTCGAGGCAGCGACCGACGCTGCCAATGCCAATGCCGAGGCTTTGGCGCACGATGCCGCGACCGGAAACGGCGTGGCCCAGATCACCGGATCGCCGGAGCGCGAACAATGAACGGCCTCAGCTTCGTCCCAGCACCGCTGGCACAACTGCCCTGGCGCGTGATCCTGCTCGTCACCGCGATCGGCTGCTTCGGCCTGGTCGTGCTCTACTCCGCCGCCGGCGGGTCGGTGCGGCCTTGGGCGCTCAGCCAGGGCATCCGCTTCTTCGTCCTGCTCTGCGGCGCCATCGCGCTGTCGCGGCTGCGCGAATCGATCTGGGGCACGATCGCGCTGCCGATCTATGGCGGGTTGGTCATCGCCCTCATCCTGGTCGAACTGCTGGGGGCGGTCAGCGGCGGCAGCCAGCGCTGGCTGGATCTCGGGCTGATCCGGCTCCAGCCCTCCGAATTTATGAAGCCGTTCATCGTGCTCGCCTGCGCCAAATTCTACGACATGTTGCCGCCCAACGAGACCCGGCGCTTCGGGGCAATCTGGCCGGCTGCGCTGTTGATCGGTTTCCCCGCCGCCCTGGTGATGCTGCAGCCCGATCTCGGCACCGCGCTGATGATCTGCGCGGGCGGGGTAACGGTGGTGTTCCTGGCCGGCGTCCCGCTACGGCTGTTCATCGGTGGCGCGCTGGCCATGGGAGCGGCCATCCCGGTCGCGATCAATTTCGTGCTGCACGATTATCAGCGCAATCGCATTCTGATCTTCCTCGACCCCGAAAGCGACCCGCTCGGCACCGGCTATCATATCAGCCAGTCGAAGATCGCGATCGGATCGGGCGGCGTGTTCGGCAAGGGCTTCCTCAACGGCACGCAGAGCCATCTGGATTACCTGCCCGAGGGCCATACCGACTTCGCGCTGGCGACGATGATGGAGGAATGGGGCCTTGTCGGTGGCGTGGCAGTGATCATCGCCTTCTTCTGCCTGATCTTCTGGGGCATCAACGTCGCGCTCAACGCACAGACCCGGTTCGGCAAACTGACCGCGGCGGGCCTGTCGGCCACGATCTTCTTCTACGTCGCCATCAACATGTCGATGGTGATGGGTCTCGCCCCCGTCGTCGGCATCCCCCTGCCCTTCATCAGCTTCGGCAGCTCGGCGCAGCTGACCGTTTTGCTCTGCCTGGGCATCCTGATGTCGATCGATCGGCAGAACCGCCAGACGAGCGGCTGGTAATCTGCAAAAAGGGTTTGCATTCCCCGGGCACGATGCTAGTTCGCGCCCTCCCTGTTCGCGGCGGTGCCTCCAACGCACCTTCGATGTCGCCCACGGATATGGACGCATAGCTCAGTTGGTAGAGCAGCTGACTCTTAATCAGCGGGTCCTTGGTTCGAGCCCAAGTGCGTCCACCATCACTTTCAGTCACGGCGTAATGCCCAGGCCGGCGCAGCGCGGCTGGCGCGGAGTGATTGTGCCAACACCGTCAGCACGGCGATGGCAGTTGCGACGATGCTCGCTGCGATGAAGTAAAGCGGCGACAGCGCGATCGGGTCGTCGAACCCCGCCAGCCACGTCCGCATCGCGACAAATGCCAGCGGCCAGGCAATGACGTTGGCGATCAGCACCGGGCGCAGGAACTGCCCGACCAGCAACGTCACGATGTCGCGCGCCGATGCGCCCAGCACTTTGCGGATGCCGATCTCCTTCACCCGCCGTGCGGTGTTGAATGAGGCCAGCCCCCACAGCCCGACACAGCCGATCATCACCGCCAACCCCGCGCCGATCGCGAACAATCGTGTGGCGCGGTCGTCTGCGACATAGAATTCGGCGAGCCGCTGGTCCGCCGTGCCCCCGACGAACGGCACCTGCGGCACCATCCGCTGCCACACGCCGCGTACTGCCGCCAACATCGCCCGGGGATCGCCGGTGAACCGTATCGATGCCACCGCCGCGTCCAGCGCCTCCGGTCGGCGGCTATAGATGTAGTAGGTCGCGCTATGCGGTTGGCGCGGACTGAAGAACCGCATGTCGTCGACCACCCCGATGATCGTGCGCGGTCGGTCGCCGCCCACCGTCTTACCGATCGCATCGTCCGGCGAAGCGAAGCCGAGCGTCGGCACGGCACGACGATTGATGACGATCGCGGTCGGCATACCCTTGCCGCCCACGTCCCCATCGTCGGCGCGGTGCGCCTCGTCGAAGAAACGGCCGGCGACCAGGCGGCTGCCATAGACCTGGAAGAAACGCGGCCCCACGACGATCCAGCGCAATGACGGGCCTGGGCCGGCAACGCCGGGCAGCGGCACGTTATCGCTACTGTCGTTGCCGCTACCGCCGGCCGCGCTGTTGCCCAGTGCAACCCCGGTCACCCCCGGCAAGGCGCGGATCGCGTCCGCCACCGCGCGCCGGCGCGCGGCGGGAAGGAGGCTGTCGGCGAACGAGCGCACCACCAGCAATCCATCGCGTTGGAACCCGAGATCGGCCTGCCGCACGTGTCGCGTTTGCACGACGAGCACGCAGGTGCCGATGATGAAGGCGATGGCGAGCCCGAACTGGAACACCACCAGCGCCTCGCGCGTGCGGGTGCCGGCACGCCCACCGCCCGGGGCGCGGGCCGAGGACAGCACTGCCGCTGCCGGAAAGCGCGACAGCAGCAATGCCGGATAGGAGCCGGCCGTCACCCCGACAATCACGACCAGCACGATCAAGGCCAGTGCGACGATCGCATAGGGGATCGTCAGCGAGAGCCCGCCCGCCGCGTTGACCAGCGGCAGGCTCAGTTCCGCCAACATCAAACCGAGGATCGCGGCGAGCGCGACGGTCAGCACCGCTTCACCCAGGAACTGGCGGATCAGCGCGCGGCGATCCGCCCCCAGCACCTTGCGCATCGCCACCTCGCGGGCGCGCAGCCCCGCCCGAGCGGTGGCGAGGTTCACGTAATTGACGATCGCGATCAGCAACGTCAGCACCCCGACCAGGCCCAGCGTCACAACGGTCATCTTTTGGCTAGCGCTCTGTTTGCCCTGCGGCTCGAGGTGCATGTCGGCAATCGGCAGCAGTGCCAGCTGCTGGGTTTTCGACGCGTCCTTGCCCATATCCTTCAACCCGCGACGATCGACGAACGGGTCGAGCTTTTGCTCGAAGGCATGCGCCGCACTGGCCGTGGGGAAGCGGAGGAACGTCTGCAGCTGCGAACTGCCCCAATGATACCAATTCTCGCTTGGCGGCGTCCTGGGCAACGGGATCAGGATCGACAGCTTGAAATCGCTGTTCTTGGGCAGGTCGCGGAACACGCCAGCGACACGATAGACATTGGCACTATCCATGGCGACGGTCAGGTTCTGGCCGATCGGGTCGCTTGATCCGAAATACTTGCGGGCGGCGCTCTCGCTGATGATCGTGCTGGCGGGATCGCGCAGCGCACGCCGTGCGTCCCCGCGCGTCAGCGGCAGATCGATCACCTCGAAAAAGGATGGGTCGACTTGCGCCACGTCGTCCCTAGTGGCGACGCCGCCGCGCACCACGCTACCTGCCCCCTCCCCACCGCGCACCCGGGTACCGACGGTGCCGGGGAAATCCTCGCGCATCTGGTCGAGCAGCCCGCCCATCGTGAACGGATAGGCGCCGTTGAACGGGCTCCCCGGCAGGTTCCACACCGTCTGCACGACGTAGATCTCGTCATGGCGCGGCAGCCACTTTTCGTAGCTGGTCTCGAAGCGCACGTAGAGCGACAGGACGAGGAACACGGCAATGCCCACGGCCAGCCCCCCGATGTTGAGCGCGGCGTAAAGCTTGTGGCGGGCAAGCGAGCGATACAGGGTGAGGAGCGCGAAGCGGTTCATTGGCTGAAATCCGTTTGGGCAAGACGCGTGGTTGGCGGCGCGCGCGTTCAGAGTGCGCGGGCGACCGAGGCGACGATGCGGCCGTCGAGCATGTCGATGCGGCGCCGCGCCATGTCGGCGTGCGAGGGCGAGTGCGTGACCATCACGATCGTCGCTCCTTCCTGGTTGAGGCCGGTCAGGATGTTCATCACCTGCGCGCCGTTCTCGCTATCCAGATTGCCGGTCGGCTCGTCCGCCAGGATCAGCTTCGGGTCGCCGACGATCGCGCGGGCGATGGCGGCGCGCTGCTGCTGGCCGCCCGACAATTGGTGCGGATAGTGGCGGGCCCGATGGGCGATGCCGACCTTGTCCATCGCCGCGGTGACGCGCGTGCGCCGGTCGCCCGTCTTGTCCTTTCGATAGGCAAGGCCAAGTTCGACGTTCTCGGCGATGGTCAGCTCGTCGATCAGGTTGAAGCTCTGGAACACGAACCCCAGAGTCTCCCCCCTGAACCGCGCCAGCGCCGCTTCGTCGAGTGCGGCAAGGTCGCGCTCGCCGAACAGATATCTGCCGCCGCTCGGCCGATCGACCGTGCCCAGAGTGTTGAGCAGGGTCGATTTGCCGCACCCCGACGGGCCCATCACGGCAACGAACTCGCCCGCCTCGACATGCAGGTCGATGTCGTGGAGCGCGGTCGTTTCGACCTCATCGGAGACGTAGCGGCGCTGGATATTCTCTAGGCGGATCATGGCGGGCCTTTCAGCGAAGGTTGAGGATGGCGCCCTTCACGGACGCCGTATTGGAGGTGACGAGACGCTCGCCGGGCTGGAGGCCGGACAGGATCTCGACCTGCTCCGGGTTACGGCGGCCGACCGTCACGGCGCGCCGGCGTGCGTGACGCCCGTCGGCATCGATGACGAAAGCGCTGGTCCCGCCGCCCGCATCTAGCCACCCGCCGACCGGCGCGACCAAGGCGGGCGCGGTACTGCCGAGTGTGATGCGGGTGTCGAGCGTCTGACCGCGGTTCAGCCCTGCCGGCGGGCTGCCCTCGAACGTCAGTTCGATGCGGAAACGCCCGTCCTTCACCGCCGGCAGTACCTTGGACACGGTCAGCCGCGCACCATTGATCGACGCCTTTTGACCCAGCGCAACACGACCGAGATAATATTCGTCGACATCGGCCTCCAGCTTCCAAGATCCCTCGCTGTCGATCTGCCCCGCCGGGTCGCCGGGCTTTAGCGTCTGCCCCGGTTGCAGCACGAAGTTGGTCAGCCGCCCACCCGTGGGCGCCCGCACCACCAGTGCATCGAGCCCGGCACGCACCGCTGCCAGATTGCCCGACAGCCGCCCCCGCGTATCGGCAAGCCGCGCCTCCTGCAGCGCGGTGATTCGCGCCTCCGCGGCATTGCCCGATTGCAGCTGGGCGAGGCGCTTCTCCTGATAGGCGGCTTCCTCGACATAGCTGCGCACGCCGGCATCGGAGACGATGCCCTTTGCGTGCAGTTGCTGCCGGATGCCGAGTTCGCGGCGCGCCTTGATCAAATCGTAATTCGCCTGCGCGATCTGGCTGGCACGGTCGAGCCGGTTGCGCTCGATACTGAGATCCTGCCCAGACACGTCGCCGAGCTGTCCCGCAATTTGTGCTTCGCGGGTGAGCACCTCCAGCCGGAGCTCAGGGTTGCCCAAGTGGGCGAGCGGCTGGCCAGCGGCGACCATCGCGCCATCCTGTACCGACAGCGTTTCGACCTGCCCGCCAGACAGCACGCCGACCAGGGTTGTCAGCCGCGGTGCGACGGTCGCACGGACCGGCAGATAATCGGCAAACGGCGCGCGGACCACCGCCCCGGTATCGATATCAGCAACGGCAATATCGGTCGATCCGCTCGCCGGCAGGACGCGCCAAACGACGACGACAGCCAGCACCAATGCGACCGCGACCAGCATCGTGCGATGCCGCCACCATGGCAGCGCCTTCTTCGCCACGCGTCGATCCATGCCCGCGCCGGGAGAAGCTGTTGCGTGTACGGGTCGATCGGTCATCATGGTGCAGTGTCACCCAGGATCGCCGAAATGCCCAAAGCACTAGATTTCAATGACTAAGCGCGACGTAACCGCACCGCCACTGTCCGTGTCCGGACACACTGTCCGGACACGGACAGCTGGCAACGTGTCAAGCGCGGCGATTCTGCTGATCGACGACAATCCCGATGTCGCGCGGGCGATCGCGCTGGCGTTCGACTGCGTCGGCCACGCCGTCGATGTGGCGCATGCGCCGGAGGAAGCCTTCTCGATGCTGGCACAGCGGCACTATGAGGCGATCCTGCTCGATCTCAACTTCACCCAAGGGCAGACCAGTGGCGCCGAGGGCTTTGCCTGCCTGGCGCGTATCGTCGCTGAGGATCCACAGGCTACGGTTGTCGTCATCACCGCGCATAGCGGCATCCGCATTGCCGTTGCGGCGATGCAGGCGGGCGCGCTCGATTTCGTGATCAAGCCGTGGCGGAATGCCGATCTGATCGCGCGGGTAGAGGCCGCGATTGCCAAACGCGCGCGGCACCCGCTTGTCGGCGCCAGCATGCCGGCCCCGCCGCATCGCCTGCTCGGCGACAGTGCGCCAATAGTCGCCGCGCGCGACCTGATCCGCCGGATCGCGCCGACATCTGCAAGCGTCCTGGTTTCTGGCCTAGCCGGCACGGGGCGCAGTCTCGCCGCCGCCCTGATCCATGAGGGCTCGGCTTATGCCGATGATCGCCCGAGCACGATCGACGTCCGCGACGAAGCAGCCTGGCCCCGGGTCGATGCTGCGGTCGGCACGCTGATCCTCCGCCATGTCGATCAGATCGACGCCGTGCGTCAAGCGCGGCTGATCGATCGACTTCCGGACGAGGTGCGCACGATCACCATCGTGGACTTGCCCGAGCGCCTGTCGCCGAGACTGCGCGCCCGGCTCGGCACGATCATCCTGCCGCTGCCGCCACTCGCGGCGCGCGGGGCGGACGCGGTGCTGCTCGCGCGTCATTTCGCCCGTGTCGCGGCCGAACGCCACGGCAAGCCGGTTCCGCCACTCACCGCTTCCGCCGAAGCCCTGATCCTCGCGCACAATCTGCCTGACGAGGTCCGGGGACTGGCCCAGGCGGTCGAACGTGCGGTGCTGCTGGACGATGATGGCGTGATCGATGCCGGCGCACTAGTCCCCAAGCTGGTTCAGGCGATCGCCGCCGCAGCGCCCAGTCCGGTGACGCCGCTCGAATTATCGCTTTCCGGCTCCGAACGGGTGATGATCGAGGCGGCACTGCGCCAGCATCACCACAATGTCAGCCACGCCGCCGCGTCGCTCGGGCTTAGCCGGCAGGCGCTCTATCGGCGGATGACACGCCATGGCCTCTGAGCGCACCCCCAATCTCCACGGCTTCGGCGCGATCGCTGTCGGGGCCGGGCTGGTTGCGATCGGGGCGATCTTGGTGTGGGCGCTGCGCCATGGCTTCTATGGCACGATGCTGGTGGCCGTGTTGGTCGCGGTCTGGTTGACCGCCATGCTGTGGTGGACTGCCGTTCACCCGCGCGACGTGCCGATCGTCTCCGTCAGCACGGATGACAGCGAAGACGAGCGCATCATGCTGCGCGCATTGCTGGATCAGACCCCCGGCGCGCTGCTCGCGATCGATGGCGCGCGCGTTCGTACGCTCAACCGTGCCGCGCGGTCGCTATTTGCCACCGACGATCTGGTGCTGCCCGCCCCACCTTCCCTGCTCTCCCATGATGCGGTGCGACTGCGCCTTGGGGGACGTGGCTGGCGGATCGATCGCGTCGCTGTTCAGGGGCTCGGCGCGCCGCGTACGTTGGTGGCGTTGGTCGACGTCGAGACCGAGGAACATGCCGCCGAAGCACGCGCCACGCGCGACCTGCTGCGCGTGCTCGGCCATGAGGTGATGAACGCGATGGCGCCGATCACCTCGCTCGCCGAAAGCGCACTCGCGGTCATGGCCGTACCTGAACGGCGCGATCGGTTGCTGCCGGAAATCCTCGCCACACTCGCCCGCCGTGCCGATGGCCTGCGCCGCTTTACCGAAGCCTACCGAGAGGTAGCGCGCCTGCCCGACCCCCTGCTCGCCCCTGTCACGCTCGCCGACCTGTTCGCCGATCTCGCCCGATTGTTCGACGCGCAATGGGGGAACCAAGCGACGCTGGTCATAGCCGATCCGGCCGGAGCGATCGCCTCGCTCGATCGCGGCCAGATCGTGCAGGCACTACTGGCTTTGCTACGCAACGGCGTCGAGGCGAGCGGTGCGCAGGGAACCGTGCATTTATCGGCCACAGCATCGGCCGACCGCATCGTCTTCCACGTCACCGATCCCGGCCCCGGCGTCGATCCCACCCACCGCGCCTCGATCTTTACACCGTTCTTTACCACCAAACCCAAAGGCACCGGCATCGGCCTCGCTGCTGCTCGGCAGATCGCACAATCCCACGGCGGCGACGTGACCCTGCGCGCCGTTTCGCCAACGACGTTCGACTTGGCGGTGCCGCAATAGCCAACGCGAGTAGGCGTGTGCGGACCAGCCTGCTTACTTCCTACGCGCCAACCCTTGCGCATACAGCGCGGCACCATAGCCCGGCGCATGGCGAGGTTCCGTCAACGAGAAAAGTCCCGTGGCCTCGATGATCCCGGCAAACGCGTCCCGCACCAACGGCTCCTGCGACAACACGCCACCGGACCATGACAGCGGCACCCGCGCGTCGGACGAAAAACCGAGCACCTTGCGCAGGCCGATCGCCAACGCGGCCAATTCCTGCGCCGCCGATACCAGGATGGCATTGGCACCGGTGTCGCCATCGGCCGCGGCCCGCGACACCAGGCTCGCCAACGCCGCAATCTCACTGCGGCCCATCGCGCCCGGCCCCATGATGCGCTGGCACAGGTCGAGATCGTCCCCGAGCGACAATGCTTCCACGATGCGCCCGTGCAGCACGTCTTTGGGCGCACGCCCGTCGCTCATGCGCGAGAACAACGCCAGTCCCTGGATCGCGATCCAGTAGGCCGAGCCTTCGTCGCCGAACACTTCGCCCCAGCCACCTGCCCTGGCGCCCTTGCCGTCGCGCTCGCCATAGCCGATCGAGCCGGTACCGGCGACGATGTTGATGCCGTCCTCGCAGCCGAGCGACCCGGCCCAGCCGCACACCATGTCGTTGCCACAGGCGTAGCGATCATGGCGGAGCAGCGATTGACACGCGGCGTGGAGTTGCGGGTCGATGACGCTGTCTTCGCCATAAGCCGGCAGGCCGAAGAAGACGAAGGCGAGCGCGTCGGGGCCGATATCAAGCTGGCCACAGATCGCCATCACGCCGTGCCGCAACCGCGACACCGCTTCCTCCAGCCCGACTTCGAGGTGATAGGTCGTGCCGGTCACGGCCCGCGCAACCACCGTGCCGGCCGCATCGATGCAGACGAATTCTGTCTTGGTGCCGCCGCCGTCGACCCCCAGATAATAGGCGCCCTCGCTCATGCGGCAGCGTAGATCCGCACGCCCTGCACGACCCGGTTGACGGTGCCGCTCGCATTCGGGCGATCGGGCGTCAGGCCCAACGCGAGCGATACGTGCAAGCCGAACAATTGTGCGGGCACGATGAACGGGAACAGAAGGTCTGCATCCGCCGCATCGACCATGCCAGCAATCGTGATATCGGCCCCGTCGTCCGGATCAGCGGAGATCACCACCAACGCCCCGCAATGGGCATCACGGCGCAGTTCCGCGACGATATCGAGGTCGTAGCGCCGCGTGAGCGGATCGTTCGACACGAACACCACGGCCAGCGTGTCGCCGTTGATGATCGTCTTGGGGCCGTGGCGGAAACCCAATGCCGTATCGAATGCCGTCACGACCGCGCCGTCGCTCAACTCCATCAGCTTCAGTGCCGCCTCGCGGGCGAGCCCTTTGAAGACGCCGCTACCGAGATAGACGACGCGCTTGAACCCGCGCGTGCCGAGATCGCGGACCAACGGCTCGGCCTGTGCCAGCACATCCGCCACCGCCGCGGCGATCGCCGGCACGCGCGCGTCGAGCGCGTCGATGCCCCCGAGGATCGACAATGCCGCGAGCATCATCGCGCTGAAGCTCGAGGTCATGGCGAAGCTGCGATCATGTGTCGCATCGGGCAGCACCACGACATGGGTCTTGTCGCTGCCGCGGCGCGCCAATTCGCCTTCGGCATTGCAGGTGATGATCAGGTGATAGGCGTCGGTCACACGCGCGTCGACCAGGTCGACGGCAGCGACGCTTTCCGGGCTACTACCCGAGCGACCAAACGACACGAGCAGGGTTGGCGCCTCGGCGCGCAAATACAGCGCGGGCGTGCTGACGATGTCCGTCGTGGCGATCGCCTCCACCGGGCGCCCCAATACGTTCGACAGCCACGGCGCCAGGCATTCGCCGATGAATGCCGACGTACCGGCGCCGGTTAGCACGATGCGCAGGTCCGCACGCGCCAGCAACGGCGCGACGAACGCCTCGATCTCAGCCTGGTGCGCGCGCAGCAAGGCTTGCGTGGCACGCAGCGTCTCGGGTTGCTGCGCGATTTCGCGGCGGGTCCAGGAGGTATCGTCGGCCTCGACGGCGAGCAGGGTGTCAGGCATCGGGAAAACAGGCTCCATGATAGGCGTCGAGCGTGGCGGCGATGTGCGCCATGACCAGTTCGGCAGGGTCGAGCGTCGCCTGGGCGGCGCGTACCGCGGCATAGCTCAGCGGCAGATACTGGCTGACCAGCGCCAGCGGCGGCGGCGCCTGGCGCAGGTTGGCGAAAAGTCGCTCCTGCGCGGCGGCGATCTCCGCGTCGGGCCAGTAATAGCGAATGCGGTCCGACAGGCTGTATTGCAGCTGGAAGTCGAGCGCCGCGCCGGTGGCATGATAATATTTGCGCCAGTTCTTGGGCTCGGCCTGCATCCGCGCAAGCGTGACAGCACGCAGGCCGGCACGATCGGCCGCTGGCACCGTTTCCGCCTCGATCGCATCAAGTGCCCACAGGGCTTCGCGCAGCGCGAAGGTCACGCCCGGCCCGACCTTTAGTATCGCATAATGGTCGCGCACCAAAGCGGCGAGCGCCTCGGCCGTCTGGTAATCGGTCGAATGCGCCTCGAACACCAGATGCTCGACGGGCTCGATCGCATGGCTGAGCGCTGCGGCGCGCTCGGGGCGGTAATCGACGACTTTGTCGTGATCGAATTCAACACCGGGCTGAACGACCGTGGCGATCACGCGATCCCATGCGCTGTTCAGCCCGGAGGCACGGAACAGATCACGGTGCATGTCGACCGTCGCGATCGCCGCTTCCGGCGTGGTGACGGCGAGTTCCTCGAGATCCTCCGCCGCGCCGCCGGGCACCGGCACTTCGGTGCCGATGACATAGACCGGCGCCTCCGCGGGATTGCCATCGAATGCCGCTTCCGCCGCGGCGCACAAGCGCGCGGCGCGCTCGGCGATCGTCTGCTCCGGCAACGGCACGGGATCGTCGGCGCAACTCATCGAACAATCGAGATGGATCTTGCGGAAGCCGGCGCGGACATAAGCAGTCACCATCACATCGGCCCTGTCGAGCGCTTCGGCAGCCGGCGCGGCGGTCCAGGCGTTGGGGCCGAGATGATCGCCGCCGAGCACCAGCCGGTCGAGCGGGAAGCCGACCTTCGCGGCGATCGCCTGCACGAAATCGCGATAATCGGCCGGTACCATGCCGGTATAGCCGCCATCCTGATTGACCTGGTTGGACGTCGCCTCGATCAGCACGATCGGCTGATCGGTTACCAGCGCATGACGTAGCGTTGCCTCGATCACCAAAGGGTGCGCCGAGCAGACCGAGGTCACGCCGACCCGTTCGCCGGCCTTGTGCCGTAGCACCATGTCTAGAATCGCTTGCACGTCGGCTCCTTCGGCTGCGGCTCGTATCTTATCAATGTTGAATGCACAACGAAACGAAATATAACGAAACTAGACGGTTTCGACTATAGCTTCCGGGTCCTTGGCGTCGGGTTCGATCGCCAGCAGCAGCGAGGCGACCAACGCGAGCGCGATCCCTACGCTCTTGAGCGGCCCCGGCACCACGCCGAGGATCACCAGCGACAGCAAGGCGGTGGCGAGCGGGGCGCCGGCATTGGCGAGCGGCGCGACGATGATCGCCTTGCCGTAGCGAAACGCGAACACCAACGTCAGCGCGCCGATCGCGTTGAGCACCTGGATCAACGCGGCGAGCCACGGGCCGTCCAGCCCCCAGTTGATCGGCCGGCTGAAGTCGGTCATCGCCCAGGCAACCGGGATCAGCACCAGCCCTGAGAGCATCATGTACACGAAGATGCTTTCGCCCGGCATGACGTGGTTGGCGGCCTTCATGAAATAGGCCTGCACGCCCCAGCACAGCATCACGATCATCGCCGGGATCAGCCACGCGGCAGACGCCCCGCCCCCGCTGCCCGGCGCGAAATCGAACGTCGGCAGCGCGAGCAAGGCGAGCAGGATGCCGAATGCGCCCATGCGCCCCGTGCGCTCGCGCATCAGCACGAACGACAAAGCGATGGTGATGATCGGCGACAGCGAGATGATCGGGAAGATCAGATAGGCAGGACCCCGCGCCACGGCATAGAAGAGCACCATCTGCCCGCCCGCACCGAGCAGCCCGATCGCCAGCCCATAGCCGATCGCCCGCGGTGACGTGTCCAGCCGCCAGCCGGCCTGCGCCAGCACGACCAAGGCCGGCGGGATCATCGTGAGTGCCCAGACGCAATAGACCAGGGTTTCGGGGAAACCGTGCTGCGGCGACAGCCCGGAAAAGGCGCCCCACACGCCCCATAGCACCACCGTGACCAGCGCATTGATCAGCCAGGCGCGGCTCGACGGCGTGACGGCAGCATTCATGCCTTGGCTCCCTCAGGCGTGGCGCGGATGAGCAGGAAGCGCTTGAATGTAGCCGGGATTCGATTGCGTGCCGCGGTAGCGGTGCCGAGCAGCTTGCCCGTGAAACTGTCCGTCAGCGCATAGCGCCCTGCCCCCAGGCCACGCAGCGTGAGCGCGCCATCCCAGCTGTCGGCGTAGAAGGCGTAATGCAGCGCCCCCTCGCGCTCGATCGCATGCGCCTCGGGCTTGTCGAAGCCGATATCGTAGAGGCCGCCGAGATAGCGGCCCTTGGACAACATGTTGGCGCGGTACAGGTCTATCCACTTGCGCCACAGCGCTTCCTTCTCCGGCGTGAGTAGATAGCCGCCCGGCGGCAGTGGATCGGTCGGGTTAGGCACGTCCTTCGGCCACGTGAACTTGGTCGAAGGGATCGCGCCAATGCCGTAGGTCGAAGCGAAATCGTTGCGCCCATCGCTCAGCTCGACATGGTCGCCGGAATAGGGCGCCGACGGCCCCATCAGCGCTTTGAACGTCTTGCCCTTAAGCCGAACCTGCCAGGACGAGGTGGGATCGGACGCCGGCGTATTGTTCATCGCCGGGATATTGTGGAACGCGAAGCTGTCGCCGCACGGACAGATCTCCATGATCGCCTGCGGGTTGATCGCCATCGCCTCGTCGTACAGCGCCTTCCAGAAATCCTGCAGTTTCTCGAACGATTCCTCCGGGCGCGCATGGTTGTGGGCCGGATTGTAGCAGGGCGCGACGCCGTTCAGATGCTGACCATCGAGCTTCAGCCCCTCATAGCCCCAGTCGCCGATGATCCGGTGGACCTGCGCACGGAAGAAATCGACCACCGGCGGATAGGCCGGGCACATCGTGAACGCGCTCCACCAACTCACATTCTGCGCCGCGCCGTTGCGGTCGAGGATCAGCATGTCCGGGCGATCGCGTAGCATATCCGTGCCGGGATCGACTGCCAGCGGGGCGAGCCACAAACGCGGGCGCATGCCGTCCGCCTTGATGCGCTTCACGAACGCCTTCATGTCGGCGTCGCCCCGCGGAAATTTCTTGCGGTCGAGCTTCCAGTCGCCTTCCGACGTCTGCCAGCCATCGTCCATCACTGCCCATTCGAAGCCAAGCTCCTTGGCCTTGGGCAGCGTGCCGTACACCTGCTCGGCGGTGAAATTGCGCTCGTACCCCCAGGCGCACCAGATTGGGCCGTAGCTCGACTCCGGGATCTCCGGTGCCGACAGGCCGCGCTCGGCCATGATCCGGCGATAGGCGTCGAGCGGGCGGAAATGATCGCCGTCATGCGCCATCAGGAACGCCGTCGGCAGCGTCAGCGTCGCGCCGGGCGCGAGCAATGTCGGCTCGTCGCCGGACAGGCCGACACGCGTGCCGTCCGGCTGCGCCGCGACCGGCAGCGAGATCAGCCGCGGCACCGTCTCGACATGGCCGACCGCCAGCCCGGCGTCGCGCCGCCAAACCACCGCGACCGGCGTGCCGCCGCCGTAATCCGAACCGTTCATGCCCATGAAGTTGCGCTGCTCGAAGCCCGGCGCCACTTTCTGCACCCAATCGCGGCGATCTGGATAGGAAGCGCCGGCAAAGCTGTACGCGCCGGCGGGATCGCTCAACAGGTCATGCGTCGCGACGCGCCAGCCGGCGATCGCCAGCGGCGTGGTGCCGGTATTGCGATAGCGCATTTCGTACAGCGCCAGCCCGGGATAACGATCAAGGAACGTGATATCGAGCACCTGCTCCACCGCGCCACCCGCGGTGCTGCGCAGCCGGTGCCGGCGCCCTGGGCCGTGCCGCCCGGCGACCTTCTCCTCGTCGTGATCGAGCAGCAGGAACTTGTCGAGTACGCGGCGATCCGCAAGAAACAATGCCTCGCCCGCGGCCATCGGCGTTACCGCCTTGCCACCGAACGACACGCGCGACCGCATCGCGCTGTCGAACTCGATCCCCAACGTCCCATCGCCGAGCTTCACACCCGCCGGCGCCGCAGCCCAGGCACGTGTGGCCAGCGTCGGACCAGAAACCAGTGCCGCGCTGGCCATCAGGCGGCCGAGCATCGCACGGCGATCGACGAGATTGGACAGCATGGCGATAGGGCTCCCCTGATATCGGCCGGTTACTCGACTTGGCCGTCGGAGAAAGATGTTGCACCAACCGCAGCAGCGGCGCAAACCCTATTCGCAATTTAAATGATCGTTTTGTTTCGTTTAGAATTCATGCGGAGAGTGGTATGCGGGCGCTTAAGACCATCATGTTGTTTACGACGTCGGCATTGCTGATCGGCGCCGCCGCGCCTGCCCCCGGTTATAGCGAGGCGGATTTTGCCCGCGTTCCAAAATTCGACGCGCACGTCCATGCCAATGTGAACGATCCCCGCTTCCTGGAGGTGGCTCACCGCGACGGCGTCGAACTCCTGTCGATCAACGTCGATTATCCGGACTTTCCGCCGCTGCCGTTGCAAGCGACGATCGCGCACCAGATGCAGGCCAAGGACGCCAAGCAGTTCCATTTCGCCACCACGCTGTCGATGCAGGGCTTCGGCACGCCGGGCTGGACCGAACGCACCAACGCTGCGTTGGACGCGGCGTTCGCGCGCGGCGCGGTCGCGGTAAAGGTGTGGAAGAATATTGGCATGGTTGCGAAGGATGCGCAGGGCAAGCGCGTGTTCCTGGACGATCCGCGCTTCGAGGGCGTGATGGCGCACCTCGAACAGCGCGGCATTCCCCTGATCGCCCACCAAGCCGAGCCCAAGAATTGCTGGCTGCCGCTCGATCAGATGACGACCGAAAACGACCGTTCGTACTTCAAGGCGCATCCCGAATATTACATGTTCCTCCACCCGGAGGAACCCAGCTACGAAGCGCTGATGGCAGCGCGCGATCGCTTCGTCGCGCGGCACCCGAAGCTGGCGTTCGATGGCGCGCACATGGCGAGCCTGGAATGGAGCGTGGATGAGCTTTCGCGCTTCTTCGATCGCTATCCCAATACGGTCGTCGATCTGGCGGCGCGCATGTCCAACCTGCAAGTGCAATCCAACGCCGACATGCCCAAGGTCCGCGCCTTCTTCATCAAGTATCAGGACCGCATTCTCTACGGTACCGATTTGACCGACAGCCCGCCCGACCCCGCCGGCCGCGCCCAGAATCCGCCGGCCACGGGCAATTTCGCCAAGGAAGCCGATCAAGTATGGCGTGCGGACTGGCGCTACCTGGCCACGCCGCTCGGCCAGCGGGTGGATGCGATCAACGCCGATGCCAAGGGACTCGATCTACCACGCGGCGTGATCGACAAGATCTACTGGAAAAACGCGCAGCGGTTTTTCAAGCTGTAGGGCTGAGTCTAATCACGATACCCGTCACCCCGGACTTGTTCCTGGGGTCGGCTGCGCCGCCAACTTACCAGCGTTTGGTTTGTGGAACGGTGGACCCCGGGACAAGTCCGGGATGACGGCGAGGCTGGGGTGCCCCCTCACCCCACTCTCAGGCGACGTGCAGACGAAACCCCAATCGATCCGCCGCCGCCTGCATTCCATCGGCGTCCACCGCATCGGTCACCAGATCGTCGATCTCCGCGACGTTCATAATCCGGTGCAGACACACCCGCCCGAACTTCGACCGGTCGGTTACCGCAATCACCTGCCCCGCCGCCTTCACCATCTTGCGGTTGAGCACCGCCTCAAGTTCGAAATGGGTGGTGATACCGCGTTCGACGTCGAAGCCGTCCACGCCGAGAAACAGCTTGTCGACATGCAGTTCGTCGAGCGCACTTTCCGTTTGCGCGCCGTAAAAGGCGCGGTTGCGCCGCCTGAGCGCACCGCCCAGCATCACCACGTTGATCCGTTCCTTGCTCGCCAGCGCGCAGAGGATGTCGAGATCGTTGGTGAGCACGGTGACGTCGTCGATATCCTCCAGGTGAAGCGCGATCTGCAGCGCGGTGGTGCCCGAATCGAGCACGACCGAATCGCCCGGCTGGATCATCGCCGCCGCCAGCGCGCCGATCCTTGCCTTCTCATCGACATTGATCACACGCTTCGCCTCGACCGGCGGCTCGGACACGACGTTCACCGCATCGGTCGATATCGCGCCGCCATAGGAGCGTTCGGCCACCCCCCGCTTGGCGAGATAATGCAGATCCTTGCGGATCGTCTGCATCGACACGCCAAAGCGCGCGGCGAGCGGCACGACCTGTACGCTGCCCCGTTCGCGAACCAAAGCGCTGATCTGTTGGCGCCGACCGCTGGTATCCCGCGTGACCGACATATGCTCCTCCTGTTAGCGCTAAACCTAACAGCGACAAAGCAGACGTACAACAATCAGGCAAGTTTCGTTTCTTTTCTGTTTGACAGTTTTGCTACTATCGCGATACCAAAACGCAATAAATCGCACGGCTCCGTGATCGAACGGCCGGCGTGCATATTAAGGGGAATGGCGATGATGCGACGCACGGTGCGTAATGTGGTGCTTACCGGGGTCAGCGCTGCCGCGCTGCTGACCGCCCCCGCGGCGCTCGCGCAGACCGAGGACAGCAAGCCCTCGACCGCCGCTCCCGATCCCGCCACCGTGCTGACCGACCCGGCGCAGCAGCCGGGCGACACCAATGCTGCCGACGATGGCGGCACCGACATCGTCGTGCGCGGCGTGCGCGGCAGCCTGTTGCGCTCGATCCAGGCCAAGCGGAACGCCGACACGATCGTCGACGCCATCTCGGCCGAGGAATTGGGCAAATTCCCCAACCGCAACGTCGCCGAAGCGCTCGCTAACATTCCCGGCGTCACCGTAGGCCGCGACGGTCGCGGCGAAGGCCGCTCTGTTACCGTCCGTGGCCTTGGTGAGAATTTCGCGATCACCACCTTGAACGGGCGCATCCTGCCAACCGATGGCGCCGATCGCTCGTTCGCGTTCGACGTGCTGCCCTCCGAAATCATTTCCGGTGCGGAAGTGTCGAAAGCCGTGCGCTCGTCCGAGCTGGAAGGCAGCATCGGCGGCAACATCAACCTGCGCACCGCCCGTCCGCTGGATCGTACCGGCACGCACGCATCCGGATCGGTCGAGGGCCAGTATAACGATCTGGTCGACAAGGCCGGCTATAAGGTCACCGGCGTGGTCAGCACCACCTTCGCCAACGACACCATGGGCGTGATGGTCGGCGGTAGCTACAACAAGTACAAGTTCCGTACCGACAATCTCGGCGAATATTCGATCACCGACGGTACCGAGGCTGCGTACAAGGTAGATTTCAATCGCGACGGGAAGATAGATCCCAACGAGAACGGTCCCGCCTACATCTGGCCGGATTATTACAGCGTCGGCACGGTGCAGGGTGAGCGCGAGCGTATCGGCGCCGCTGGCGCGTTCCAGTGGAAGCCGTCGAGCAATTTCGAGCTGACGATCGACGGCATCTACAGCCACTACGACGTGGCGCAGCACAATTATCGCTCTTCCAACTACCTCAATCCGCTTGATGATGACGGCGCGCCGCGTTGGGATCCTGCCTCGATCACGGTCGATTCCAACAACGTCGTCACCGGCTTCAAGGTCAACGATTTCGTCAGCGAAGTGCTGACCACCGACGAGCCGCGCAGGAGCCAGACATACCAGTTCGGCGGCCACATCGACTGGCGGCCGATCGACCAGCTCAAGGTCGCGGTGGATGGTTATTACGGCAAGGCGCAGGATAAATCTGGCGGGCAAAACCGCTTCGTCGTGGCCGGCATCCCGGACTCGTCGGCGGTCTTCGCCACGCGCGACGGCGGCATCCCCGATCTCGCCATTACCATCCCTGGCGGCAGGCCGCTCAGCGAGGCGACCGATGACGATTTCCATGCCCATTATATCGGCATCCAGGGCCAGAACATCCAGGACCGGACGCAGGGCGCGAAGCTCGATCTGACCTATGAGGTCGACAACGACACGTTCAAGTCGATCACGTTCGGCGGTGCCTGGACAGATCGCAAGAAGACGGTCGATCAGCTCGACAATCAATACACCACGTCGTGCAATTATTGCGGCTACCCATTCTCCTTCGGCCAGCTTGGCGCGTCGGTGGTACAGGGGCGGGAAGGCAATATCCTAGGCAAGCTGTCCGGCAATTTCCCGCGCAACTTCCCGTACTTCGACATCGACACCTATTTTGCGGCACTCCCGCGCGCCGACAACAACCCCGCGATTCTCAATCCCAACAGCTGCCTGGATGCGACCGGCACGCCCATCCCCGGCTGCGCCTTGTCGCCCTATCCCGCCGGCTATTCGACGCAGATCGTCCAGCCCAATCTGCCCGCCTCCTATCGCATCGGTGAGCGGACCTGGGCCGGCTATGTGCAGTTCAACCTCGCCGGCACCCGGTGGCGCGGCGATATCGGCGCACGTCTTGTGTCGACCAAGGTCTCCTCGACCGGCTATGGCGCCACCATCGCCAGCATCATCCCGCGCGTCGGCACGCAGGATAATGATGTGGACTTCAACCCGGTGACCTCGATCAACGGCGGCGGCGATTACCTGCGGCTGCTGCCCGCAGTGAATTTCGCCTATGATATCACTGATGGCTTCCGCGTTCGTCTCGCCGCATCGCAGGCAATCTCGCGGCCGAGCTTCGGCGAACTCTCGCCCGCCAAGGACGCGACGTCGGCGCAATCGGGCACCTTCATCATCTACGATGCGGGCAATCCTAACCTGAAGCCAACCAGCGCCGATCAATTCGACGTATCGTTCGAATATTATCCGTCCAACCGCCTCGCTCTGACGGCGGCGGCATTCTACAAGCACATCACCAACTTCGTCTCGACCGTGCCGGTGGACGTCACGATCACCCCCAGCGCGCAGCCCGGCAATCAGCAACAGAATTTCGACTTCGTCGAATATCAGGTCATCAACGGCGACAGCGCCAAGGTCTACGGCGTCGAAGTCGGCGGCCAATATTTCCTCGACAACGGCTTCGGCGTGCAGGCGAACGTTACCTACAACCATTCGAAGGCCAGCTCGGGCGACGTGACCACGCGCCTGGCGGGTGCGATCCCCTTCTCGGCCAATGCCAAGTTGTTCTACGAGAATCACGGCATCGGCGCGCAGGTCTCGTACAGCTTCCAGTCGCGCTACACCTATGCGCAGTCGGGCAACCTGTCCTATCTGCCGGTCAAGGAGGATGGATATCACGAAATGTCCGCCAGCCTGTCCTACGATCTGACCGACAACATCTCGATCTACGGGCAGGGATCGAACCTGCTCGGCTCGGCGATCAAGCGCGACAACAGCTATAGCAATGTCCCGAACTTCTACGAATATTCCGGCCGCTCGTTCTTCTTCGGCATTCGCGGCCGTTTGTGATCTCTCGGCGGTGAGCGGGGCGACCTTCGATCGGCGGACGTTCCTGGCGGCGAGTGCCGCCGCCGGGACCGGCCTTGCCGCTATCCCCGCCGCCGCCGCGCGCGTGCCTGAACATGTCTGGCACGATTATGACTGGGGCAATGGCCCGCCGGTGACCGACCGGCTCTACCAGGGGCCGTTCCCGCAATATGGCGCGGGTGCAGTGGTGCCCGGCAGCGAAGTCGTGATGGTCACCAGCCCATCGCGCGACATCGTGCCCAATCGCGGCATGGGGCTCACGGTCTACGTCTCGGGCGATACCGGCCCGCCACGTATCCCCGGCGAGACGTTGGCAAAGTCGATCGAGGATCTGATCCGCCTGCCCTTCGTGCAGAAGGTGTATCTGCGCCCGAACTGGCGCGAGGTTCAACAACGCCCCGGTCGGCTCGACTTCCCCGATTGGTGGCAGATCACCTTCGATCTCGCACGACGGTACGGCAAGCAGGTCGGCTTCCGCATCATGTTGGAAAATCCTGACTTCGCCGAACCCGGCATGCCCGAATTCCTCATGGACAAGGTGCCCTATCTCCAGCTCAAGGGCGCGTGGAAGGGCGACCGTACGCAAATCCGCTATCGCAAGCGGCACGGCCTGCCGCGGTACGACCATCCCGCCTATCTCGCCGCGTTCGAGGAACTGAACGCGCTGCTCGCGGCCGAACTGAACGGCAGTCCGGACGTCGAGTATATGGATACGATGATGTACGGCTTCTGGGGCGAGGGCCATAGCTGGCCTTTCGAGGGCCACGTATTCCCCAGCGACCTCGTGGCCGAACAGACGTGGCGCCGCATGCTCGACATCCAGCTTGCCGCCTGGAGCAAGACGCCGCTCGTCACCAACACGCAGCCCGACTTCAACAATGTCGGCAATGCCGACATGCTCGATGCGACCGTGCGCAGCGGCAACTGGATCCGTAGCGACACGATCTTCATCGAGAACGCGCAGATCGACGCACTGAGCAACCGCCCCGCCTGGACCGCCGCGATCAGCGAGGTCGGCATGACCACCGGCGCACCCGACCAGCTGAAGTTGGACGATGGCGTAACCGAGAATGAGCGGATCATCGATCACGTGCTGGCGGTCGGCGCCAATTACTGGTCGGTGTGGAACTGGCACAACGAAGCCGCCGCGAACGTACTCAGCTATAACGACCGGTTCCCCCAGCCGATCGACGATGCCGCCCGCCGCATCGGTTACCGCGTCTATCCGTCGTTCATCTGGGCGTTCGAGCGCGACGGCCAGACCGGTTTGGTGATCGGCCTCGCCAATGCCGGCGTCGCCGCGCCGCCAGGCGTGGTGCGCCTGACAGTTCAGGACGCGAACGGCCGTGATCTTGCCAGCGGCTCGGTGGACGCCGGCTACCCCCGCCCGACCGGCATCCATCAGGCAATGCTCATGCTGCCGAAGGGCAATGCGTGGGAAGGTCTGCGTCTCAAAGCGGAGATCGTGATCAAGGGCGTCCGGAGCCCCTTACGCTGGGCCTGCCGCGAAAAGCTCAACCCCGATGCGTCGCTCACCCTAAGGCGCAACGTCCGGCAGTGATCCTGGCTGCCACCGCAACGCGTCGATCAGTGCGCGCATCGCGGGCGTGACCTGCCGGTTGGGGTAATATAGGTAGCAACCGGGATAATCCGGGCACCAAGCGGCCAATACCTGCACCAGCCTGCCATTCGCGATCTCGGCGCGCACATCATGCTCCATCATGTATCCAAGCCCGGCGCCGGCGCGCACCGTGGCTGCAGCCAGCGTCTCGTCATTGGCGATCAATTGCCCGCTCGGGCGCACCTTCACCTCTTCGCCGCTGCGCTCGAACTCCCACGGCAGCAGTCCACCGCCCCCGACTAGGCGATAGTTGACGCAGACATGGCGCTCCAGGTCGCCAGGCGTTGCGGGAGGCGGATGGCGCTCGAAATAGCCCGGCGTAGCGACCACGACAGTCCGCAGGCGCGGGCCGATCGGCACCGCGACCATATCGCGGTCCACCGTCTCGCCCAGGCGGATGCCGCCATCGAACCCGCCCGCCACGAGATCCACCAGCCGATCGTCGACGATAACCTCGATCGACACGTCCGGATGATCGAGCAGGAAATGCGGCAGCCGCGGCGCCAGGATCGTGCGCGCGGCATAGCCGAAGGCAGTCAGTCGCACTGCGCCGGATGGTGCCCCCCGCCAATCCGCCAGCGCGGCCAGCCCGCTTCTCACTTCGTCGAGCGCCGGGTTGAGCGATAGCAAAAGCCGCGCACCGGCAGCCGTCGGTGCGACCGATCGCGTCGTCCGCGCGAGCAGGCGGACGCCAAGCCGCTCCTCCAGGCCGCGTATCGCGTGGCTGAGCGCCGATGGCGACAGCCCGAGTTCCGCTGCCGCCCGGGTAAAGCTGCCCACCCGGGCAACGGCCGCCAGCGCTGCCAGATCGTCGAGATCGCCTCGTCTCATTGCTGCACCACGTTCACAGACCCATGCCGAACATCTCCTCTAATCGGGAACGCTCGCGCGCGCTATCTCATGTCCGGTCTTCAAGGATGAGCAACATGAACCCGACAAACTTCCGCACTCTGGGGCGGTCCGGCCTGGCCGTCAGCCCGCTCGCGCTCGGCACGATGACCTTTGGCGCCGGGCGGTGGGGTGCCGATGAGGCCACATCGCGCGCGATCTTCAACGCCTATGTCGAAGCAGGCGGCAACTTCGCCGATACGGCCGACGTCTACTCCGGCGGCGAAAGCGAGACGATGCTAGGCCGCTTCATCGCCGAACGCGCGCTGCGCGATCGCATGGTGATCGCGACCTAATCCGGCTTCCCGCGTCACGAGGGCAACCCCCTCGCCAGCGACAATTCCGCCCGCAACATCCGTGATGGCATCGAAGGGTCGCTGCGTCGGCTCGGCACCGATTTCATCGACCTGTATTGGACGCATGTGTGGGATCGCACCACGCCGCCCGAGGAAGCGCTGCGCGCGCTCACCGATGCGGTGCGCCGTGGCGACATCCTGTATTACGGCTTCTCGAACGCGCCCGCCTGGTACGCCGCACACATCGCCACGCTGGCCCGCGCGCACGGTTTGCCCGAGCCGATCGGGCTGCAATACAGCTATTCGTTGATCGACCGCGGCGTCGAACTGGATGTGTTGCCGGCCGGCGATGCGCTTGGTCTCGGCCTCGTCGCCTGGAGTCCGCTGGGGTTCGGCATGCTCACCGGCAAATATGGTCGGGAGAAGCTGGCCGATTTCGGACCGGCGGGCAGCCTACCCAATCGCAGCGGCGAAACGGCAGCTGGAGGCAGCGAGGGGCGGCTCAACGGCGATAATCCTTATGGCGGCATGCTGTTTACCGAAGCGAACTTCGCGATCGTCGACACGTTGCGCACCGTGGCGGAGGAAGTCGGTCGGCCGATGGCCCAGGTCGCGCTGGCCTGGGTAACGGGCCGCGCCGGCGTTTCATCGGTGCTGATCGGCGCCAGCCGGCCCGAACAGGTGACCGAGAACATGGCCGCGCTGGATATCCAGCTCACGCCAGATCAGCAGGCGCGACTGGCAGCCGTCGGCGCGCCACCGATGCTCAATCCCTACTTCATCTTCGATATGCCGCGGGAAAACATCTTCGGCGGCCAGCAGGTCGAGCCGTGGAGGACGCGCAGGCAGCCGCCTGGGTGATGTGGCCGGCGAGATCGACCTCTGGCTTCGGAACGCAGGCATCGGTTTGGCGCGTCCGCATCACTCAAGCCGTCGCCCCGCCTTGTTCCGGGGTCACCCAGCGGCTTATTATACCCAAAGGCCTGCGACATGGTCGTTCACGAAACAGCCGCCCGGTGACGCTCATAGCGAGATAGCCTAGAACAAGACGATCGCGCCGCCATGCGCCCAACATGTCGGCCGCGCCGATCTGACGAGAGGGCAAGCCGTGACGACCGTCCGACCCATCAGACAAACCCTCCTGTCCATTGCCGCGTTCATGTCGCTGAGCGCCGCTTCCCCGTCTCCAATCATACAATCCTACGACGACTACCAATCCTGGCTTGTGGCCTGCGACAACACGCTGACCTGCGTCGCGCGGGGGTTCGACGACTCCAATCCTGGCGCGGAAATCGAAATAGGACGTGCGGCCGGACCAAGCGGAGCGATCACGGCGTCGATCAGCGCCCTTCAGCGGTTCACCCTGGCCGACATCCGCGTCGACGGGACCCCCGCCAATCTTCGAGGACCCAAGTGGCAGGTCATCGCCACCGACGACCAGACCTCCGCCACCACCAATGACCTCGCCACCGTCCGCGCACTTGTACAACAACTGCGCAACGCCTCGGCGGTCACGCTCGGCGGCGGCGATGCGCAGGTGCCACTGGCAGGCTTCGCTGCAGCGATGCTGCGCCTGGATGACCGGCAAGGGCGTTCTGGCGGCGTGACGGCGGTGCTCAAGCCCGGCACTCTGCCCGCATCGCGCGTGCCGGCACCACCCCCGCTGCCCAAGATCCCCCACCATCCCATCAGTGCGCGCTTGGCGCCCGGCGAAGAAGGCCGCCTGATCGCCGCCGTGCGCGCCAGTCAAAAGGCGCTACTGGCCAAGGAGGAGTGCGGCGAAACACCGGAGCAGCCTGAGGCGCATGCCCTGGACGGCAGGCAAGCACTCGTCCTCCTTCCCTGCGTGATGGGGGCCTATCAGGGATCGTCGCTCGCCTTCATCGCGTCGCGCACGAACAATCGCGCCCAGCGCCTGGTCGCCCCCACCCCATACCTCGGCCAAGATCCCGATCGATCGCGCGCCGACTTCTTCACCAACGCGGGGTTCGACGCGGATACCGGCACGCTCAGCATGGGAGCCAAAGGCCGGGGCCTCGCCGACTGCGGCTTTTCGGCGGACTGGATCTGGGACGGCACGTCCTTCCGCCTGTCGGAGATGACGCTGCAACGCTCCTGCGGTGGGCTCGAACCCGGCGATTGGCCTGTCCTATACCGCTCAATGCGCCAGTAATGGTGCCGTAAATAGTGGTGGCTCGCCTCCGCGCCATTCGTGTGCCGGGAAGTCGAGGCACTCCCGCGCTCAGATATTTCGCCATACGTGGATCGAACGATGAAGATCAGGCCACCCTCGTCGAACGCTAGACGCTCAACGCGCTAGCCAATGCGTCATAAACCACACGACATCGCGCACTGCTGCGCAGGTCCTCGTGCATCACGATCCAGAGTGGCAGTTCGACGGCAAAGGCTTTGGGGCAGGACGCGCACCAGCAACGGGTCGCGACGTGCAATCTCCACCTGGCACACACCGATCCCGAACCCGGATCGGATCGCGGCAAGCTGGACGACGTCACTGTCGACCCGCAATGCAAAGCTGGCGCGCTTCAGCTCGGGTAGCAGGTTCAGCACCGCACGCGTGCCCGGCGTGTCCGTGTCAGGGCCGATCAGATCATGGCCCGCTAGGTCGTCGATGGCCGCTGGCATGCCACGCCGCGCGAGATAATCCTGCCGCGCATGCAGACCCAGCGTAACGCTGCCCGCCCGCGTCGCCACCAGCGCCTGCTGCTCGGGTGCGACCATGCGAACGGCAATATCGGCACGACGCTGGAGCAGATCATCCAGCGCGTTCGACGCCACCAGTTCGATTGCCAGTTGCGGATGATCCTGCCTGATCCCCGCCAGCATTGACGGCAGGTGCTCCACCGCGACGATCTCGCTGGCCGACACGCGGACCGTGCCGGCAACCTCCCCCACGGTCGCGGAGGCACTGCGCATGAATGCGGCAGATGTCGCCACCAGTTCTTCGGCATACGGCCCGAGCGCGGTGGCACGATCGGTTGGTGACAGGCCGCGCTGCGACCGCACGAACAGCGCGCCGCCCACCGCCTGCTCCAGTGCCTCGATGTGACGGGATACGCTGGGCTGCGTTATACGCAGCACCCGCGCCGCGCCTGACAGCGATCCTTCGCGCAGCACGGCGGCAAAGGTGCGGTACAGGTCCCAGCTCGGCTCCGAGTTCATGCCTTTTCGTATAACTACCCGCAGGAGATCGTCAATTTCGGTGCATGCTGCCGGTCGCGCAAGCGCCGCGCGCAATGATTGAGCCGCGCTATGATTGTCGGCAACCGATGCGGCTCAGACAACCGGCCGATCGTACTTTCGGGCGCTGAGTCGCGGACGCCGCTGGTGGCGACGCACGCAACACTGCGGGGCAGCGGCTGACTTGGCTACGATCGAGCGGCTTACGCGCTTGCCGGCAACCTTGCCGGCAGGCACCACACGATAAGCTTGGCTGTTCGCTTCTGGTGCCACCGATCCTTCAGCTTCCACCACAAGGCGGAAAGGCCCATCTGCAGCATGTCAGGCGCCACCATGGCGTTGCGGAAGGTGTGCCGTTTTTGCCGCCGTACCGGCTGCACGCCGCAAGGCCTGCGCACGACGCGAAAGCCGCTCGGCAGGGTCTTCCACTCAGTTGCCGATGGCACCCCGGCCGATCGGATCATGTCGAGGCCGCAGCGTCGGCATGTGCTGAAGGCGAAGCCCTGGTTGAACCGCGCCTTCTGCACGGCCGCGTGATTCAGGAGCAGGCAAAGCAGGGACATGGCCGATCTCTCTTCCGATCTGAGTCATCAGGTGGTGCGTGGCGAGCGTGATGAGGTCCGACGGGCCGCGTTCGAGCACTTCGTCCAGATCCCAGATCTCGAAACGCTGTCCCGTGGCGACAACCAGCGCCGAGCGTCCGATATGACCGCGATCACGCATCAAAGCGGAAAGCACCATCACTCCGGCGGGCGAAATCGTGACCTGTTCCACGAACCCGTAATTGCGCCGCAACCGCCCTTGATCCTCGGGTGTGGCCGATGCCTCGCAGTCTCGCCGCATCGCATATAAACGGTCGAAAGCCACCAGGCACGCTGCATCCTGGTGCAGGCCGATCAGCAGGTTCGAGTTGGTCGATCGTCGGCGGATCGTCTCGACGAACGGCGCTGGCAGCATCATCTGACCCGCGTTGGTTACGTCACATACCGCACTACCGAAAAAGAGTTCGTCCATGTCATGGATCCCTGCAGGCATACTGCCCATATGGTTACCATAGGGTTAATTGTCCGACAGTATATAATATAGTATAATAGTGCTTACTGTTGAGCAACGTGCAGAACATTAAAGCAGAACATCCGCGCCAGTATGATTTATAAACAAACCAAAACGACTTCAGGCGACAATTCAATATTCTTCATGCGGTCGCGCTATTGTATCTGACTTTTTGTTGATCCGCCGGGGGCGTCACGCCGCGATGCCCGCCTCTAGGAAACGCACAAACCCGTTAAGGCGGCCTGCCGCGTCGTCAGCGGCAGCTTCACCACAGCGACACGGCGGAGCAAATCACGAGATGCGTCGGCCGAGTTCCTTGTTCACGCCCAGCGCAATCAATGTGCCGAGCGCACCCGAAAGCAGATAGGCGCCCGCTGCGAGCAGGCCGAACTCGCTCGCCAGCACCAGCGCCACCAATGGTGCGAAGCCGGCGCCAACCAGCCAGGCAAGGTCGGAAGTCAACGCTGCCCCGGTATAACGCCGTGCGCTGGCGAAATTAGCCGCCACCGCGCCTGACGATTGCCCGAAGGCGAGACCCAGCAGCCCGAACCCGGTGACCATGAACACGATCTCGCCCAAATCACCGCCGTTGAGCAATTGCGGCGCGAAGCCGCTGAACACGGCGATGCCGGCGGCCGAGGCGCCGAGCAGGAAGCGCCGCCCGACGCGGTCGGCGATCAGCCCGGAGGCGATCACCGCGACGGTGCCGACGATGCCGCCGATAATCTCGATGCCCAGGAAGCGCGAGGCATCCTCCTTGGTGAACAGGACGACCCAGGAGAGCGGGAACACCGTGACCATGTGGAACAGCGCGAAGCTCGCTAGCGGAGCGAATGCACCGATGACGATATTGCGCCAATCGCTACGCAGCGTGTCCATCACGCGTGAAGGCTCTAGCTCCTTGCTCTCGAACAACGCGGTGTAATCGGGCGTCGTCACCATGCGCAGTCGCGCGAACAGCGCCACCACGTTGATCGCGAACGCGACGAAGAAGGGATAGCGCCAGCCCCAATCGAGGAAATCGGCGGTCGACAGCGAGGAGACGAAGAAAGCGAACAATGCGCTCGCCACGATCAGCCCGAGCGGCGCGCCCAATTGCGGGATCATCGCATACCAGCCGCGCTTGTTCTCCGGCGCGTTGAGTGCGAGCAACGAGGCGAGGCCGTCCCACTGCCCGCCCAGTGCCACCCCCTGCCCGATGCGGAACAGCGCCAGCAGGATCGCCGACCAGGAGCCGATCGTCGCATATCCGGGCAGGAATGCCACCGCCACGGTGGAGATACCGAGCACCAGCAAGGCGATGGTCAGCTTGGTGCCGCGACCCAGCACCTGATCGATGCGCAGGAAGATCAGCGAGCCGATCGGTCGCGCAACGAACGCCAGCGCAAAGATCGCAAACGAATAGAAGGTGCCGGTCAGCCGATCGACATAAGGAAAAACCAACGCCGGAAAGACTAGCACCGATGCGATCGCGTACACGAAGAAATCGAAGAATTCCGACGTGCGGCCGATGATCACGCCGATCGCGATCTCGCTCGGGCGGACGTCGCCGTGGCGCGCATTGATCGCGCGTGCATCGCGCTCGGCATTGTGAGAGGCGGTCTGGGCGGTCATCGTACGTTTCCTGGACGCGGGTCGGTCATGATCCGTGCTATGCCCTATCACGCATCCACTGGGGATTGGACAAAATGTCCAATGTCGCAGTGCAGCATCCAAGGCTATCTCCCGATCATGCCTGGCACCCGACTCATCCCCGACCGTCACTCCGAACCTGCCGCGCGCCTGTCGTGGGCGAGAGGCGCGATCGCCCTTCCCCTCGCCGTGCTCGCCGGCTGCAACACCGTCGTGCTGAACCCGGCAGGCGATGTCGCGCAGCAGCAGGGCAACCTGGTGATCTTCGCCACCGTGCTGATGCTGGTGATCGTGGTGCCGGTGATCGCGCTCGTCTGCCTGTTCGCCTGGCGTTACCGCGCGAGCAACAAGGAGGCGACCTATTCGCCCGACTGGGACCATTCGACGCAGCTCGAACTGCTGATCTGGGCCGCGCCGCTGATGATCATCATCTGCCTCGGCGCCGTCACCTGGACCGCGACGCACCTGCTCGACCCGTATCGCCCGATCGAGCGCGTCGCCAAGGGCCGCCCGGTCGCGCCCAACACCAGGCCGCTCGAGGTGCAGGTCGTCGCCCTCGATTGGAAGTGGCTGTTCATCTACCCCGAATACGGCATCGCCACGGTCAACGAACTGGCAGCCCCCGTCGATCGCCCGATCCGCTTCCGCATCACCGCCTCGTCGGTGATGAACGCCTTCTACGTGCCCGATCTCGCCGGCATGATCTACGCGATGCCGTCGATGGAGACCAAGCTCCACGCGGTGATCAACAAGCCGGGCAATTATGCAGGCTTCTCCTCAAACTATAGCGGCGCGGGCTTCTCCGGCATGCGCTTCCGGTTCCACGGGCTGGATGATGCCGGGTTCGCAGCCTGGGTTGCGCGCAACAAGACGGGCAATCTGCCGCTGTCGAAGGCGAACTACCTGAAGCTCGAAAAGCCGACCGAGAACGTGCCCGTCATGCGCTTCGCCCGGATCGATCCCACGCTGTTCGACGCGGTGGTCAACCAGTGCGTGCGCCCCGGCACGACCTGCATGTCCGACATGATGAAGATGGACAAGGGCGACACGGCCAGCATGAAGCACACGCCCGACAAAGGTAATGCGCAGAAGCCCAAGCCCGAGGAAGCGCTGACCGGCGGCGATGCTGCCGAGGCGCCGCCCAAGAACCCGAAGGACGTGCAGCAGCGCAGCAATGCCTCGCCGTCCAACCCGACAACGCTGTGAACGGCCAGATCATGCAGACCACCACCCATCCCGCCATCAGCCCGATCCTGGGCCGGTTCACGCTCGAATCGCTGCCGCTGCACGAACCGATCGTGGTCGGCACGTTCGTGGTCGTCGCCCTCGGCGGCGCACTGCTGCTCGGCGCGCTGACCTATTTCAAATTATGGGGCTATCTCTGGAAAGAGTGGTTCACCACGGTCGATCACAAGCGGATCGGCATCATGTACATGATCCTGGGCATTGTCATGCTGCTGCGCGGTTTCTCCGACGCGATCATGATGCGGCTGCAGCAGGCGATGGCGTTCAATAACGAGGGCTATCTCAACGCGCACCATTACGACCAGGTGTTCACCGCGCACGGCGTGATCATGATCTTCTTCGTGGCGATGCCGATCGTCACCGGGCTGATGAACTATGTCGTGCCGCTGCAGATCGGCGCGCGCGACGTGTCCTTCCCGTTCCTCAACAATTTCAGCTTCTGGATGACCGCGAGCGGTGCCGTCACCGTGATGATGAGCCTGTTCGTCGGCGAATTCGCGCAGACCGGCTGGCTCGCCATGCCGCCGCTGTCGGGGATCGGCTTCAGCCCCGGGGTTGGCGTGGATTACTATATCTGGTCGCTGCAGATCGCCGGCGTCGGCACGCTTCTGTCGGGCGTCAATCTGATCTGCACGATCGTGAAGATGCGCGCGCCTGGCATGTCGATGATGAAGATGCCGATCTTCTGCTGGACCGCTCTGTGCACCAACATCCTGATCGTCGCCGCCTTCCCGGTCCTGACCGCGGTGCTCGCTTTGCTCAGCCTTGATCGCTACGCCGACACCGCGTTCTTCACGAACACATTGGGCGGCAACCCGATGATGTACGTCAACCTGATCTGGATCTGGGGCCACCCGGAGGTGTACATCCTGATCCTGCCAATGTTCGGCGTGTTCAGCGAAGTGACCTCGACCTTCTCGGGCAAGCGCCTGTTCGGCTATACCTCGATGGTCTACGCAACCTGCGTCATTACTTTGCTCGCCTATCTCGTCTGGCTGCACCACTTCTTCACGATGGGCTCGGGCGCGAGCGTCAACAGCTTCTTCGGCATCACGACGATGATCATCTCGATCCCGACGGGTGCGAAGATCTTCAACTGGCTGTTCACGATGTATCGCGGGCGAATCCGCTTCGAGCTGCCGATGATGTGGACCGTCGCGTTCATGATCACCTTCACGCTCGGCGGCATGACCGGCGTGCTGCTCGCCGTGCCGCCGGCCGATTTCGTGCTGCACAACTCGCTGTTCCTGGTCGCGCATTTCCACAATGTGATCATCGGCGGCGTGCTGTTCGGTGCGTTCGCGGCGATCAACTACTGGTGGCCCAAGGCGTTCGGGTTCAAGCTCAACCAGTTCTGGGGCAAGGTATCGTTCTGGCTGTGGGTCAGCGGCTTCTACTTCGCCTTCGTGCCACTCTATGTGCTGGGCCTGATGGGCGTGACACGCCGGCTGCGCACGTTCGACGACCCGTCCTACCAGATCTGGTTCATCATCGCGGCGTTCGGCGCGTTCCTGGTCGCGCTCGGCATTGCCGCCATGCTGGTGCAGTTCGCGGTCAGCATCCGCGATCGCAAGAAGCTGGTCGATCTGACGGGCGATCCATGGAATGGCCGTACGCTGGAATGGTCGACCTCGTCGCCGCCGCCGGACTACAACTTCGCCTTCACGCCGATCGTGCATGATGGCGACGCCTGGGCCGACATGAAGGCGCGCGGCTATCAGCGTCCGATTGCCGGCTACAGGGACATCCACATGCCGAGCAACACCGGCACCGGCGTGATCCTCGGCGCGCTGAGCACCGCCTTCTCGGTCGGCATGATCTGGTACGTATGGTGGCTGGCAGGGTTGAGCTTCATCGGCATCCTCGCCGTCGCGATCGGCCATACGTTCAACTACAAGCGTGATTTCCACATTCCGGCAGCGGAGGTGACCGAGCAAGAAGACGCACGCACCGCCGCGCTGGCAGGAGCGGCAGCATGAGCGCCCCGGTAGCAGAATATGATCGCGACCTGTTCCACCCGGAAGAGGAACCGCATCACGCCGAGGGGTCGAGCACCATGCTCGGCTTCTGGATCTACCTGATGAGCGACTGCCTGATCTTCGCGATGCTCTTCGCGACGTACGGCGTGCTCGGCACCAGCTATGCCGGCGGCCCCGGGCCAAAGGAATTGTTCGAGCTGCCGCTGGTCGCGCTCAACACCTCGATGCTGTTGCTGTCGTCCATCACCTATGGCTTCGCGATGCTCAACATGACCGAGGGCAAGCAGCGTGGCACGCTCGTCTGGCTCGGGATCACCGGGCTGTTCGGCGCGGCGTTCCTCGGCATCGAGCTCTACGAATTCTCGACGCTGATCCACGAAGGTGCGACGCCCCCTACCAGTGCGTTCCTGTCGTCCTTCTTCACCCTTGTCGGCACGCACGGGCTGCACGTCACATTCGGCATCATCTGGCTGGTGACGCTGATGGTGCAGGTCGCGCGGAAGGGGCTGATCACGGCCAACCGCCGCCGCCTGATGTGCCTCAGCCTGTTCTGGCACTTTCTCGACGTGATCTGGATCGGCGTCTTCACCTTCGTCTACCTGATGGGAATGCTGCGATGAGTGCTGTCAGCCACGGTTACGATCACCCGGAACACGGGCGCCAGGATCACGAGCATGACGATGAAGAGGCGCACGGCTCGCGCAAGGGCTATTGGATCGGCTTCGCGCTATCCGTCGTCCTGACGGCGATCCCGTTCTGGCTGGTGATGGCCAAGCCGCTGTCGTCGCAGGCGACTGCGCTGATCATCATGGCCTTTGCGGCGGCGCAGATCATCGTCCACATGATCTTCTTCCTGCACATGAACCGCCGGGCCGAGGGTGGCTGGTCGATGATGGCGCTGCTGTTCACGATCGTTATCGTCGGCATCTCGCTCGCGGGTTCGCTGTGGGTGATGTATCACATGAACGCCAACATGATGCCGGCGCAGAACATGCAGGACATGGGCGGCATGGGGTGATGCGTGCCCTTGCCCGTGTTGCATTAGCAATGGTGTGGATCGCGGCAGTCCTGGGGCTGCTGGCGCTCGGCACGTGGCAAGTGCAGCGGCGGGCGTGGAAGCTGGATCTGATCGCACGGGTCGATGCGGGGATGAAGGCGGCGCCGGTGGCGGCACCGGCTAATGCCGGCCGGGACGATGCCTATCGCCGGGTGACGGCGAGCGGGAGTTACCTACCCGGCAAAGACAGCTTCGTGCAGGCGTCCACGGTGCGTGGACCGGGCTGGTGGGTGATCACGCCGTTGCAGCTTACCGAGCCGCTCCCCGGCGAAGGCCGGGGCCCAGTCGCGGAACAGCAGGAAACTGCCGCTGCACACCGTAACAACAACCTGCGCGACTGGACCCCGGCCTCCGCCGGGGAGCAAGCTTCCGGCGAACTGCGGCATCCCAAAACGATCCTCATCAACCGTGGCTACGTACCCGAACGCCATGCCGCACGACCACCCGCGCAGCCCGTCACCATCATTGGTTTCCTGCGCCTCACCGAACCCGGCGGCGGCTTCCTGCGCAGTAACGATCCCGCCGCCGACCGCTGGTATTCCCGCGACGTCGCCGCCATCGCCAGGAGCCGCGCCCTCGCCAACCCTGCCCCTTATTTCATCGACGCAGACGCCACCAACAACGCCCCCGGCCAGCCGGTCGGCGGGCTGACCGTCGTCGCCTTCTCGAACAATCACCTCGTCTACGCGATCACATGGTATGTGCTGGCGATGATGACCGCCGCCGGCTTCTATTATTGGATCACGCTCCTCCGCCGCCGCGGGCGGACGCCGTGATCCGCGCGCTGCCCGGCCGCCGGCCCGAACCCGAAGCGGCCGGGCATGGCAACATGTATCAGCTCGTCCAATTGCGCTGGCTGGCGGTGGCGGGGCAGCTGGGGACGATCCTGCTCACCCATTTCGTTTTCCATATCCGCCTGCCGCTGATCCCGATGCTGGGGGTGCTGGCCGGGCTGGTCGCGCTCAACATCGCCAGCATCGGTCAGCTCAATCGGCCGCGACCGATCACCAATGCCGAACTGTTCCTGGGGCTGCTGCTGGACGTCGCCGCGCTTTCGGCACAGCTCTATTTCAGTGGCGGGGCGACCAACCCGTTCGTGTCGCTCTTCCTGTTGCAGGTCGTGCTCGGCGCGGTGCTGCTCGATCGCTGGTCGAGCTGGGTGCTGGTGGTGGCAACCAGCATCGCCTTTGCCCTGCTCACGGCATTGTACCGCCCGATCGTGCTGCCGCCTGAGATCCCGGGCGATCTGTTCGCCCTGCATGTCCAGGGCATGTGGGTGTGCTTCGCGCTCGTCGCGGTGCTGCTGGTGATGTTCGTCACGCGCATCAACGGCAATCTGCGCGCGCAGGACGCCAACCTGGCCGAGATACGTCGCCAGGCCGTGGAGGAGGAACATATCGTGCGCATCGGCATGCTTGCCTCCGGCGCCGCGCACGAACTGGGCACGCCGCTCTCCTCGCTCTCGGTGATCCTCGGCGACTGGCGACGCAACGCGGGCGTCGCGCGCGATCCCGAACTGGTGCGCGATGTCGAGGAGATGCAGGCCGAGATCCAGCGCTGCAAGGCGATCGTCACCTCGATCCTGCTGTCCTCCGGCGATGCGCGCGGCGAGCAATCCGCGGCGACCACGGTACGCACCCTGCTCGACCGAGTGATCGCCGATTGGTGCGCAGCGCGCGATTTCACCAATGCCGTCTATGTCGACCATTTCGGCCCTGACGTGCCGATCGCCTCCGACGTCGTGCTGCAGCAAGCGGTGTTCAACCTGCTCGACAATGCCGCCGAAGTGTCTCCGGGTATGATCCGCATCACCCTCGCCTGCGACGAAGACGCGCTGGTGCTCAGCGTACGCGACGAGGGGCCAGGATTTGCTGCCGAACAACTCGCCAATCTCGGCAAGCCGTATAACAGCAGCAAGCCCGAGCTTGGCCGTGGCCTCGGCTTGTTCCTGGTCGGCAATGTCGCGCGCACGCTCGGCGGCACGCTGGCCGCGCGCAACCTGCACAAGGGCGCAGACGTGACGTTGCGCTTGCCGCTGGCGGCGATCCGGCTCGGGGAGGATGAAACGGATGGCTAAACCGCTGCTGCTGATCGTCGAGGACGATGCCGCCTTTGCCCGTACGCTGCAGCGCTCGTTCGAGCGGCGCGGTTATGAGGTGATCCTAGCCGCCGGTCCGGGCGAGCTGCCCGCTTTGCTCGGCGTCCGGACGCCGGATTATGCCGTGGTCGACCTGAAGCTCGCACAATCTTCCGGCCTGACCTGTGTCGAGCTGCTGCACGCGCATGATCCGCAAACGGTCATCATCGTGCTCACCGGCTATGCCAGCATCGCCACTGCGGTGCAGTCGATCAAGCTTGGCGCGACATCCTACCTCGCGAAGCCCGCTAATACCGACGACATCGAACGCGCCTTCGGCATGACGGTCGGTGATGCCGAGGTCGAGATCGGTGCGCGGCCGACATCGATCAAGACGATGGAATGGGAGCGGATCAACGAGATCCTCGCCGAGACCGGGTTCAACGTCTCGGAGACGGCACGGCGCCTCGGCATGCACCGGCGGACCTTGGCGCGGAAGCTGGAGAAGCGGCAGATCTCCTAGCGGAACCGCTAGAGCGTGATACCTTCACTTGTACCCGTTCGTGCTGAGTAGAGACCGAGTAGGCCGAAGGCCGTACCGAGGGCCGGTATCGAAGCACCTTCAACGGGGGTGACTTACCTGAAGGCATCAAACTCCCGCCTTCAGGTGCCGCAGAAGGTGGCAAGCACGCGCTCATGATCCAGCGGCGGCTCGGCAAAGCGTGCCGCTTCGGGCTGATCGTCATACGGGCGCGACAGGACCGACAGCAGCGTCTCGAACGGCGCGAAATCCTGATGATCGACCGCGGCATTGATCATTGCCTCGATCTGATGGTTGCGTGGGATGAAGGCCGGGTTGACCGCATCCATGTCCGCACGCCGCGCTGCGGCGTCCTGCGGCGCCGCCTCCAGCGCGCGGCGCCACTCGATCGCCCAGGCATCGTAGGCGGTCGGATCGATGAACAGCGACCGCACCGGCCCGTCATCGCCGCCGACCGCGCCCGACAGCCGGCGGAAGAACAAGGTGAAGTCCACCGCATTCGTGGTCATCGCAGACAGAATTTCCGCCGCCAGCGCGTCGCCCGCCGCTTCGTCGCCAAGCCCCAGCTTGCGACGCAGCCCCGCGCGGTACGCCTGCTCGAACGCCGGCCCAAAAGCGGCCAGCGCCTGCTGCGCCTCCTCGATCGCCGCATCCTCCTGGTCCCCCAGCAACGGCAGCATCGCCTCGGCAAGCCGGATCAGGTTCCAGTGCGCGATGCTCGGCTGCTGGCCATAGGCATACCGCCCCATCCGATCGATCGAACTGAACACCGCCGCCGGATCATAAGCATCCAGGAACGCGCACGGCCCATAATCGATCGTCTCCCCCGCGATCGAACAGTTATCGGTGTTCATCACGCCGTGGATAAACCCAACCAACAACCACCGCGAAACGAGCTCGACCTGCGCCGCGATCACACCGTCCAGCAAGGCGCGGTACGGGTTGGCGGCATTGGCCGCCTCCGGATAACGCCGTGCGATCACATAGTCGGCAAGGATATGCAGCGCTTCGACATCCTCTCGCGCCGCGAAATATTGGAACGTGCCCACGCGAACATGGCTCGCCGCCACCCTGGTCACCATCGCTCCGGGAATTGCCGTATCACGCATCACCAGTTCGCCGGTGGTCACCGCCGCCAGCGCGCGCGTCGTCGGGATGCCGAGCGCCGCCATTGCCTCGCTCATCACATATTCGCGCAGCACCGGCCCCAACGCCGCACGCCCATCGCCGCCGCGCGAAAAAGGCGTCCGCCCGGCGCCCTTCAGCTGGATATCGCGACGCCGGCCATGGCGATCGATCACTTCCCCCAGCAACACCGCGCGTCCGTCGCCAAGCTTCGGCACGAAATTGCCGAACTGGTGCCCGGCATAGGCGAGCGCGATCGGGGTGGCGTTGTCCGGCACTTGCCCGCCCGACAGCATCTTCAGTCCTTCGGCACCGTTCAGCCATTCGGCGTCCAGTCCCAGTTCGAACGCCAGCGCACCATTGACGCGCACGATCCGGGCGTCCGGTCCGGGAGTCGGCGATACCGGCGCGAAGAACCGCTCGGGAAGGCGCGCATAGCTATTGTCGAAGGGGATGCTCATCCTGCACCAACCATCTGCAATGCTTGAAGTATCCCTTGCCACCCACGATCAGCGGCACGCCGCCGTCACGGACGCTCGACCTGCCGCAACAGCTGCTCAGCCCGCGACAGATGCGGCCGGTCCAGCATCCCGCCCTGATGGCCGATCGTACCGACACCGGGATTGGCCGCGAACAGATCGACGATCGCCTGTGCCTCGGCGATCTCCTCCGCGCTCGGGGTGAACGCGGCGTTGATCACATCGACTTGCGCCGGATGGATCGCCAGCATGCCGCGATAGCCGTCACGCCGTACCTTTTCGGCGCGTGTCTTCAGCGCGTCGAGATCGCGGAAGTCGCCCTGGATCGTCTCGATCGCCGTTACTCCCGCGGCTGCCGCGCCGAGCAGGCACAGGCTGCGCGCCAGTTCGTAGGTGAAGCCATAACTGCCATCGGCGTTCACATTGGTACTGGCGCCGATCGCGTCCGCCAGATCTTCCGCGCCCCAGGTAAGCGCAACCACGCGCGGCGCGCCCTTATAGTCGCCGGTATGGAACATCGCCTCGGCCGTTTCGGTGACCAGCACGATCACCGGTGTCGATCCAATCGCAAAGCCATGCGCCGCCTCGAACGCCGCCAGATAATGGTCGAGCAATTCGACATCCTGCCGCCCATATACCTTGGGCAGCATGATCCCCCCGGGATGCGCTGGCATGATCGCGGCAAGGTCCATCAACGTGTACGGACCATCCAGCGGATTGATCCGCACCCAGATGCGCGCACGCTCCGGGTTATTGCTCAGGACATCATGCACCATCTGCCGCGCCAGCGGCTTGTTCTCGGTAGCGACCGCATCCTCCAGATCGAGCAGCACGATATCCGCGCTGCTCTCCACCGCCTTGGCCATCTTGCGCGCGCTATCCCCCGGCGCGAACAGCCAGGAACGCATTTTCAGCGGCGTGTCGGACATCGGCAACATCTCTCCCAAACGTGGTACAGCGCAGCGCAGCGGCAGCGTAAAACCTGGCCGAGCAGGATAGCAGCGCGTTCCACGAACCAAGAATGGATTGATTGCCGGACATGCCGGGCTGGGGCAAGCGCCGCTGTGGAGACCAAACGATGACCAGCACCCTCACCCACCTGGAACGCCTCGAAGCCGAAGCGATCCACATCATGCGCGAGGTGGTCGCCGAGACCGACAAACCGGTGATGCTGTATTCGGTCGGCAAGGATTCCGCGGTGATGCTGCATCTCGCGCGCAAAGCCTTCTACCCCTCGCGCCCGCCCTTCCCGCTGCTGCATGTCGACACGACATGGAAGTTTCGGGAAATGTACAAGCTGCGCGATCGCATGGCAGCAGAGAGCGGCATGGAATTGCTGGTCCATCACAACCAGGAAGCTCAGGCTCGCGGCATCAATCCGTTCGACCACGGTGCGCTACATACCGATATGTGGAAGACCGAGGGGCTGAAGCAGGCGCTCGACAAATACGGCTTCGACGCCGCGTTCGGGGGCGCGCGGCGCGACGAGGAGAAGAGCCGGGCCAAGGAGCGCATCTTCTCATTCCGCACCGCAAGCCACGGCTGGAACCCCAAGAACCAGCGCCCGGAGCTCTGGAACCTCTACAATGCGCGCAAGAACAAGGGCGAGAGCATCCGCGTCTTCCCGATCAGCAACTGGACCGAACTCGACGTCTGGCAGTACATCCAGTTGAACGACATACCGATCGTGCCGCTCTACTTCGCCGGCAAGCGGCCGACCGTGGAGCGGGACGGCATGCTGCTGATGGTCGATGACGACCGTTTTCCACTGCAGCCAGGCGAAGTACCGGTCGAACGCTCGATCCGCTTCCGTACGCTCGGCTGTTATCCGCTGACCGGCGCGGTGGAAAGCAATGCCGCCACGTTGGCGGAAATCATCCAGGAAACGCTGTTGACCACCACGAGCGAGCGCCAAGGCCGCGTGATCGACAAGGATGCCAGCGGTGCGGGCATGGAAAAGAAGAAGCAGGAGGGCTATTTCTGATGAGCGACACGCTTCAGGAAAGCGCCTATCATACCGAAGCCTTGATCGCCCAAGATATCGACGCGTATCTCGATCGGCATCAACACAAGACGATGCTGCGCTTCATCACCTGCGGCTCGGTCGATGACGGCAAGTCCACGCTGATCGGACGGCTGCTGTACGATTCGAAGATGATCTTCGAGGATCAGCTGGCGGCGCTCGAAGCAGACAGCAGGCGCGTCGGCACCCAAGGCCAGGAGATCGACTTCGCGCTGCTCGTCGACGGCCTGGCCGCGGAACGCGAACAGGGCATCACCATCGATGTCGCCTATCGCTTCTTTTCGACCGAGAAACGCAAGTTCATCGTCGCCGATACGCCGGGCCACGAACAATATACCCGCAACATGGTGACTGGCGCATCGACCGCCGACCTTGCGGTGATCCTTATCGACGCGCGCAAGGGCGTGCTAACGCAGACGCGGCGGCATAGTTATCTGGCCCATCTCATCGGCATCAAGCACCTGGTGCTGGCGATCAACAAGATGGATCTGATCGGCTACGATCAGGCACGATACGACGCGATCCTCGCCGACTATACGGCGTTCGCGCAGAGCATCGGCATCGCTGCGTTCACGCCGCTGCCGATCTCCGGCTTCAAGGGCGACAACATCTCGCTCAAATCGGCCAACATGCCGTGGTATGCCGGGCCAGCGCTGATCGAACATCTCGAAACGGTCGAGCTCGGGGTCGACGAGGATCAGGCCAAGCCGTTCCGCATGCCCGTGCAATGGGTCAATCGCCCAAATCTCGACTTCCGCGGCTTCTCGGGCCAGGTCGCCACCGGCACGGTGAAGCCCGGTGATGCGATCCGTGTCCTGCCTGGCGGCAAGACATCGACGATCAGCCGCATCACGACGCTGGGCGGCGATCTCGACGAAGCCGTTGCGGGACAGTCGGTCACGCTCTCGTTTGCCGACGAAATCGATTGTTCGCGCGGCAGCGTGATCGCCACCGCGGCTGCCCCGCCCGAAACATCGGACCAGTTCGAAGCCACCATGGTATGGATGGATGACGAGCCGCTCGTCGTCGGCCGCGCTTATTGGCTGAAATCGGCGACGCAGATGGTATCGGCGACGATCCACGAGCCGAAATATCAGGTCAACGTCAACACCATGGAGCACCTTGCGGCAAAGACGCTGGAGCTGAATGCGATCGGTGTCGCGGAGCTGACGACGGACCGCGCCATCGTGTTCGAACCCTATGCCGATAGCCGCACGCTCGGCGGGTTCATCCTGATCGACAAGATCACCAATGCGACGGTCGCGGCGGGCATGCTGCACTTCTCTTTGCGCCGCGCCCAGAACGTTCACTGGCAGCCGACCGACATCGGCCGCGAGGCGCATGCCAGCCTCAAGAACCAGAAGCCGCGCGTGCTGTGGTTCACCGGTCTTTCGGGATCGGGCAAATCGACCATCGCCAACGAGGTCGAGAAGTCGCTGAACCTGATGAACCGGCACACCTTCCTGCTCGACGGCGACAATGTCCGGCACGGGCTAAACAAGGATCTGGGCTTCACCGAGGCGGACCGGATCGAGAATATCCGTCGCGTGGGCGAAGTGGCCAAGCTGATGGCCGATGCCGGGCTGATCGTGCTGACCGCCTTCATCTCGCCTTTCCGCGCAGAGCGCGATCTGGTGCGTGCCATGTTGCCCGAAGGCGAGTTCATCGAGATATTCGTCGATACGCCGCTGGAGGTGGCCGAGCAGCGCGACGTGAAGGGCCTCTACAAGAAGGCGCGCGCGGGCGATCTCAAGAACTTTACCGGCATCGACAGCCCGTACGAGCCCCCGCTCGATGCCGAGATCCGTGTCAACACGGTCGAGATGACCCCGGCCGAAGCCGCCGAGTTCATCGTCCGCCAGATCCTCCCACTGAAATGAGCGCCATGAACGACGCAGAAATCGCCGGTCATCTGGCGGAGACCGCCGGCAAGTTGCTGTTGACCGTACGCGATTCTGCCGTGCTTTCGGGCAAGGCGCTCGGCAATGCCGGCGACCAAACCGCCAACCAATTCCTGGTCCACGCCATTCGTGATCAGCGCCCCGACGACGGGCTGTTGTCCGAGGAGATGAAGTGCGACGGCACACGCCTCGGCCGGCAGCGTGTGTGGATCATCGACCCGGTCGACGGCACGCGCGAATATGGCGAGGGGCGCCCGGATTGGGCAGTTCACGTCGGTCTGGCGATCGACGGCGTTGCGACGATCGGCGCAGTGGCGCTGCCCGGTTTGGGCGTGACGCTGACCAGCGCCGCGCCCCCTGCTCTGCCCCCCGCGCACGATCCGCCCCGCCTGGTGGTCAGTCGCACCCGTCCGGCACGCGAGGCGGTCGCCGTGGCGGAGGCGCTGGGCGGCGCACTCGTGCCGATGGGCTCGGCCGGCGCCAAGGCGATGGCGGTGGTGCGCGGCGAGGCCGAGATATACCTCCACACCGGCGGCCAGCACGAATGGGACAATTGCGCCCCAGTGGCGGTGGCGGCCGCCGCCGGCCTGCACGTCAGCCGCGTCGACGGCTCACCGCTCGTCTACAATGCCGAGGACACGTATCTGCCCGACCTGCTTATCTGCCGGAAGGAACTGGCCGCACGCGTGCTGGAGTTGGTGCGCGGGCTGACCTCCTCGGCAAGCTAGGGTCCGTTCCCCTGCGAAAGCAGGGGCCCAGAGCCCAAAGCGCACCGCTCGTGACTCTGGAGTCCTGCGTTCGCAGGAGAACGAAACGACTTCAAAGCATGATGACGTTCAACTGATCATCACTATCCGTTCGTCTCGAGCGAAGTCGAGACACCGAGCCGGGCGCTGGTGTCTCGACTTCGCTCGACACGATCGGCGACGGGGTGAAGATTAGCCCATCATGCTCTAGAAGCGGCAACCCATTCCAAGATCATGCGGTCGAGATTAAGCGCAGATCGAGTGAAACCCGGCCGCCATGAACGATGCCATGCGCTGTCGCACCGCATCGAAATCATCCGACCGGCACAAACCGCCCGACAATTTGTCGATCCGCCCGGTCCGCGCCAGCGTCAGCATCAGCGCACCGGTGACGAAGTGATAGCCCCAGAAAATGTCCTGTTCGGCACAATCCGGCAGCGCCTTCTTCAACAATTCGATCAGCCGCAGCACGACAGGGTCGAAATGCTCGTCCATCAGGCTTGCCCCCCATTCGGGCGTATTGGCCACCTGCGCGCCGAGCTTGGCGTAGTTCCGCCATCCCTCCCCGCCCTCGATATATGTCGCGAGATCGGTGTCGAGGAAGGCATGTAGCGCACCCTCGACCGTGGGCTTGCCGCCGGCCGCAGCCTCGTAATCGTCCAGCGCGCGCATGCGTCGCTCGCTCGTTACCACCGCGCGGCGCGCGAACACCGCGTCGAACAGCGCCTTCTTGTCGGCGAAGTAATAATTGAGCAGCGTGTGGTGGACGCCGACGCGCTGCGCCACATCCTTCAGTGTCACGCCGTGCAGACCGTGCTTGGAGAACAGCTCCTCCGCCGCATCGAAGATCTGCTCCATCGTCTCCGCGCGTTGCTCGGCTTTGCGCGTCCGGCGGACGGGTTTTTCGGTCTGCGTCACAGCATTCTCCCTGCCAGCCCAAATGCGCCAGCGTCAACCCGGACGAGCCGCCATCGAAAACGTTCACACGCAAGTGAGCGTAGATTGACACAGACGGCGAAGTGCTGCCACTATCCTCGCATACAACCGCAAAGGTGGGAGAGGATGATGGCGATCTACCGCGGCGGGATAACCGCGAGCACAGCCGCGGCGCCGGTGTCCGCACCGATGGCTGACGCCGCTACCGCGCTGCCCTTCGCGCGAGCGCCACGCTCGGCGCGCCCGGCAGTGGTGCTGACGACGCTGACCTTCGTCTATGTGCTCAACTTCCTTGATCGCCAGCTGCTCGGTATCCTGGCGAAGCCGATCCAGGATTCGCTGCACATCACCGACGGGCAGCTCGGACTGATCGGCGGGCTGTATTTCGCGATGTTCTATTGCTTCATCGCCATCCCGCTCGGCTGGCTTGCCGATCGCACGCACCGCGTCGCGATCCTGTCGCTGGCCTGCGCGATCTGGAGCGGCGCAACGATCTGCTGCGGGTTGGCGGGCAGCTACCCGCAGCTCGTCGCCGCGCGGATGGTCGTCGGGTTCGGCGAGGCGGGCGGGGTGCCACCATCCTATGCGATCATCAGCGACACGTTCTCACCCGGGCGCCGTGCCACGGCGTTCGGCATCTACAATCTAGGGCCACCGATCGGCGCGGCGCTCGGCATCGCGCTCGGCGCCTCGATCGCCGCCGCCTTCGACTGGCGCCACGCTTTCGTCGCGATCGGCCTGGTGGGCCTGGTAGCGGCCGCTGCGTTGCCCTTTCTGGTGCCGGAGCCGGCGCGCGGCGCCCTCGATGCGCGGGCGGCCGGTGGGCCTGCCGAGGGCAAGGCGCCGTTTTGGGCTACGGTACGTGCCTTCTTCGCCAATCCGGTGCTGACGCTCGCCTCCTTCGCCAGCGGTGCGACGCAATTCGTCACTTATGGCCTGGGCAATTTCGCGGTGCTGTTCCTGATCCGCGAAAAGGGCATGACGCTGGAAGAGATCGCGATCTTCTATGCGCTCGTGATCGCCGTCGGCATGAGCGGCGGCATGGTCTTTTCGGGCAAGCTGATCGACCGCATGACGCGCCGCTCGCGTCGCGCTTATGCCATTGCCCCCGCCGCTTCGCTGGCGATCGCGCTGCCTTTCTATGTCGGCTTCGTCTGGGCGCCTTCCTGGCCGCTGGCGCTAGTGCTGCTCACCATCGTCATGTTCTTCAATTACTTCTACCTCTCGGCGTCGGTTGCGCTGGTGCAGGAGGAAGTGCGGCCCAACCAGCGTGTACTGTCGGGCGCGCTGCTGCTGCTGGTGATGAACTTCATCGGCCTGGGCCTTGGCCCCACCTATGTCGGCGCGGCGAGCGACTGGTTCCAGGCGAATGGCACGCCGCACGCGCTGCAGGTCGCGCTCTACACGCTCGCCCCCTTCTACGTCATCGCGATCCTCCTGTTCCTCTGGCTCGCGCGCGTCATCGATCGACAGGAGATCCCCGCATGAAGCTGTCGCACCGCCTCACCGCGCTCGCATCCCTCAGCGCGACACCACTTGCCGCCGCACCCCCCGGCCCGGTGGTGAACGCACCGGCCGGGCAATTGCGCGGCACGTCGGAACAGGCGATCAATGTCTTCAAAGGTATTCCCTACGCCGCACCCCCAATCGGCAGCCTGCGCTGGCGTGCGCCGCTCGCGCTACCCCGCTGGGCGGGCGAGCGCCCGGCCACCGCCTTCGGCCCCGCCTGCGTTCAGCCCCAGGCAAAGACCCCGTCCGTCTATTCCAACGATCCGATGCCGGTCAGCGAGGATTGCCTGACGCTCAACGTGTGGAGCCCCGCCAAGGCCACCCACGCCCCGGTATTGGTGTGGATCCATGGCGGCGCATTGGTCACCGGGTCGAGCCGCGAGGCGATGTATGACGGTCGCCGCCTCGCCGAACGCGGGGTGATCGTCGTCTCGATCAACTACCGCCTCGGCGTACTCGGCTGGCTCGCTCACCCGTGGCTCAGTCGCGAAACCAAGCAGCGCATCTCGGGCAATTACGGCCTGCTCGATCAGGTCGCAGCGCTTACCTGGGTGCACGACAACATCGCCGCGTTCGGCGGCGATCCCGCCAACGTGACGATCGCCGGCGAGTCTGCCGGTGCGCTCAGCGTGATGTACCTGCTGGAATCGCCCGCTGCCCGCGGCCTCTACACCAAGGCGGTCGCGCAAAGCGCTTACATGATCTCGATGCCCGAGCTGCGCCGCAGCGTGCATGGCGCACCCTCTGCGGAGGGCGCTGGGCAGATGTTGTCGGGCGTGTTGCAGGCGCCCGATCTCGCGACCCTGCGTGGCATGGACGCGCAAGCGCTGACCGATCGCGCCGCCGCGGCCGGCTTCGGCCCATGGGGCACGGTCGACGGCCAGTTGCTGCCGCAGCAGATGGTCGACGCGTTCGACCAGGGCAAACAGGCGCCGGTGCCGGTCCTGGCGGGCTTCAACCAGGGCGAGATCCGCTCGCTGCGCGTACTCGCACCCAAGCCCTCGGCCAATGCCGCCGCCTACGAGAAGCAGATCCGCGATCGCTATGGCGATCTCGCCGACGCCTTCCTGCATTTATACCCGGCCGCCGACTATGCCGAGAGCATCCTCGCCACCACCCGCGACGCGCTGTACGGCTGGACCGCCGAGCGGCTGGTGCGCAAGCAGGCGGCACTCGGCCAGCCATCCTTCCTCTACATGTTCGATCGCGGCTATCCGGCGATGGACCAAGCCGGACTGCACGCCTTCCATGCCAGCGAACTGCCTTACGTGTTCGGTGCGTTCGACGGGACGCCGCCCAACTGGCCCAAGGTCCCCGACACGGCGCAGGAACGCGGACTCTCCGATGCCATGCTCGATTATTGGGCGAGCTTCGTCCGCGACGGCCAGCCGGTCGCGCGGCAGGCACCCGTCTGGCCGACCTTCGGCACCACCGGGAACTACATGCATTTCGCCGATCGGCCCGAGCCCAAGACCGGGCTGATGCCTGGCATGTTCGACCTGAACGAAGCCGTGATGTGCCGCCGTCGCGCGACAGGCAAGATCGGCTGGAACTGGAACGTCGGTCTTGCCGCACCCAAGCTGCCGCCCAAGACGGAGGGATGTTCGTAGCGACCGGCTGGCTCGCAACCTTCTTGTTCCCCGGCGAAGGCCGGGGCCCAGGCGGACAGGTTGAAGTAACGACGCGCAACGCACGTCACCAACGTGCCCCAGCTGGACCCCGGCCGCCGCCGGGGAAGGCCGCGGCAACGCCCCTAACATCAGCCTTGGTTGTCCTGCGCGTCCATCAACCAAGCCGTCACCCCGGACTCGTTCCGGGGTCCACCGCGCCGCCCTGTTTGTGCTCAGACCATTATTCGCATCCAAAGCCGCTCGGTGGACCCCGGAACAAGTCCGGGGTGACGGGCAAGGCGCGCAACTGCATCCCCATACACCCAACGTCCGCCGCCTACCCCCGCCCATCCTGCGTCACGATCGCCCCGCGCGCATAATCCGCCCGCAGCCGGTTCTTGTCGATCTTGCCCGTCGCAGCGAGCGGCATGCTGTCCACCTGGGCAACCTCGCGCGGCACCCACCAGTCGGCGACCTTGCCTTCCAGCAGCCGCAACAATCCCCGCGGATCGTCGCCTTCCTGTTCGACGATCAGGATCGGCCGCTCGCCCCAGCGCGCATCCGCTCGCGCGATCACCGCGACATGGCGCACCGCTGGATGCGCACCGATAATGCTCTCGATCTCCGCCGGATTGATCCATTCCCCGCCCGACTTGATCAGGTCCTTGGCACGCCCGCAGATCGTCAGGTTCCCAGCCGTATCGATCATCGCCAGGTCCCCCGTATCGAAATAGCCCTCCGCATCGAGCACGTCCTCGGCTGCCGCAAAGTAGCGATCGACGACGCTTGCGCCCTTCACCTTGAGATACCCCAATTTGCCGCGTTGCTCGGGCAAAGTAACACCGTCAGCATCGGTCAGCTTGAGATCGAGCCCCATCGTCGGACGCCCTGCCCCCGCCTCGACGGTGCCGTGCGGCGGCGCGATCGTGCCCACCGGCGACAATTCCGTCATGCCCCAACTCGTCTGCACGCGCGCACCAAGCACGCGTTCGAGGCGCTCGCGCACCGCATCGGTACATGCCGATCCGCCGACCAGCACGCGCTCGAGCGCCCGCAGCGTCTCGCCGGTCTGTTCCAGCTGATCGGCAACGCCCAGCCACACCGTCTGCACCCCGACCGCGACGGTAACGCCCTCGTCGCGCATCAGCCGCGCCAGGCTGGCGCCGTCGAGGTGACGTCCCGGCAGGACGATCTTGGTGCCCGCAGCCGGGGCGGCAAATGGCAGCCCCCAACCATTGGCATGGAACATCGGCACGGCCAGCAGCAACACGTCACGCGCGGTCAGCGCGACTGCATCGGCCTGCAGCGCGCGCAAAGTATGCAGGTAATTGGAACGGTGCGTGTACAGCACGCCCTTGGGTCGCCCCGTGGTGCCGGACGTATAGCACAAGCCGGCCGGCAGGTTCTCGTCGAACCCGCCCCATGCCGCCGGTGCCCCGTGCATGTCGTGCAACGCCTGCAGCGACCAATATTGCACATCGCCGAGGTCGATCGAGGGCGCCGTGTTGCCGCCATCCAGGCAGACGAGATGGCGGATACCCGGACACGCCGCCAGCAACTCGCGCGCGAGCGGAAGCAGATCGACCGAGACTGCGAGCAACCGGTCGTCCGCCTCCTCGACCATCACCGCCAATTGCGCCGCCGTTAGCCGCGGGTTGAGCGTGTGGCAGACAAGCCCCATCCCCATCGCGCCGTAATAGAGTTCGAGATGGTCGGGCGTGTTCCAAGCGAGCGTCGCGACCCGCTCGCCCACCTTTAGGCCAAGCGCGCCAAGCGCCCCCGACAGCCTGTTGGCGCGCTCCCGAAACGGCGCATAGCCCAGCCGCACGACTGCCACGCCGGCATCTGCGCCGACAATCTCGTGATCCCCGAACCATTTGGCGGCATGGTCGAGGAACTTGTCTATGGTCAGGCCGAAGGTCTGCATGATGCCCTGATGGTCGGATGAACGCGGGGCCGGCCGTCCGCTTTACGCCGGACGGCCGGTAGATCGTCAGAAAGCCTTGAGCACCTTGATGCCATATTGCCGCGGCGCACCGGCAAAATAGAGCCCGCTGTTAAGCGCCGCGGGGTAATGCTGGTTCGTCAGGTTGGTGGCATAAGCCGTCACCGTCAGCGACCCGCGATTATAGCCCAGTTGCGCGTTCAGAATGTTGCGATCCTCCAGCCGATCGCCGAGTTGTCGGTTCTGGAACAAGGTCGCCCATTGCGGCGCGATGTGGCCGAAGTTCAATCGCGGTGTGAGCGTGCTGTCGCCGAGATCGATCTCGTATTGCGCGCCGACATTGAACGTGAAGTTCGGCGCATAGGTTTGCTGGCGACCGCTGAGATCGAGGCAGGTCGTATTCCCTGGCCCGGTATTGATGTTGCAGGGCGTGCCCGAGATGGCGCGCGGATCGGTCGCGAAGAAGCGGCCGATCTCGCTTTTCAACACGTTGATGCCGGCATCCAGCGAAAGGCCCCCGAACTTGCCCTCGACCTCCGCCTCGAAGCCATAGATCTTGGTCGTGCCCGGCACGTTCACCTGCAGCCCGAACACGGGAAGATCCGGATTGCCGATGGTGATCTGGAAATCCTTGTAGGAATTGTAGAAGCCGTTGATTGTCGTACGGATCTTGCCGCCGGCATAATTGGACTTCCAACCCGCCTCATAGGACGTGACCTTCTCCGGCCCGAACGGATCGGGCTGCCCGAAACCGACCGGCACGTTCAACCCACCCGGCTTGAACCCCGTCGCGACGAAGCCATAAAGATACTGGTTGCGATCGACGGCCCAGCCGAGCGACGCCTTGTAGGAGAAATTGTCCGTCTTGGTCTGCTGCTCGGCTTCGATCGGCGTGCCATATTGCAGGACGTCGATATGGTTGGTGCTGCGGCTCGCCGTATACCGGCCGCCGACTTCCAGCTTCAATGCCGGCGTGATCGCGAAACCCACCTGCCCGAACGCGGCCAGCGAGCGGTTGGGGTTGGTGCCCTGCAATCGATATTCCGTCGCGGCGGTGCCGGCCGGTGCCCCGATCGTGAACTGGAACGGCTCGAGATAATGGTACTTGTTCCACACCGCAAAACCGCCGAGCAGCCAGGTCAAACGACCGGTATCGGGTGAAATGAGCGTGAGTTCCTGCGATAGCTGACGCTCGTTCAGATTGTCGAAGAAGGTGCGGTTTTCGGTTGCGGTACCATCCAGGTCGGCGCGGTATTTGGTGTTACCCGCGGAATAGCCGGTCACCGACCGTAGCTGGACGCCGCCGTCGAACTCGTAATTGACGCGCAGGATCGTGCGATAGAATTTGTCGCGCGCCTCCTGCGGCGAGTTGGCGGTGAGATCGAACAGCTTGCGGTTGGCGATCGGCGTTGCCGGGTAGGCGCCCTGGTCGAGATAATCCAGATCGGTCTTGGACAGGATCGTCAGTTCCGGCGTGGGCTTCCACAACAGGCTGATCCGCCCGGCGATCTGCCGCACGTCGCCATTGTTGCCGGTGTATTTCGAACCGCCCGGCCCGGTGATGTCGTAGAAGCCGTTGCGACGCTGGCCATACAGCGCCACGCGCGCTGCGAAAGTATCGCTGACCGGCAGGTTGACGGCGCCTTGCAGGCCGGCGTCCCAATAATTGCCGAGATTGGCGTTGACGTAGCCGTGCACGCCGCCGCCGATGATCGGATCGTTGCTGTTGACAAACACCGCCCCGCCGGTCGCGTTCTGCCCGACGATCGTGCCCTGCGGCCCGCGCAACACCTGGATGTTGGCGACGTCGTAATAAGGCTCGCCCTGAAAATAACCCGGAAAGGTCGGCGCGCCATCGCGGTAGGTGATCACGCCGGTCGAGGTCTGCGTGTTGTGCTCGCCCTTGCCGATCCCGCGGACGTTGAAGTCGATACCCTGCCCGAAGTTGTTCACGACGACGCTCGGCGTCGCGAATTGCAGCGCGTCCACGCCGGCGACACCCTTGTTCGCCAGATCGCCGCCCGACAGCACCGATCCCGCCACCGGCGTCGTCATCAGGTTTTCATTGCGGCGCCGCGCCGTGACGATGATCTCGCCCTCGGTCGATGGCAGTTCGTCGGTCTGTTCGCTGCCGGCCGCGGGCGCGACGGGGGCACTCTGCGCGGCTGCCTCGCCAGCCCAGCCCAGCACCAACGCCGATGCGCCAATCCATAATGCACGGGTGTTCATGGTCTTCCCTCTCCAGCCACCGTGCTCTTCGTCACGGTCGATGCAAGCTGCCCCAACCCGCCGCACAAATCAACGTTAATTCTCCCACGAGTGAATGTTGTTGATCGTCGAGCCAGGTGGCGCGGTGAAGATCGACGTTGTCAGGCTCGATGGTAGGGCTATCATTCGGATGGGAGCAGGCTCGACGACGTCGCGCGCATCCATGTGGTCCATGCCGGAGGTCTTGCCTGATGCTGCTCAAACCCTGCCGGTTTATTATCGTCTCGTCATTGGCGTTGGCAGCCGTGCCAGTTGCCGCCGCGCCGCGGCTCAATGGCATTATCGGCGACCATGCCGTTGTCCAGCGCGACCGCCCGATCGTGCTGAGCGGCAGCGCGGCGCCCGGCGAGACGGTGATGATCGGCTTTGCCGGTCGCTCCGTGCTCGCCAAGGCGGATGGCAAAGGCCGCTTCGACACGACTCTGCCCGCGCCTGCCGCCGGCGGCCCGTACGATCTCACCATCGCCGCGCCGAGCGGCGCAACGGTGTTCCACGACATCCTCGTCGGCGACGTGTACCTCTGCTCGGGCCAGAGCAATATGGAGTTGCAGGTCCAGTCGGCGCAGGATCTGATCCCGGATGCCCGTGCACCCGCCGACGACCAGCTGCGTCTGCTGACGATCCCCAAGGCGGTGGCGGTCGCGCCAGTTGCGCGCTTCGCCGATCCGCCGCAGTGGGTGGCCGCCGGGCCGGCGACGACTCCCGCTTTCTCCGCTGCCTGCTTCTATATGGTCCAGGCGCTGCGCCGAACCGCCAAGGTCCCGATTGGTGCCATCCATTCCAGTTGGGGCGGCTCGCGAATCAGCGCCTGGATGAGCGACGCCGCGCTCCGCGCCGCCGGCATGGCGCCAGAGGCCGATCTGCTCGCGCTCTATGCCCGCGATCCCGCCGCCGCCAATCGCCGCGCTTCGGCTGCCTGGGAGGAATGGTGGCGCGCACGCTCCGGCGATGCCAAGGGCGCCGAGCCATGGCAGCCTGAAGCGGCGCTCGCCTGGAACGCCGTACCGCGGCTGGAGGAGTTCGAGACCTGGGGGCTGCCTGAGCTTGCCGATTATAACGGCATGCTGTGGTACCAGCGCACGGTCGAGCTCAGCCCGGCCCAGGCGCAGGGTCCCGCAACGCTGTCGATCGGCCGCATCGACGATGCCGATCGCACCTGGGTGAACGGCATCGGCGTCGGCGGCAGCAGCGACGCCGGCCAGCAACGCGTCTACACCATCGCTGCCGGCATCCTGAAGCCCGGCCGCAACACCATTACTGTCAACGATGACGACGTATACGCCTATGGCGGCATGACCGGCCCCGTGAACGTCATGCGGCTCACCTTTGCCGACGGCAGCAGCGTTCCGCTGGCCACCGACTGGCGCTACGCCATCGCCAAGCCCGGTGCGGGCAGCGCCCCACGCGTGCCGTGGGACAGCATCAACGGCGCCGGCACATTGTTCAACGGTATGATAGCCCCGCTCGGCCGCACCGCGCTGGCCGGCATGGCCTGGTACCAGGGAGAGTCCGACACCGGCATTCCTGGATATGATCGCCGCCTTACCGCCATGATCGCCGACTGGCGTACCCGGTTCGGCCACGACGCGGCGTTCGCGGTCGTGCAATTGTCGAGCTACGGCGCGCCCACCACGAAGCCTGGCGATAGCGGCTGGGCGGTGGTGCGCGATGCACAACGCCGCGTGGCGGCAGCGGATCCGCATGGCGGCATGGCGGTCACGCTCGACCTCGGCGATCCGCTCGACATTCACCCCGGCGAAAAGCACGAGGTCGGCCAGCGACTGGCACAGGTCATGCGCGCGCGGGTCTATGGCGAGCCGCTCGCACCGGCTGGGCCGGCGATCGCCGATGCGCGGCGATCGCCCGCCGGCGACGTGACCTTACGCTTTTCGGGCGTGACCGGCGCGCTGCAGGCGCTCGGCGCCAACCACGCGATCGGCTTCGAACTCTGCGGATCGGCGCCGAATAGCTGTCGCTACGCCAGCGGGCAGGTAGCCGGTGACCAGGTCACGCTTCAGAGCGACGGCCAGCCGATCGCCCGGGTCCGCTATGCCTGGGCGGATGTGCCGTCCGTCAACCTGTCGGATCGCGCGCGATTGCCGATCGGCACCTTCGAGATCGAGGTGCACTGATCGGGCGCTACCAAGCTAATCGACAATAAAAATACGGGGAGAGGAAGATGAGGATTAAAGTTTGGCTTGCCGTTGGTTCCGCCGCACTGGCGCTAGGCGCCACGCCGGCATCCTCCCGGCCCGAGGCACCACCGCCACGTGCGCCCGCGTCTGACGAGGCCTTGGTCATGGCCCGCGCGCTGGTCGCACGCATGACGCTGGCGGAGAAGCTGCCGCAGCTTCTGAACGTCGCCCCGGCGATCCCGCGGCTCTCGATCCCAGCCTATAACTGGTGGACCGAATCGCTCCACGGCGCACTGGGGCCGCTGGCCACGACCAACTTCCCTGAACCAATCGGCCTCGCGGCATCGTTCGATGCGCCGCTCATCCATGACGTGGCGGGCGCGATCAGCACCGAAGTACGAGGCCTGCACACCCTCGCGCGCCAGACCAACCGGCTCGGCCGCATCGGCACCGCGCTCGACACCTGGTCACCCAACATCAACATCTTCCGCGATCCGCGCTGGGGCCGCGGCCAGGAAACCTATGGCGAGGATCCGTTCCTCACCGCCCGCCTGGGCGTCGCGTTCATCACCGGGATGCAGGGCCCCGATCCCGACCGACCGCTGGTGATTGCCACGCCCAAGCATTTCGCGGTGCATAGCGGCCCGGAATCCACGCGGCATGCGGCCAACGTCTTCGTCTCCGCGCACGATCTGGAAGACACATTTCTGCCGGCCTTCCGCGCCGCCATCGTCGAGGCACGCGCCGGGTCGATCATGTGCGCGTACAATCGCATCGATGGCCAGCCTGCCTGCGCCAGCAACCTGCTGCTGGACGAACATCTGCGGGATGCCTGGAATTTCCGCGGCTATGTCGTCTCGGACTGCGACGCGGTGAAGGACATTGCCGACAACCACCATTACGCACCCGACGGCGCAGCCGCAGTCGCCGCAGCGATGCGCGCCGGCGTGGACAACGAATGCAACACCGCCACGCTCGGCGATACCGCGGGCCTCGAAGATCGCTACCGCGACGCGCTTGATCGCGGGCTGATCACCGAAGGCGATATCGATCAGAGCCTGCTGCGCTTGTTCGCGGCCCGCTACCGCAACGGCGATTTGCCGGGGCTCGCCCGCGCGCCCAAGCCGGTGCCGGTCGCCGCGGTCGGCGCGCCCGATCACGCGGCCTTGGCATTGAGTGCCGCCGAACGCGGCATGGTCCTGCTCAAGAACGATGGCGTGCTGCCGCTTCGTGCCGGTTCCAAGATCGCCGTGATTGGCCCACTCGGCGATGCGACACGCGTGTTGCGCGGCAATTACTCGTCGGGTCTGTCCGGCGCGCCGGTCTCGGTGGTAGAAGGCCTACGTCGCGTGATGCCTGGCGAACAGGTCACGCTGGTGCCGTTCAGCCCCTCGCTCACCGATGGTGATCGCGTTCCGGGTTCGGCACTGCTCACGCCCGACGGCAAGCCGGGCGTGCTGGCGCGCTACTTCAATCCCGCCACCCCGCTGCCCGCCAAATTCGCGCCGGGCACGCGAGAGAAGCTGATCGACAACGTCCGCTATCAAGAGACTCCCATCGCGACGCGGATCGAGCCCGACGTCGGCGACCGCAATCTGGAGCTGTCCAAGGTCGCCGACGTGCACCGCAAGGTCACGACCGGGTTCATCGTCCCACCCGTTACCGGCAGCTATCGGCTTGGCTTGTCGGGTGCCGGCGGCACGCTGGCGCTGAACGGCAAGATCATCGCCGATCGTCGCAAGGCACGCTGGAACGATCTTGCCGGCATGACGACACTGAAACTGACCGCCGGTCGCCGCTACCCGTTCACGGTCGAAGGCGGCAGTGTCGATCTGGTGTGGAAGCGTATCTCCGACACGCCGTCGGCCGATCTGAAGCGCGCCGCGGCGGCAGCCGACGTGCTGGTCGCCGTCGTCGGCCTGACCTCCGACCTCGAAGCCGAGGAAACCGGCGTCACCGTCCCGGGCTTTGCGGGTGGCGACAAGACCACGCTCGACCTGCCGGCGGATCAGCTCGCCCTGCTGGAAGAGGCAAAGGCCACCGGCAAGCCGCTGATCATCGTCGCGATGAACGGCAGCCCAATTAACCTTGCCTGGGCAAAGGATAATGCCGCCGGCATCCTGGAGGCCTGGTATCCAGGCCAGGCGGGCGGGTTGGCGGTCGCCAACATCATTTCGGGCCGGACCAACCCGGCAGGCCGCCTGCCGCTGACCTTCTACCGCAGTGTCGCGGACCTGCCGCCATTTGGCGATTACGCGATGCAGGGGCGCACCTACCGCTATTTCACCGGCACGCCGGTCTACCCGTTCGGGCATGGCCTGAGCTATACCCGTTTTGACTATGGCCCGCTCGCGGTCGTGCCGACGAAAAGCGGCGCGGAGGCTGGTGTGCGGGTCACGACCCGACTTACCAACAGCGGCGATCGCCTGGGCGAGGAAGTGGCGCAACTCTATCTCACCTTTCCCGCCCGGCCCGGCGTGCCACGCATCGCCCTGCGCGGATTCCAGCGCGTATCGCTCAAGCCGGGTGAAAGCCGAACGCTCAGCTTCGACCTTTCACCGCGGGATTTGAGTGCGGTCGGGCCAGACGGTGCCCGTTCGGTGATGCGCGGCGACTATCGCGTGACGGTCGGCTCCGGCCAGCCGGGAAGCGGCGTTGCCGGGCAGACGGCTGGTTTCACCGTCGCTCGCGCAAAGGAATTGCCGCGATGAGGCGCTCGCTGCTGCCGTTGCTCGCCGGGGTGGCTGCGCTGGCCAGTCCTGCCGCCGCGGCACCCGACCCGCTCGCCGCGGGCGGGCGCTGGAGCGCCAACACGTCGGGTCATGCCCCGGTCCCGCCGATGGGCTGGAATTCCTGGAACGCCTTCAACAGCGACATCGACGAGGAAAAGGTCCTCGCCTCGGCACAGGCGCTCGTCGACACCGGGCTGGCCGGTCTCGGCTATCGCTACGTCAATATCGACGACGGCTGGTGGCTGAAGCGGCGGCAGGCCGACGGTCGCCTGATGATCCGCACCAGTCACTTTCCGTCCGCCATTCGTCCGGACGGCGCGTCCAGCTTCCGCCCGCTGACCGATCGGCTGCACGCCATGGGGCTGAAGGCCGGCATCTATTCCGATATCGGCCGCAACAGCTGCGGGCAGATATATACCCCTGACTTCAAAAACCAGCCCGAAGGCACCGTCGCCGAACGCGAGGTTGGGCTGTACGGCCATGTCGATCAAGACATCCGCCTGTTCTTCGCCGAATGGAACTTCGATCTGATCAAGGTCGACGGCTGCGGCATTCGGGGCCTCCCCGCCGACGCGCCACGGGTGCGATCCGGGCTGTACCGCGCGCTGCCCCCACTGGTCGACATGCAGTCGCTCGGCGGAACGAACGTGGCAGCGGTGCGCACGCTCTACGATCAGGTCGGCGCGGCGTTGAAGCGCTATGCCGGGGCACGCGATTACATATTCTCGCTCTGCTTATGGGGTGCCGCGAACGTGCGTACCTGGGGGAAGAACGTCGGCAACATCTCGCGCACCAGCGACGATATCCAGCCGATCTGGCCGCGCATGCTCACCAATCTCGATACGGTCACCCACCGCGCGCTCTATGCACATCCCGGCTCGTGGAACGATGCCGATATGCTGTTCTTCGGCACCGGCGATTTCGATGCTCAGCACCTGATCGAAGCGAAGTCTCACTTCTCGTTATGGGCGATGCTCAATTCGCCGCTGATCATCGGCTACGACCTGCGCAAGCTGACGCCTGCCTTGTTATCGATCTTCGCCAATCGCGATATCGTCGCGCTCAACCAGGATCCGGCGGGCAACCAGGCAGTGCTCGCCTATGACTCCGACGAGATCCAGATCTTCGTCAAGACGCTGGCGGACGGCGGCAAGGCGGTGGCGGTGTTCAACCGGACCGGATCGCCGGCCAAGGCGGTGCTGACGGCCGAACAGCTGAAATTGCGCCCCGCTGCCGATGTCCGCCTGATCGACTTGTGGACGAAGTCGGAACGACGTTTCCGGCGCGAGCAGGCGCTGGAACTTCGCGCGCACGAGACCTTGATATTCCGCGCCTCCGGCACGCGCCGCCTGCCCGACGGCTTGTATTTGTCGGAGCAACCCGGCCGCATCAACCCGGCCGAAGACGGCGTGGTCACCCCGCAGGCCGACCCGACCATCTATCGGTCGATTGTGCCCTGGACCGGCACGCATGGCGGTGGCGAGCATCCGCAATATAGCGGCTGGGGCGGTGCGGAGGCCGATCGCGCGGCCTATGGCAAGCTGCTGCGCATCGCGGGCACGACCTTCGACACGGGGCTGGGCGTGCTGGCCAATTCACGCTTCGAGGTGCGTAACGACGGCTTTGCGCGCTTTGTCGCCAAGGTCGGCGTGAACGATTCAGCCGCGAACCAGAAGACATCTGTCAGGTTCGAGGTCTACGGCGACGGCAAGCTCCTCGCCCGCTCGCGCCCGATGTTGTTCGGCCAGCCCGCAGCGCCGCTTGCCGCCACGGTGAAGGGCGTTCGCATCATCGAATTGGTCGCCCGTTCCGAAGCCCACGGCAGTGCCGCTCCCCAGCCCGTCGCCTGGGCCGACGCAGCGCTGCTGCGCGACGCGGCGCCGAGGTCATGAGCAGCCTAGAGAATGCGAAAATGCCCTAAGCCGTCCCCCCGGCCTTGAGCCGGGGTCCGCTTCTTCAGTCCCCGCAGCCGCAATCCCCTTCGCGCGCCGTCCTAGCGCAACGCAAGCACCACCACCGACTTGGCCGGCAAAGTCACCGCCAGAACGCTCCCGCGCACCTCCGCCGCGGTGAACGACTGGGGAGTCACCGCGTCGGGCTGGTCGAAGCTGTTATGCGCATCCATCGTTGCGGCGGTGATCATCCGCCCGGTGGCGCCGCTCGCCTGCACGCCTTGCAGCGTGATCGACAGCGGCATCGACCGATTAGGATCGAGGTTGACCAACGCGACATGCACCTGCCCTGCCTGATCGCGTACGGCCGACACGCTCACCGCGGGCAAGGCGACCTCGTCCTTGTGATACCAGGGCGAACTGATCTCGATCGGCAGCGTCGTCGCATCCTGCCAAGGCTGGTAGAGATCGAACACCCAATAGGTCGGTGTCCGCACCATCCGAGGGCCGTCGGTCAGCAGCATCGCCTGCAACACGTTCACCATCTGCGCGATCGCCGCCATCTTCACCCGATCGGCATGGTGCGCGAAGACGTTCAGGTTGAGGCCGGCGACCACCGCATCGCGCAGCGAGTTCTGCTGCACCAGAAATCCGGGATTGCTACCCGGCGCCGGATCGTACCACGTGCCCCATTCGTCGACGACGAGCCACTTCTTCTTCTCGGGATCGTATTTGTCCATGATCGCGGCGTGGCGGGTGATGAAGTCGTCCATCCGCAACGTATGCTGCATGGTGGTCGCCCATTCGCGCTCGGAGAAGCCGAGTGCCGGGCCCTTGTCGTTCCACTCCTTGTCGCGCGGACGGGTGTAGTAATGCAGCGCGAGGCCGTCGATGTTCTTGCCGGCGATGCGCATCATCGACTCGGTCCACTCGTAATTCTCGTCGCTTGGCCCGCTGGCGATCTTGAGCATCGATCCGTTGCCCGATTTGGCAAAGGTCGCGTAGCGATTGGTGACGTCGGCGGCATAGTCCGCCCGCATGTTGCCACCACAGCCCCAAAGCTCGTTGCCGATGCCGAGATATGGCACCTTCCACGGCGCCGCATGGCCGTTCGCCGCGCGCTCCTTGGCCAAGGTCGAACCGCCGGGCGCGGTCATATACTCGACCCATTGTGCCGTTTCCGACGGCGGCGCGTTGCCCACGTTCGCCGCGACATAGGCCTCCGCGCCCAGTCGCTCCACGAAGCCCATGAATTCATGCGTGCCGAAGCTGTTATCCTCGTCCACGCCGCCCCAGTTCGTGTTGATCTTCACCGGGCGCTTGGCACGCGGTCCGATCCCGTCGCGCCAATGATATTCATCGGCAAAGCAGCCGCCGGGCCAACGCACCATCGGTACCTTGATCGCCTTCAGCGCCCGCAGCACGTCGGTGCGATAGCCATGGTCGTTCGGAATGGACGATTTCTCGCCGACCCAGATGCCCTCGTAGATGCCGTGGCCGAGATGCTCGGCAAACTGCCCGAACACCTGCCGGGCAAGCTTCGGGCCCGGTCGACTCGCGCGCAGCGTCGCGGTCGTAGCGGGTGCCGGCGCATCCTGCGCGGAAACCGCGCTGGGCGCTGACGCAACACTCGCCAGACACATCGCCACAGCGGCCGTAAAAAAAGATCGCATCATCATCCCCTCCAATACGCCCCCCGCTTCCCGCGGTGACCGAGCGCTTGCCGTCGTCCAGCTATTTGCGCTCATTTTGTCCGACTATACGGCTTGCGCAAGAAGAGGCAACTCGTGGCTGACAAGGCGACTGCAGCGTGTTTCGACATCGCCCTCCATCAACACATACGGCGTGCCGGTACGGTCGAGTTCCTGCAGATACCAGTCGTGCTGGCGTTGGCGAAAAGCGTCGTCCTGCCGCGTTCCGTCTTGGACGAAGGCGAAGTCGGGGGCGCAGACGACCAGCAGATCGTATGGCCGGCGTGCGAGCGCCGACAGCGCGGGATCGATGCTACCGAACATCGCTTCGCTGTAGAATGCGGTGACGAGCGGCGTCGTGTCGCAGGGCAGCCACCGGTGTGCGATCGGCAGCGCCGCTTGCTCACGCGCGCTTTGCTCGATGGCGATATCGACCATATCGGCGAACCGCAGGTTGCCGGCCCGTCGCTCCCATAATTCACGGCCATATTCCGGCACCCAAATTGTCCCCAAACGGTCGGCGAGCGTGCGAGCGAGCGTCGTCTTGCCGCTCGATTCACCACCGATGATGCCGATACGCCGCACCAGCGAAGATCGCACCACTGGGGAAAAGAAGCTCAACCCGCCGTCCTCGCCCTGCCGCAATGCCGTGCCGGAAACGGGATTGAGGCGGCGACCGGGATCGAACGACAGATGCTCCACTTGGTGTTCCGCTCCGGCAGCCTCGCTCTGGTACCGCGAGAGGGCAGCGGCGAAGCCGTCGCCATAGCTTTCGCTGGTGAAGACGCGATCGATGCTCATCCCCAATATCGTGTGACAAACCCAAAAGGTGAACGCGCGGTGCTGCGCCGCTGGCGCGTTGTTGTGCGGCAGGGTCCGCGCCGGCGTGCCGGTACGGCGGGCAAAGTCCGCAAGCACGGCGTCGCCTAGCACGAGGCGCACCGCCTGCGGGAACAACGCCTCCAGCCAGGCGGCACGTTGCGCCGTCGGATAGCCCAGATCGGGGTTGGTATAGCTGAGGATCACCAGCCGATCGCACCGCGCGGCGGCGAACGCGATCAGCGCCTCATGCCCCCGATGCAACGGGCAGAACTTGCCGACGACGAGCCCCGTCAGCATCGTCGCATCTCGCGACGCCACTGCCAGGCGCCGTAGAAGGCGTTCAGCCAATACAGTGCGTACAATCCTGCGGTAAGATGCAGCCCCCGCGACAGGTATAGCGGCACGGCGATAGTATCGACCAGCAGCCACACCGCCCAGGTCTCGATCATGCGACGCACGAGCAGGAACTGCGCGATCAGGCTAAGGACCAATACGGCGGAATCGACGAAAGGCGCATAGGCATCGGTAAAACGATGAAGCAGCGCGCCATAGCCAGCCGTCACCGCGACGCTCGCCATTGCCATCGCGCCCAGCAGCGCCGGGCCGGCACGCCGGATCGGCGGCGCCGTACCGCTGGTCCCGCGGACCCAGAACCACCAGCCCACAAAGCCTGTCACGATGAAGACCAGTTGCAGCGTGACATCGGCGTACAGCTTTGCGTTGAAGAACAGCAGGACGAACAGCCCGCAGCCGACGATGCCGATCCACCACGTATGCACGTTGTTGCGACTGGCGAACGCGATCGATGCCGTGGTAGCAAGGTTCGCCGCAACTTCCAGGGCCGTCATGCGGAGACACTACCGGGCAAGTCGGATGTATATTGCAGGATCTTGTCATCTTCCAGGATCGGCGTGACCGTGATGGCGAGATCGCCGAGCACGCCGCGCAACGCAGCGCCGGCCGCCTCCGCATCAGGCATCGCGTGCGGCGACAGGCGCAGTGTGAGCACGCCGTCCGCATGCTGGTGCAGGCCGAATTGGGCGGTGGCGATGCGCTGCAGCGCATGGCTGACGTCGATATTGTTGATCCACCCGCCGCCCGCGGTGCGGAACCGCACCGGCCGACGGCCAGACAGCCCGATCAACACCGGAGCGTCGCCCGCCATGCCGATCGCGGCGGTATCGCCGGTGCGGTAGCGGACCAACGGCAGGCAGAAGTTGAAGCCCCCGGTCACGCAGACCTCCCCGCGCGTACCGATCGGCACGGCGTCGCCGGCAGCATCGACGATCTCGACGTAAAGATGCGGTTGCAGCAGCACGTGGCCGCCCGCCACCGGGTCGGCCACGGCGATCGGACCGACCTCGTTCATCGAGTAGAGATCGAGCACCGGACAGCCGAAGCGCTGCTCGAGTTGCATGCGCAGGCCCTGTGTCAACATCATCGCCACGGAGAGCAACGCGCGCGGCCGGATGGTGACCGGCAGCTCGAGCAAGGCGGCAAAGGAGATGGGATCGCCCGCCACGATCTCGGGCGCCAGCGCATCAAGATAGCGCGCGCGATCGTCCGGAGCGCGCCAATCGTCGGGATGGAGGTTGATCTTGGCCAGCCCCGCCTCATCCATCTGCGGCGTCACGGAGACATAGGTGAAGCAACGCCGCTGATGCCCGAGCAGCACTACCCCGACATCGCCGCGCCCGGCCTGCAGCGTCACCCCGAACCGACGGAGCGCCCGCTTGTGGATCGACAGATAGCGTGCCGCGACCACCGGGTTTGACGCTATCAGCAGCGGATGCCCCGTCGTGCCCGTGGTACGGAAGTTGATCAGCCGGTCGACATCGACATGGTCGGGCACGAAGACGGCGATATCGTGCGCGAGATCCGCTCGCGAGGTCGTCGGGATGTCCGCCAGCGGCGGCGGCGCACCGCGCGCTCGGAAATGCGGCACGTCGCGATAGGCGTCGGCGAGAAACGCCGGCAACCAGGCGGGCGGCGCGTCCGGCCGCCAATCGATCCGGCCAGCCAGCACCTCCTGCTCGAATTGCGCCAGTCCGGGCAGATCCGCGGCGAGCAGGCGGTTGCCGCTGCGATTGCGATACATGGGCGCTGCCGGATGCTCGGTCATGCGGCGCAGCAATGCCCGTCCCGCCTCGCTCAGCGTCGGGTAGCGATCGGCATCCGTCGGGTCGCCCATAGGCATTATGGGGTTCACTCGCGGGTATATTTATCGGCCGATTCCTCGGCCGCCTTGCGGACCAGCGCCTCGCGCACCTGCCGCGCGCGGTCTTCGGCGGCACGGCTGGCGCGGATCAGCCGCTGCCGTTCGCTCGCGCTGACCGCGGAAAGGCGATCGGCGGCCTGGCGCATATCCTCGCCTTCCGGCAGCAGCCCCAGCGCGGCCAACGCCGTGCGGGCGAGTTCTTCGCGGCGTTCGGCATGCTCGACGAATGCCCTGGCTTGGCCGGTCGCCGCCAAGTCCCCGATCGTTTCGCCCAGCAGCGTCAGCATTGCCTCCACCGTCGGTGCCGGCAGGTCGGCAAGCAGCCATATTGTGACGGCGGCCAGGCTCAGCCGGTTGCGCTGGTCGACCCTGTCGCTCTCGAACGGGATCAGCGCGGCGCGATCGACCGGGAAGCCGGCGGCGCGCACAAGGTCGGCGACCAGCGCCGCGACATGAACGGTGCCGGCGCTGCCGATACGCGGCTCGGCCAGGAACTCCGACGGCGTTTCGGCAATGCGCCGCATGACCCGTTCGAGTGGCGGCCCGGCGATCATGCGGCGAACTTCGCGAAGGCCTGGGTCGACGGGCAATCGTCGCAATTGGCACAGCGCGCGGAGACGTGGCGGCGGGCGAAACGCCCATGGAGCGCGTCGATATCGGCGATCGTCTGCAACGTCGCGATCGGCACGCCATAGGCATCGCCGCTGAAGCTGCAGGGCGAGACGACACCGTGTTCGTCGATGAACAGAAAGTCGCGCCCCAATTGGCAATCGTCGACGCTAAGCGGCACACCGACCGCGCTGGCATGGAGCCGCGACAGGTAAAGCGGATCGGCGCACAGGCGCACGCCGCGGCCAGCCAGGCGCCTGGCCAGGCCAGGCATGGCGGTCGCCATGGCAGCGATGTCCGCGGGCCTAAGCCGCTGTGACGGGAAGAAGGCCGGCCGATCGCGGCCGCCGAGCTGATTGAACGTGATCTCGTCGATCCCCCAATCGGCCAGTTCCTCGCACAATTGCGCAAAGTGATCGACCGTGTCGCGCATCAGCACCACATTTGCCCGCAGGCGCAACGGCGCCCCGCCCGCGCGGCGCTCCGCGTGCAATGCGCGGACGCCAGCTTCGACACGGGCATGGGCGCCGTTCGCGCCGCGTAGCCGATCATGGACCATGGCTGGCCCGTCGATGCTGACGGTCAGTTCGGCGAACGTCGTGAGGATCGCCGCGCGTGTGGCTGCGCGGTGCAGGACGCTGCCGTTCGTCGTCGCGCTGATCGCCAGCGTTGGTCCCGTCAGTGCGGCCGATAGCGGCAGGATCGGTGGCCATAGCAGCGGCTCGCCCCCGAGCCAGCTGAGCAGCACGCGCCGCCGTCGCGCCGCGCCCCATGAGCTGAGCAACGCGCCGAAGCGCCGTGCCTCTTGCTCGGCGACATCGTTGCGGGCGATGTCCAGGCGCCGATCATAGGCGCAGAACCCGCAGGCATAATTGCACCGCGTGGTGATCCGCCACAGCACGATCATGCCTTGCCGCCCGCATAGTGCCGCCGTGCGAAGTCGCGTGCGAACAGGACAAGATCGTCGAGCTTGGCGATGGCATGGATGTCCCAGCCCTGTTCGTCGCGCGCCCGAGCCAAATCCCGCGCCACGGGATTGTCGTGGGGCATGCCGTTCCAGAGATTCAACGCCATCGTGCCCCCGGCACGTCCCTTGGCCAGCGCCATGGCGGCCACGTCCCACCCGCTCCCGCGGCGTTCGTCCTGGTCGAACATGGTGGTGATCCCGTCGTCCGAGATCATCAGGATATGCACCGGTCGGTCGCGCTCGCGCCTCAACGCGAAGGTGTCGCGCAGCCGGTGGATCGGGAATGCGGTGCCGCCTCCATAATAGCCGACCAGAATCTCCAGAACGGCCTTTTCGTCGCGCACAAAGCCCTTGGTACCCATCCATTGCTGCTTGCCGCTCCACAAGGTCGCCTGCACGCGCGATCCGGCCTTCAAGGCGGATAGCGCGATCACCGCCCCGGCGAGCGTCAGGAACGAGGTCGCGCGGCGCGGATCCGGCATCGATCCCGAACTGTCGACATAGAGGTCGAGGTCGATCGGGTCGGGCTTGCCCGGCTGTCCAGCCTCGTTGCCGTAGGTACGCCGAACCGTGGTCACACCCGGCACGACGATCGGCGATTGCCCGGCCGTCTGCAGCCAGTCGATCTCGTCGATCGAGTCGCCGATCGACCAGGGCTCGACTCCTTCCAGTTGCGGCTCGTCCGATGACACGCCGGGGCGGGTCGGGAACGGCACGAGCAACGGCAGCGCGCGTTCGCGGTAATAGCGCACGGCGATCTCCTCGTCGGTGAGCTCGAGCCCCGCGGCGCGCAGGATCTCGCCATAATCGAACGGCTCGCGCGCTTGGCCCGCACCGCGCCGTGCCGCGTCGGCCGGCGCGGCTGGAACGACCGACGTATCACCCTCCGCCGGAACGCCGGTGATCGCCGGATCGCGTGACGGATGCACCACGCCGTCCACCTCGTCCGCTTCGACCTGCTGTGCGCCGCTCGGCTCGGCGCCCTGCGCCGCACTCCGCGTATCGTGCAGCCGGCGCAGCGCGGCATCCTCTTCGACGTCCTCGGCAAGGTAGGGCAGCAGCAAGGTCGCGAACCGGCCCGCGGCCTGCATCCAATCGCGCGCGTAGACGCGGATCAGCCGCGCCCCGAGCCAGGCGTCGCCCTCCATCTCCGCATCGTGCAGCGGCCCGCCAAGACTGCCTTTCTCCAAGCCCCATAGCGACTCGTACATGCCCACATACAGCGTCCACAAACGGCTGCGCGGCCCTTTCTCCTTGGCGGCCATACGGTGATAGACACCGGCAATGTCTAGCCCGGATTGGCGCTGCAGCCGGTCGTTGATCAGCAGATCAGTGTAGAGATTGGCGACCATCGGCGCGTGGCGTTCCAGCGTCGGCAGCGCGCGGCGCAGGCGGGCGATCAGGCGGAAGCTGTCGGTCGCACTGGCAGGGGCGAGCACGTGATGACCGATTTCGTGCGCCAGTATCTCGACCGCATGGTCGTCGAGCGAGAGCGCGGCGATACCTTCGAGATCGATGACCACGCTCTTGTCGACCAGGCGGATCATCGCGAACGCCCCTGACAAGCCCTCCTGCGCCGCCGCCACCGCGCTTTCGCACAGGCTGGGATCGCGCAGACGCGTGAAGCGGCTCCACGTAGCCAGCGCAACCGGCCATGCCGAGCGCCACAGCTCCAGCCGATCGGCCATCCTCAGCGTATTCGCCACGGCACGATCCTGATTAGGTGGCTGTAGCGCGAAAAGATCGCGACGCTCGTCGGGCTGGCGACGGCGGCAAGCCCATCGGGCGGCAGCTCTGTCCGAACGGTGCGATCACCGACCGCGATGCTGGCGCCCTCGACATGCACTGGCGCACTTGTCGCGGCATCGTCGAACTCGGCGGGATCGGCGGGGTGCAGCGTCGCGCCCCACGCGTCGACGACCAGCAGGCCCGTCCTCAAGCCCGAGCGCACGAGGAAACCATGCGGGCCCGGCCGGACGCTTGGCGGCTCCGCGAACGGACCGCCAAAGCCCGTAAAGCCGCCGAACGTGATGCCAGTCGTCGGCTCGCCTGCCGGCGTCCACCACGGATCATCGACCAATGCCGCGCGGATCTCGGCCCAGCCGGCGGGCGACCCGATTGCGGCCGCCGCAACGGCATCCGGCAACCCGTCGGCCGCCACGATCGCGCCATCACGGTAGTGTGCCATGCCCGATCGCCATGCCACCACCTGCCCGGCGGCACGCAGCGTCTCGGCGGTCACCTGCGGCGCCATAGCCGACATGCGGTCAATCCATTCGTCCACCCGCGCACCAGGTGTGGCGGCGATCGTCAGCGCAGCATTGGTCAGCATCGCCAGCACCGCGAACGGGCGCTCGGCCACCGACGACGCATGCGCGACGGCAAGCGTCTGCCAAACCCGGTCGACGAGCGCGCCGCGTTCACCGGCAATGCCATGCCCGGCAAGGCCAAGGATCATGTCGAACCCAGCGTCGGCCACTGCCGGCGCCGCGTCGGGTGCGATCGCCGCGACCGCCGCCACCACCGGGTCGAGCCGCTCCCGGATCGCTTGCGCCAGCGCCGCCCCGTCGAAACCCGGACGCGCTCGCCGCGCCGCCGCCACACGCGCGTTGAACGGCGGGCGGCCCGCCGCCAGAATCCGCGCAAGCGCCGGCGACAGGGTCATGGCCGGCGGCGGAGCCAGGCGAGATAATTGGTATAGCGCTGGTGCAGATATTTGAGGTGCAGCACCTCGTCATACAGCGGCCCGTACAGCTTGCGCCCGGCAGTCCGCTCGCCGACCAGCCGTTCGATCCGGGTCAGCCTCGCGCTTACGTCGCGCTCGCTGAGCCCATCGAGCCCGGCGTCGAACTGCTCGGCCATCGCCCGCACCGGATCGTCGCGGTCGAGATCGAGCCGGTCATATTCCTCGCATGCAAGGTCGAACAGCCGCCGCAGCCAGCCGACCTGATCGGTGCGGAAAGCGGCATTCTCCGGCAGGGCGAAGAACGGCGCATCGGGATCGGGCCGCAATTTGTCGCGCAGCACGAACGGCAGCACCTGCCGCACGTCCTCCAGCCCGACCTCCTCGACGCCGCGGAAGAAGGCGAGACCCTTGGCATAGCTGATCAGCGTCATCAGGTTGCGCACCGACAGACCGTTCATCGTCTGCGTGCCGATGTCCTTCAGCCGATCGCGCCCGGCATCCGCCGCGGTCACTTGCGACCAGTCGACGCCCGACAGTCGCGCGGTATCCTTGCTCATATGTTCGACCTGCGCACCGGCGGTCTCGAGAAACTCGAACTGGCTGGCGAAGAACTCGATGCGGCGCCGCACTTCGGCCGGAATGGCGATGCCGCGCACCGTCTCCACCATCCGGGCGATCTCGCCTTCGTCGAACACGATCTCGCGCGGCACGACGTCTTCGGGCCGCACATTCTCCTCGATCCGCAACAGCAGGTCGTCGAGGAAGCGCGGGTTGAACGACAGCGCCTGCACGATCACGTCGATCCGGTCGCGCAGTGCCTCGATCACCTGATAGGTACCGCCACCGGCATCGTCATTCGCGGTCAGGTACCAGGCGGCAGGCGGACATTCGAAGATCTGCCCCAGCACCTCGGCATAATTGTCTCCCATGACGGTCAGCAGCGCGCTCTGCGTCCGCGTCGGGATACGGTTATACTCGTCGACGATCTTCACGCGCATGCCGAGCCATGGCCGCCAGGCGATGCGGATCGCCTCCATGCTCTGCGCCGCGACCAGATCGGCGGGCAGTGGATTGCCGAGCAGGTCGGCGATCGTCATCTGCGGATGCCCGTGCTGCATGGCGCGGCGCACCTCCCGCACTGGGTAGCCGGCGATCACCCCCATCAGGATGGCGCTCGCCGTCTTGCCCCGCCCCGGGCCGCCGACGAACAGGCACTTGCCCTGCGTGGCGAAGGTCAGCAGCGGCAACAGCGCATAGCTCGAATAGCTTTGCGCCGAAGGCAGGGTCAGCAGCGTCTTGCTGTCGCCAATGCGAAATTCGGGCGATGGCCCGTCCTGGAATTCGACATCGTAATGCGGGCTGATCACCGCGGTGTTGACGATCCAGAAATAGGCCTGCCGCAATTTCTCGGCGAGCTTGACGCCGCCCGCCTCCGCGGCCTGATCCAGCGGCACGGGTCCATCGTACAGGTCGGCCACGTCGAAGCTGCGCGAAACGGGCGCGGCACGGGGCGCGGTCGGCGATTGCGACACGCGCTGGAAGAAGGGGAAACGGGCCATGCCGCGACGATAGTGCGACCGCTTGCCAAGACAAGCGCACTTCTCGTCGCGGCACCTTGCCGCGCAGCGCCAGACCGCGCTCGTTGGGACGCGCGGTCAGACGTCAGGCGGCAAGTCGGTGGACCGTATCACGCGCCGAGGCGATCGCCGCGTCCTTGACGTCCACGATCGCCAAACCCTCGGCAACGACGGTCTCGATAGTCTCGACGCCGATAAAGCCCAATGCCACGCGCAGGAAGGATTCGGCATGTTCGGCGGACGCGCGGGCGGATGCCTCGCCATAGATGCCGCCGCGGGCGATCGCGAGGATGATCCGCTTGCCACCGGCCAGACCCTCGGGACCGTTCGGGCCATATTTGAAGGTCGTGCCCGGCACCAGCAGGCGGTCGATCCAGGCCTTTAGTACGGATGGCAGTGTGAAGTTGTACATCGGCACGCCGATCACGACGATGTCCGCCGCCAGGAACTCGTTCAAGATCGCATCGCTCTCGGCACGCTTGGCCGCCTGCGCCTCGTCCAGGTTCGGCGCGGCCTGCGACAGCGGGTGGGCGGACGGCGCCGTGACGGCGGTCAAGTGCGGGAGATCTTCTGCCACGAGGTCGCGATAGGTCACGTCATGTTCCTGCTTGCCGCCGAGCTTTTCGACGATGAGCGCGGAGAGTTCGCGCGAGACCGAGTGGGCGCCGGTGATGCTGCTGTCGATGTGAAGAAGTTTCATGGGTTTCAGGTTCCGATTGTTGCCTCGGTTATGGTATGTGCCTACCGAAAGCCTCCCACAAGAACGCACAAGGTTGATACCTAAGGCACATGAATGTGACTGCCTCCGCTCCCCAAGATGAGCCAATCCGCCACGATACCGGCACCTGCCTCAAGGTTTCGCAGGTGATCGGACGGATCGGAGACAAGTGGTCGGTGCTCGTCATCATCATGCTATGCGAGCGCGGTTATCGGTTCAATGAACTCAAGCGCGGGATCGACGGGATCTCGCAGCGCATGCTTACCTTGACGCTGCGGAACATGGAGCGCGACGGATTTGTGACTCGCACTGTCACGCCCTCCATTCCGCCACGGGTGGACTACGAACTGACGGAGATCGGGCGCTCCTTGGCCGTACCGGTCAGGCTGCTGGGCGCCTGGGCGCTGCAAAACCTCGTCGGCATCGCCTCGGCACGCGAATCCTATGACGCCGGGAACGAAGACGCTTAAGCCGTCATACTGCAGCAGTGTTCCGTGCCAGCGGAAAACGATTTTACTGGCACGCGACAAGTTGATCCGTCGTTGTTGCTGTCAGAGCCAACACCTCGACTGCTTCAATAGTATGATAATTTGTGCGGCGCGGCACAGACGCGACAAATCGCCTGCACCCAGGACGATCGCGACAGTCAATTAATCTGAGTTATACCGCAGGAGCCAAATATATTGCGCTAGATCAGTCATTTATAGTTGCCGTTCACTGCATCCTTTGTTCTGACGGTTCGTATTTAGGATGGCTTTGGTCAATCAAGTAGCAAGTCCGCCCCCTGAATGACCAAGGAGGGAGAGACACTATGCCTGAAAGCGAGCAAGTGGTTCAAATGGTCGATGCGCGAGCGCAACGACGGACCGAGCGACGCGACTTCTTCAAGTTCGCCGTCACCGCAGCAGCCGTAGGCACCGGCGGCCTTGCGCTTTCCGGACGCGCCATGGCGCAGACCGCGCCAAGCGAGGCGGACATTCTGAACTTCGCGCTCAATCTCGAATATCTCGAGGCGCAGTTCTACAGCTTCGCATTCAGTGGAACGGGCTTGGCCGCAGACCAGCTCACTGGCACGCAGACGCAAGGCGGAGTGACTGGCGCCCGCAAAGCGAACCTGACCGACCCTGCCGTCATCCAATATGTCCGTGAGATCGCCTCCGACGAGGTCGCACACGTTGCCTCGCTGCGGAGATTACTCTCGACCTCGGCTGTATCGCAGCCTGCCATCGATCTCTCGCCTGCAGTGTTCACCGCCGCCGCGACCGCGGCGGGGATCGATCTCACTGCGTCCGGCGGGATCTTCGATCCGTATGCCAACGACGATAACTTCCTGACTGCCGCCTACATCTTCGAGGATGTCGGGGTCACGGCATACAAAGGCGGATCGCCGCTCCTCAACACGCCCGACATCATCGACGCAGCGGCCGGCCTGCTCGCGGCCGAGGCGTTCCATGCCGGGATCATCCGCGGCGCACTCTATCGCCGCGGCGTGGATGTCCCCGTGCTGCGCACCAATGCCGACAAGATCTCGGACGCGCGCGACACGCTGGATGGTACGGCCACGTCTGCCGGCCCGCCGGTGCGCGTTGCCGACGACGATCAGGGCATCTCGCCTATGGACACGCAGTTCGGGCTCGCGTCCAACTTCGTGCCGACCGATGCCAACGGCATCGTGTTCAGTCGCACCGCCGAGCAGGTTCACAACATCGCCTATCTGACCCGCAATCAGGTCACTTCTGGCGGCTTTTTCCCGAACGGGACCAACAATCCGAACGCGGCGCTTCGCCGTTCCGGCGCGAACTGAGGAGGCGGGCGATGAAAGATCAAATCGAATTTCTGGACCTGATGGAACGCGCCGGGCACCAGCGGAGCGCGCGTCGGAACTTCATTCGCCTGTGTGGCGGTGCGGCGGTAATGACCGGCGGCCTATCGCTGCTGGCAGCATGCGGCGACGACAATGACGATCCCGAGGTCATCCAGCTACCGTCACCCACCCCCACGCCGTCGCCCACGCCGACCACGGCCGTCAGCGAAATCGACGTGCTCAACTTCGCGCTGCAGCTCGAATATCTGGAGGGGAATTATTATTCCTATGCAGTGTCGGGCCAGGGGGTACCGGCCAACCTCCAGACCGGCACCGGCACGCAAGGTGCGGTGATCACGGGCAGCGGCGATGGCGCGGCCCGCGCGGTCAGGTTCACCGATACCGTGGTGCAACAATATGCCCGTGAGATCGCGGCCGACGAACTGGCGCATATCGGCTTTCTCAGGACCACCTTGGCCAGCGCGGCACAGGCCCAACCGGCGATCAACCTGTCGGGCAGCGCCAGCGTGACCGTCGGCACCACTACGGCCGTCGGCGCCTTCACTGCCGCCGCTCGCGCTGCGGGGGTGATCGGGCCGAACGATATCTTCGACCCGTACCTGAACGACGAGAACTTCCTGATTGGCTCCTATCTGTTGACCGATGTCGGGGTCACCGCCTATCGCGGGTCCGCCCGGCTGATCACCACCAAGACGTTCCTGGAGGCATCCGCCGGCATTCTTGCCACCGAATGCTACCATGACGGCGTGATCCGGTCGGAACTGTGGCGTCGCGGTCTCACCGTGCCGACCATCTACAGCCGCATCACGCAGATCTCGAACGCTCGCGATGGGCTGGATGGCACGACCGACACCGATCAGGATATCGGCAATGCCACGACCGCCAACATCGTGCCGACCGACGCCGGTGGCCTGGTCCTGGGGCGTACCGCGCCGCAGGTGCTGAACGTGGTCTACCAGAACCGTGCTGCGGTGACGGCGGGCGGCTTCTTCCCGAGTGGCGTTAACGGCAACATCCGAACGAGTGGCGCAAACGCCTGATGTAAACTGCTGGGCCGCAACGCTTCCTTGGCGTTGCGGCCTAGTGACTTAAGCGGTGCGCCACCAACCGTCGGCTTGGCTTTCCCCGTGTGCCCTACAATCGGTTTGACCGCCCCCGTGCCACCCGCTTCAATCGCGTCTAGCTTCCTGGCACGTGACGACGCTGGTTGATTCATCGCTGTCCGTTCGTGTCGAGCGAAGTCGAGACACCGAGCCCAAACGCAGGTGTCTCGACTGCGCTCGACACGAACGGTCGGAGGTGAAGTCATCACAGCCAGGCAATTGGGTCACGCCATCACTTGCACTCGCAAGCGACAGGCGTAATCGCGGGCAATGATCGACGGCCTCCCCCTCCCCCGCCGCCTGCTGGCGATCGGCGCGCTCTCGTGCGGCACCGCGCTCGTCATCATCGACGGCGCCGTTGCCACCGTGGCATTGCCGACCATCGCGCACGACCTGAAGGTCGACAGCAGCGCTGTCGTTGCCGTGGTCACCGTCTATCAGCTGACCCTGGTCATGATGCTGCTGCCCTTTGCCGGGCTTGGCGATCGCATCGGTCTCAAGCGCCTGTATCAATACGGGCAATTGCTGTTCACGGCAGCGACGATCCTGTGCTTCTTTGCCAAAAGTCTGCCCTTCCTGCTTATCGTCCGCGTCGCGCAAGCGATTGGCGCTGCGGCGGCGCTCAGCGTTTCGTCCGCGCTGATCCGCCAGACCTATCCCGCCAAGCAACTCGGCCGTGGCCTCGGCATCAACTCGGTCGTCGTTTCGAGCTCGGCCGCCGCCGCGCCGACGATCGGCGGGCTCATCCTGGCGATCGCGCCCTGGCCGTGGGTATTCGCCAGCGCCGTGCCCTTTGCCTGCCTTTCGCTCGCCTTCGGCCGCGCCCTGCCCGATCCCAAGCCGCGCGACGCGCCGTTCGACGTACTGGGCGCCGTGATGTGCGCCGCAATGTTCGGCCTGGTCATAGGCGGCCTTGAAAGCGCAGTTCATGGCGATTCCCCGATCGTGTCGGCGGCGATCGTGCTCGTCGGCGCGCTGGTCGGCGTGACCTTCGTCAGGCGCCAGAAAGGCGAGACCGATCCGATCCTGCCGATCGATCTGCTCGCCCGCCCGGTCCTCGCGCTGTCGGTGATCGGCGCCTATACGGCGTTCATCGCGTCGATGACGTTGCTGCTCTCGACACCGTTCCGGCTGGCAGAGCTCGATTTCACGCCGGCAATGATCGGCGCGGCGATCGCGCCCTGGCCGCTCACCAACATGATCGTCGCGCCGCTTGCCGGCTGGCTGTCCGACCGGGTGCCCGCCGGCATCCTCGGCGGCATCGGCATGGCCGTATCGATCTGCGCACTGCTGCTGATCGCCTTCATGCCCGCCGACCCCAGCCTGTTCGACGTCGCCTGGCGCATGGCGCTGTGCGGCTCGGGCTTCGGCACGTTCCTGCCGCCCAATGCGCGGCTGATCATCGGCAGCGCCCCGCGCGAGCGCGCTGCTGCTGCCGGCGGCCTCGTGTCCACCGTGCGGCTGGTCGGCCAGACCACCGGTGCGACGCTCGTTGCCGCGTTGCTGGCCCTGCACATCGGCGACGGCATCGTCCCGCCGCTGATCGCGGCCGGCCTGGCCTTCGTCGCCGGATTGTGCAGCCTTGCCCGCCTGCGTCCCTCGATCCGCAACCCGCGCGGCGAGGAAGCGGAGGACGTGCAGCCCGCCAGCCCGGTGCGATAGCGCGCTCAGCAAGAGGAACCCCGATGGTTGCGGGCCGTTAACCTAGGATAAGTTCCGCATCCTACTTGGAGTATCCGCATGCCCCATATCAAGACCCGTGACGGCACCGAGCTCTACGTCAAGGATTGGGGCAGTGGCCGCCCCGTCGTGCTGATCCACGGCTGGCCGCTCAGCGCCGATAGTTGGGACGCGCAGGCGATGGCGCTGGCCGATGCCGGCTTGCGCGCGATCGCTTATGACAGGCGCGGCTTCGGGCGCTCGGACCAGCCCTGGACCGGCTACGATTACGACACGCTTGCCGACGATCTCGCCGATGTCCTGAAGGAAACCGGCGCGGAGGAGGACGCCACCCTGGTCGGCTTCTCGATGGGTGGCGGCGAAGTCGCGCGCTACATGAGCCGTCATGAGGGCAAGGGCGTCATCGCCGCCGGCCTGGTCTCGTCCGTGGTTCCTTACATGCTCCAGACCGACGACAATCCCGATGGCGTGCCGGAAGAGAAGCTGCAGAGCATCGCCGACGGCATCCTGAAGGATCGCCCGGGCTTCTTCCGCACCTTCCTCGAACAATTCTTCGGCGTCGGCTTCATCTCCTCGCCGGTCAGCGACGAGACGGTAGACTGGGCATGGCGGCTGGCGATGCAGGGCGGCCTCAAGCCGATCCTCGCCTGCGCGCAGTCGTTCGGCCATACCGATTTCCGTGGCGAGCTGCCCACCTTTCGCGTGCCCACGCTCGTCGTCCATGGCACGTCGGACAAGACCGTGCCGATCGACCCGACCGGCCGTGCCGCCGCACGCGGCATCGCGCAGTCGCAGCTTGTCGAATACGATGGTGCGCCGCACGGGCTGACCGTGACGGAGAGCGACCGCTTCACCAACGACCTGCTGACCTTCCTCGGCCGCGGCCGCCCGACCACCGCCACAGAGCACGACGTACAGTTAGTGGATCGGTAAAAAGAGAGCGGGCGGCGCTTCGGCGTCGCCCACCAGCTTCAGTTGAGCGGAACGATAACCTCGTCCGGGTGCACGACGTTCAGCTTCTTGCGCGTCAGTTCGTCGACCAGGTCGGGATCGGCACTCTTCGGGTCGAGCAACGCGACCTTGTTTTGCCACTCGGCGCGCTTCGCCTTCAGCGCGGCCAGCTGCACGTCGCGCTTGGCCAATTGACGCGTGATATCGCCGTAAGCGCGCGCGCCATTGGGCCCGAACACGGTATAGCTGCCCAGCCCCGCAATCACGATCACCACCAGCGCCGGCACGATCGCGCGGAGCAGCATGATATTGAAGGAAGAACGCTTGGCCATGTCGCGTGCGATTCTCGCAGTCGCGCGCGTTATGAGCAAGCGTTTTCAACCATCTGGGGCGAAATCAGCCGCGCAACACGCCCCGGCCGGCATAGACCGCGGCATCGCCCAGCTCTTCCTCGATGCGGATCAGCTGGTTGTACTTGGCCAACCGGTCGCTGCGCGCGAGGCTGCCCGTCTTGATCTGACCGCAATTGGTCGCCACCGCCAGGTCGGCGATGGTTGAATCCTCGGTCTCGCCCGACCGGTGCGACATCACGGCGGTATAGCCTGCGCGGTTGGCCATCGACACTGCTTCCAGCGTTTCGGTCAGCGTACCGATCTGATTGACCTTCACCAGGATCGAATTAGCGATCTTGTCGTCGATGCCGCGCTTCAGGCGCTTGGGGTTGGTGACGAACAGGTCGTCGCCCACCAACTGCACCTTGTCGCCCACCAGATCGGTCAGCGCCTTCCAGCCTGCCCAATCGTCCTCTGCCATGCCGTCCTCGATCGAGAAGATCGGGTAGCGCCGCGTGAGATCGGCGAGATATTCGGCCATCTCCCCGCTTTCCAGGATGCGGTTCTCGCCCGAGATGTTGTAGCGCCCGTCCTTGAAGAATTCGGTCGCCGCGCAATCCAGCGCGATCATCACGTCGTCGCCCGGCGTATACCCGGCCTTCTCGATCGACTGCATGATGAAGTCGAGCGCCGCGCTGGTGCTGGCGATGTTCGGCGCAAAGCCGCCCTCGTCGCCGACCGACGTCGCCAGCCCCTGGTCGTGCAGCCCCTTCTTGAGCGTGTGGAAGATTTCCGACCCGCACCGCACGGCCTCGAACAGATCGTCCGCGCCGACCGGCACGATCATGAATTCCTGGAAGTCGATCGGATTGTCGGCATGTTCGCCGCCATTGATGATGTTCATCATCGGCACCGGCAACACATGCGCCGAGACGCCACCGACATAGCGATACAGCGGCAGCCCGCGCGCATCCGCCGCTGCCTTGGCGACCGCCAGGCTGACACCCAGGATCGCGTTCGCGCCGAGACGGCCCTTATTCTCGGTACCATCCAGCTCGATCATCGCACGATCTATATCGGACTGGTCCTCGGCATCCATGTCGACCACTTCCTCGGCGATCTCGCCATTCACGGCATCGACTGCGCCCTGCACGCCCTTGCCCAGCCACGCCGCGCCGCCATCGCGCCGTTCGACCGCCTCGTGCGCACCGGTCGATGCGCCGGAGGGCACGGCGGCGCGGCCGAAGCTGCCATCCTCCAGCATCACGTCCACCTCCACCGTGGGATTGCCGCGGCTGTCGATGATCTGACGGGCATGCAGGTCGATGATTGCGGTCACGGAACGATCCTTCTAACTCTGGCCGGGTCGGCGTTGTCGCAGCCGTCTATCGGCTATCGCGTGGATCGGCAATTCAGCGACATGATGGAACCGCGCCGCGTGCGGCAAGTTGACCCGGTTAACAATCGAAAGGGCGCAAGATGGCCGACCAGAACGACAAACCGAACGACAACATCGACACGAATACAGCCGCGGAGACGCCGCCGGCCGCGACGACGTTCGAGCCCGCGGGTGAGCTCGACGGCGACGATGTCGAATTCGAGAGCGCGGATGCCGCCGATACCGGCGGCGCCAAGAATACCGCCAGCGCGTCGTCCGCCAGCAGCAACGGCAGTTCGGCCGACAGCTCGGCCAGCAGCAGCACCGCGGGCGCCAGCTCTGCCGCCTCGAGTGCAGCACAGACGCTCAAGGACAGTGCCGCCTTGTTGACCAAGAATGTCGGCGAGCGGGCCAAGGGTTACGTCGAAGACGGCAAATCGCGCGCCGGCGGAGCGCTCGACGAGCTCGCGCAGATGATGCACGACGCAGCAGGCACGGTCGATGAGAAGGTCGGCACCCAATATGGTCAATATGCCCGCACCGCCGCCGAGACCGTCACCGACTTTTCGGAATCGCTGAAGGCGAAGAACATCGATGAGCTGATCGCCGATGCCAGTGGTTTCGTGAAGAAGAGCCCGGCGATTGCCATCGGCACCGCCGCAGCGCTCGGCTTCGTGCTGATCCGCTTGGTCCAGTCCGGCCTCAATGCCGAAACCGACGATCAGGCCTGATCACATTGATGCGGGAGATTGGATAGTGGTGCCGTCGTCCGGGCAGAAAAGCATCGGCGCGTTGGTGTCACGTCTGGTTGCCGACGCAAGGGCGGTCGTAACCGCCGAGATCACGCTGTACCGCGCGAAATCGGTGTCATGGCTCGCCCAGGCCAAGACGATCGCCATCTTCGGTGTCACCGCACTGATCCTGGTCAATGCGGCGATCATCGCATTGCTGGTTGGGCTGATCCTGACCATCCAGACGCTGGTCGGCCCCGGCTGGGCGACGGCGATCGTGGTTCTGGGCACGCTGGTCATTGCCGGCTTGCTTGGCTGGCTGGCGAGTGGACGGGTCAGTAAGCTGCTGGCGGGCGACGCGGCACGATGACCGATCAGCCTTCGTCCATCGCCGCCGCCGAGTTTCAGGCCGCCGTCGCACGCCGTCAGTTCGCCCTGACTGTCGCCACGGCACAGGCGCGGTTCGCCCCGGCGGCCCTGGTGCAGGAAGTTGCGCAAACGCTGCGCGGCAAACGGCAGGATCTCGTCCGCGACGGCGTGGATACCGCCAGGCGCTATCCTTTGCCGCTTGCGGGCGCATGCACTGCCGTGCTGCTGTATCTGCTGCGCCGCCCGATCGCCCGGTTGTTCCTGCGGCGCAAGCCCGATGCAACCCCCGCCCCCTCTACGAGTTTGATCCCCGAAAGCTCGATCAAAGACCGGCCGCGTGCCGCGAAAAGGAAGTCATCATGAACCAGCAGACCAAGTCACATGCCGCCGCTGGCGCCGCCACGCAGTCCGACACGCAAGGCAAGGCTCCGGCAGCCCCCAAGGGCACGGTCGACAAGACCCTGGCCGCGGCCAACAAGGCACTGGATCGTACGCTGGATGGCGCGCGCGATGCCGCTGACCGCACCGCACAGGTGATCGATGCCAACCCGCTTCCCGTGCTCGTCGGCGGCCTTGCACTCGGCGCGCTTGCCGGCGCGCTGCTGCCGCGCAGCCAGCGCGAAGTGCAGATGCTCGCGCCGGTCGGCGTCAAGCTGCGCACCACCGCGACCGGCGCCTTGCACAACGCCAAGCAGACCGGCCTTGCCGAACTCGGCGCGCTCGGCCTCAGCCGCGGTGCGATGAGCGATCAGGCAGGCAAGCTCGTCGGCGGTGTGCTTACCGCACTCGTGACCGCGGGCACTGCGGCGATCACCAATGCAAACGCCAAGAAGGCGGAAGCAAGCTCCACGGACTAGCCGCCCGCGCTTGCCGACGCTAAGGCCGGTCGTGACTCTTTTCCCCAGGAATCACGATCATGAACAAGCTCCACCTCGTCTTCGGCGGCCGCGTCAGCGATCCGCGTACGCTGGACTTCGACGATCTCGACTCGATCGAGATCGTCGGCATGTTCCCCGACTATAAAAGCGCCGAAAAAGCCTGGCGTGCTGCTGCCCAGCGTACCGTCGACGATGCCGAGATGAAGTATGTCGTCGTTCACCTCCACCGCTTGGTGCAGCCCGATCTAATCGCCAAGCTGGGCGGCTAAGCGCGAGTTGGCACAGTCCAGCCTTGTTCCGATCGCACCTTTGAAAATAGCAGTTTCTTAAACACAGTCGTCACCCCGGACTTGTTCCGGGGTCCACCGCGCCGCACGCTCTACCCGAGAAGCCTGATGCTTGTCGCAAGCTGCTTGGTGGGCCCAGGCGACCCCACCTGAAACAGCCCACCTTATTCTACTCCGTTCGTGCTGAGCCTGCCGAAGCACGTGCCCGAAACACGCCCTTCGACAAGCTCAAGACGACCAGATTAGCTTGGGATTGCGCGCGACGGGCTCAAGCCCGCCGGAACTGCCACCTCAGCAACGGCCGCGCCAGCAGCACGCCCGCCAGCAATCCGCCGAGCGGCTCCACGAACGTGACCGACATTTCGAAATTCTGGGCAACCAGCGCGAACACCGCCTGGATGCCGAACCAGATGCCGGCCAGCATCGCGATCTGAACCTGGCGCGTCTGGCCTCGGCCCACGGGCAGTGCAGCAGGCAAGCCATAGAGCATGAAATAGGCGCCGATCACCGCGAACATCGCCGGGTCGAGCCCGGCGCTGGGGATGGCCGATGCGGGCGTCAGGATCAGCCGCAACGCCGCCCCGAGATAGATGCCCGCGATCAGTACAATCGCCAGCCCGGCGGGACGGATTGCCTTCTCGACGAACCGCCCCGCGATGAGCAGAAATACCAGATCGAACACCACCGACAGCACGTCACGCGGGATGAATGCCGACATCAGCGGCGACGCCCAGGAACGCAGCGGGTCGTTGCTCCAGCCGCCGCCCACGAACTCAGCCGGGATGAACCCGAAGCCGATCGCCGCCAGGTCCAACCCGACGGCGGCCGCCAGGAACAGCGCTGCGAACACCGCGACCGCAATCAATGCGTCGGTGAAGCGCCCGCGTGGCAGGTGGATCCCGCTGCCCAGCTTAGATGAACTCGATCTTGGAAACCGAATACCAGCGGTCGCCCGACGGCACGGTGACTTCGACTTCCTCGTCGATTTTGCGCCCGATCAGTGCACGGCCGAGTGGCGAATTGTACGAGATGCGGCCGCCCTTGGCGTCCGCCTCGGTCTGGCCGACGATCTGGTACGTCACCGGCTTGTCGTCTTCGTCGAGCAACGTCACCGTCGCGCCGAACACCACCTTGTCGCCGGACAAGTCGCGCGGGTCGATCACCTGCGCGCGGCTCAGCTTATCCTCGATATCGCTGATCGATGCCTCGATCTGTCCCTGCCGCTCCTTGGCAGCATGATATTCGGCGTTTTCGGACAGATCGCCATGCGCGCGCGCTTCCTCGATCGCATCGACGATGGTCGGGCGTTCCGCCTTCAGCCGTTTAAGGTCCGCATTCAGCTTCTCATAGCCTTCCTGCAGCATCGGCATCTTTTCGACGGTCGCCATCCCTTTTCGTCCTTCGTCCATTGCCCCATTCGGCCGGTCCTTATCGGACCTGCCCGCACTTGTATCGATTTCGGGGTCAGTTGTGCGAGTGCGAATAATAGGATTGGAGCGGCCGTACTTCAAGGTCATGGTTGTCCAGCGCCACGATTGCCTGCGCCGCCTCGACGCTGGCGGCCGCTGTAGTGAAATGCGGGATCTTCTGCACCAAAGCGGCGGCGCGGATCGGCTGCGAATCCTTCAGCGATTGCCAGCCCTCCGTGGTGTTGAACACCAGATCGATCGCACCGTCCTTCATCTTGTCGACGATGTGCGGCCGCCCCTGCGCCACCTTGTTGACGCGCTCCACCGCCACACCGTTTGCGGTGAGGAACGCCGCGGTGCCATCCGTCGCGACGATGCGGAAGCCCTGCTCCGCCAGCAGCCGCGCCGCCGGCAGGATCACCGACTTGTCGCCTTCCTTTACCGACACGAACACCGTGCCCGACTTCGGCAACACCGTCCCCGCGCCAAGCTCGGCCTTGGCAAAGGCGATCGCAAAATTGGTATCGATGCCCATCACTTCGCCGGTCGACTTCATTTCCGGTGACAAGACCGGATCGACGCCGGGGAAGCGGTTGAACGGGAACACCGCTTCCTTCACGGCATAGTAATCGATGTGCCGGTCGATCTTGGGCAGGTCGGCCAGCTTCTCGCCTGCCATCACGCGCGCCGCAATCTTGGCGATCGGCGCCCCGATCGCCTTGGCGACGAACGGCACCGTGCGGCTGGCCCGCGGATTGACCTCGATAAGATATACCAGCCCGTCCTTCACGGCGAACTGGATGTTCATCAGCCCGACCACCGACAGCGCGTGCGCCAGCGCCACCGTCTGCCGCTCGATCTCGGCGATAATCTCGTCCGACAGCGAATACGGGGGGATCGAGCAGGCGCTGTCGCCCGAATGCACGCCGGCTTCCTCGATATGCTGCAACACGCCGGCGACCGTTACATCGGTGCCGTCGCAGATCGCGTCGACATCCACTTCGATCGCATCGCGGAGATATTGATCGATTAGCACCGGCGAGTCGCCCGACACGCGCACCGCCGTCGCGATATAATTGTCGAGCTGCTCGAGCGAGTCGACGATCTCCATCGCCCGGCCGCCGAGCACATAGCTCGGCCGCATCAACACCGGATAGCCGATCCGTTCAGCCGCCGCGACCGCCTCATCACGGCTGCGCGCCAGGCCATTGGCCGGCTGACGCAGCTCGAGCTTCGTCACCAGCGCCGAAAAGCGCTCGCGATCCTCGGCCAGGTCGATCGCATCCGGTGACGTGCCCAGGATCGGGATCCCCGCCGCCTCCAGCGCGCGCGCCAGGTTGAGCGGTGTTTGCCCGCCGAACTGCACGATCACCCCGACCAGCGTGCCATTCTGCTGCTCGGTGTGCAGGATCTCCAGCACGTCCTCTGCCGTCAGCGGCTCGAAATACAGCCGGTCCGACGTGTCGTAATCGGTCGACACGGTCTCCGGATTACAATTGACCATGATCGTCTCGTACCCGGCGTCCCCCAATGCGAAGCAGGCATGGCAGCAGCAATAGTCGAACTCGATCCCCTGCCCGATCCGGTTCGGCCCGCCACCCAGGATGACGATCTTGCGCCGCGCGCTCGGCATGCTCTCGCATTCCGGCTCGCCGAAGCTCGGCGCCTCATAGGTCGAATACATATACGGCGTCTTTGCGTCGAACTCCGCCGCACAGGTATCGATGCGCTTGAACACCGGGCGCACGCCGAGCCGGTGACGCAGCGCGCGCACCTCGTCATCGGTCACGCCGCCCGTCATCGCCACGACGGCATCGTGGATCAACCCAGAGCCCCGTGCGATCCCACGCGCATTGCCGCGCAGATTGGCCGATTGCAGCGCCAGATAGGCGAGCCGTTTGTCACTGAAGCCCATCGACTTCAGGCGGCGCATTCCCGCAGCGTCGATCGGCAATCCGCTGGCGCACACCTGGTCTTCGGCGCGGATGATCTCCACGATCCGCTCGAGGAACCACGGATCGAACTTGGCGATCGCATGCACCTCGGCGACCGTGAAGCCTTCGCGCAACGCCTGCGCCGCGACCAGCAACCGGTCCGGCGTGGCACGCGCCAGCGCCGCCTCGATCTCGGCGCGCGGTGCACCGACCAGATGCTCGATCATGTTGAAGCCGCTGAGCCCCGTCTCCAGGCCACGCAACGCCTTCTGCAGGCTTTCGTGAATATTGCGCCCGATCGCCATGACTTCGCCGACGCTCTTCATCGCGGTCGAGAGGATCGGCTCCGCGCCCTTGAACTTCTCGAACGCGAAACGCGGGATCTTGGTGACGACGTAATCGATCGTCGGCTCGAAGCTCGCCGGCGTCGCGCCGGTAATGTCGTTGGTGATCTCGTCCAGCGTATAGCCGACCGCCAGCTTGGCCGCGACCTTGGCGATCGGGAAGCCGGTCGCCTTCGAGGCCAGCGCCGAAGAACGCGACACGCGCGGGTTCATCTCGATCACGATCAAGCGGCCATCCTTCGGATTGACCGCGAACTGCACGTTGGAACCGCCTGTTTCGACACCGATTTCACGCAACACCGCAATGCTCGCGTTGCGCATGATCTGGTATTCCTTGTCGGTCAGCGTCAGCGCCGGCGCGACGGTGATGCTGTCGCCGGTATGCACGCCCATCGGATCGATATTCTCGATCGAGCAGATGATGATGCAATTGTCGTTGCGATCACGCACGACCTCCATCTCATATTCTTTCCACCCGAGCAGCGACTCTTCGATCAGCACCTCGGTGGTCGGCGACGCACCCAGCCCGGAGCGCACGATCGCCTCGAATTCCTCGCGGTTGTAGGCAATGCCGCCGCCCGATCCGCCCATCGTGAACGACGGCCGGATGATCGACGGCAGCCCGGTGCGCTCCAGCACCTCGAACGCTTCGGTCACGCTGTGCGCGATGCCCGAGCGCGCGCTTTCCAGCCCGATGCGGTCCATCGCCTCGCGAAACTTCTGCCGGTCCTCCGCCTTGTCGATCGCCTCGGCATCCGCGCCGATCATCTGCACGCCGTATTTCTCCAGCGTACCGTCGTTGAACAGCGCCAGCGCAGTATTCAGCGCGGTCTGCCCGCCCATCGTCGGCAGCACCGCGTCCGGCCGTTCTTTGGCGATGATCTTCGCGACGATCTCCGGCGTGATCGGCTCGACATAGGTGGCATCGGCGAGGTCAGGATCGGTCATGATCGTCGCTGGGTTCGAATTGACCAGCACGATGCGATAGCCTTCCTCGCGCAGCGCCTTGATCGCCTGCGTGCCCGAATAATCGAACTCGCACGCCTGGCCGATCACGATCGGCCCCGCGCCGATCACGAGGATGGAGGAGATGTCGGTACGCTTAGGCATTGTTACTCGGTTCCATCCTCGGCGGTGCAGCCCCAGCCGTCATATTCCACGTCGTACAGCAATTCGATCTGCAGGCAGCGCAAGGTCAGCGCCTTGATCGACTCCTCGTCGGCGGCCTGCTCGCAGCCGAGGAACAAAGACACTTCGCCTTCCTCGTCCTCTTCCCGCTCGATCACCTCGAAGCCAAGCTCGCTTGCACTCTCCTCCAGCCGATCCAGTGCCTCCTCGTCGCCGCGAAAGCTGACATCGATCGGGCGCACGATCTCGGCGCGGTCGCCATTCTCGCGCAGGCTGGCGAGCACATCCTTGTCGGCGGCCCATTCGGCATCCAGCCGTGCCTGATCCACTTCGGGAAGAGTCATGATGCCACCTTCAGATTACCGACGAATTTTTCGAACAGATACAGGCTGTCCTGCGGCCCGGGGCTAGCCTCGGGATGATATTGCACGCTGAACGCCGGCCGATCCGTCAGTTCGAACCCGGCATTGCTGCCATCGAACAACGACACATGCGTCTCCCGCGCCGTCGCCGGCAGCGTCTCGCCGCGCACCGCAAAGCCGTGGTTCATGCTGGTGATCTCGACCACCCCGTCCGACAGGCGCTTGACCGGATGGTTGGCGCCGCGATGACCCTGGAACATCTTGGTCGTCTGCGCGCCTACCGCCAACGCCAGCAATTGGTGTCCGAGACAGATGCCGAACAGCGGAATGCGCGTTTCGAGCAGTTGCTGGATCACCGGCACCGCATAGTCACCGGTCGCCGCGGGATCGCCCGGGCCGTTGGACAGGAAGATGCCGTCGGGCTTGAGCGCCATCACCTCGTCATACGTCGCGGTCGCCGGCAACACGCTGACCTTCGCCCCCGCCGCGGCGAGATTGCGGTAGATGTTGCGCTTGGCGCCATAATCGATCGCGACGACATGGGGGCGCTCATCCCCCTCCCGCTTGCGGGAGGGGTCAGGGGTGGGGCTATCCACGGGCGTAGCGTCCATTGAAGTGTCCCCACCCCCGGCCCCTCCCGCAAGCGGGAGGGGGGACGACGCGCCATACCCGAACCCAAGCCGCCAAACGCCGCCTTCCCAGCCGTAATGCGTCTCCGCCGTCACGTCCTTGGCCAGATCCATTCCCTCCAGCCCGGGCCAGGCTCGCGCCTGTGCCAGCAGCGCCGGAATATCGAACGTGCCGCTTGCCGAATGCGCGATCACGCCGTTCGGCGCGCCGCCGACGCGGATCCGCTTGGTCAGCGCCCGCGTGTCGATCCCCGACAATCCGATCCGCCCATGCGCCGCCATCCAGGAATCCAGCCGCTCGACCGAGCGGAAATTCGACGGCTCGGTCACGTCCTCGCGCACGATGATGCCGAGCGCATGCGGGTCGTTCGCCTCCAGATCGTCCGGGTTCGCCCCGACATTGCCGATATGCGGGAAGGTGAAGGTTACCATCTGTCCGGCGAAGGACGGATCGGTCATCACCTCCTGATAGCCGGTCATCGCGGTGTGGAAGCACACTTCGCCGACCGCAGACCCTTCGGCGCCGAACCCGCGCCCCCACGCCACGTCGCCGCTCGCCAGCACCAGCACGCCGGTCGCGCCGTCCGGAGCCTTGGCAGGCATGGCAATAGGCTTGGTGTCGGCCATGTCGGCGGGCACTCCTTCTCGTTGTCGATGTCGCTAAGCGGCGTTGGCTAGAGACGTGGGCGGGATGCGTCAATCGCTTAAACCGGCTAGACCGCGCCCGTGACAGAAGGACGTAGAATGATTCGAGACGACATCAAGGCCGCACAGATCACCGCAATGAAGGCCGGCGACAAGGCGACGCGGAACGCCGTCAGCCTGATTCAGGCCGCGATCAAGAATCGCGACATCGAGGCCCGCACCGGCAAGGCGCCCGACGATGACGATGCGCTGGTCATCGAAGTGCTGCAGAAGATGGTCAAGCAGCGCCGCGAATCGATCGATATGTACGTGAAGGGCGGCCGCCAGGAACTCGCCGACGCGGAAAGCGCGGAGGTCGCCGTGATCGAACGCTTCCTGCCGCAGCAGATGGACGAGGCGCAAACCACCGCCGCAATCGAGTCGATCAAGACGGAACTGGGTGCGGCTGGCATGAAAGACATGGGCCGGGTGATGGCGGAACTGAAGGCCAGGCATGCGAGCGAGCTCGACATGAGCAAGGCGAGCGGCTTGGTGAAGGCGGCGCTGAGCTAAATGAGCGAAGAAAGCCCTCTTCTTCCCCCCTCCCGCTTGCGGGAGGGGCCGGGGGTGGGAACGGTAGCAGGGGTGCGCCGACCAACAACCCGCGCGCAACAACTCCGCAACGAGGCCACGCCGGCCGAACGAAAATTGTGGAGCGCCATCCACGCCAGCAAGCTCGGTTGGAAGTTCAGCCGCCAGATGCCGGTCGGTCCGTATATCTGCGACTTCCTGTCACGTAGTGCCATGCTGGCGATCGAACTCGACGGCTATAGCCACGATTTGACGATGGAGCGCGACGCGAAACGCGAGGCTTTTCTACGCTCGCGCGGGATAACGATCCTGCGCTTCCAGAATAGCGATGTCACAAACAACCTCGCAGGTGTCGTACATGCGATCAGCACAGCGTTAGCGGCACTGCCCACCCCCAACCCCTCCCGCAAGCGGGAGGGGAGCTTTGTCGCACGCCCTTGCGAACAGGGGCGTTAATGACCCTCTCCCCCCAATTCCTCGACGAGCTCCGTGCCCGCACGCTCCTCTCCAGCCTGATCGGCCGCACCACCAAGCTGCAAAAAGCCGGCCGCGAGTTTCGCGCCTGCTGTCCGTTCCACAACGAAAAGTCCCCCAGCTTCTACGTCAATGACGACAAGGGCTTCTACCATTGCTTCGGCTGCAGCGCGCACGGCGACGCGATCCGCTGGCTGACCGACCAGCAGGGCCTGCCGTTCATGGATGCGGTGAAGGAGCTCGCCCAGTCCGCGGGTATGGAATTGCCCGCAATGGATCCCCGCGCGGCGGAGAAAGCCGAAGCCGCCAAGGGCCTGCACGAAGCTTGCGCGGATGCCGCCACCTGGTTCACCGACCAGCTGAACGGCATTGCGGGCAGCGAAGCGCGCTCGATCCTCGAAAAACGCGGCATCAAGCCGGAAACCGCCCGCGCCTTCGCGCTCGGCTACGCGCCCGATTCGCGCGGCAAGCTCAAGGACGCGCTCAAGGACTATGGCGACCCGCTGCTGATCGAGGCCGGGCTGCTCATCTCGGTAGAACAGAAAACCCCCTACGATCGCTTCCGCGGTCGTCTGATGATTCCGATCCGCGACCCCCGCGGCCGCACCGTCGCGTTCGGCGGCCGCATCATCGGCGACGGTGAGCCGAAATATCTGAACTCGCCCGAGACGCCGCTCTTCGATAAGGGCCGCACGCTCTACAATCTCGATCGCGCCGGACCCGCTGCGCGCAAGAGCGGCCGCGTGCTGGTGGTGGAGGGCTATATGGACGTCATCGCACTAGCCCAGGCCGGGTTCGAGGAAGCGGTCGCGCCGCTCGGCACCGCGCTCACCGAGGCGCAGCTCGAACGCCTCTGGCGGATGAGCGACGTGCCGATCCTGTGTCTCGACGGCGACAGCGCCGGGCAGAAGGCGGCGATCCGCGCCGCGCACCGCGCGCTCCCCATGCTCAGCCCCGGCCGCAGCCTCGCCTTCGTCACCCTGCCGCAGGGCCAGGACCCGGACGACCTGGTGCGCCTGAAGGGTCCCGCCGCATTCGAAGCCCTGCTCAAGACGCCCGACCCGCTGGTCGACAAGCTGTGGACGCACGAACTCGCGCTCGAGCCGCTCGACACGCCCGAGCAGAAAGCGGGCTTGAAGCACCGTCTCAACGAACTCGCCGGCCACATCGTCGACGCCAACGTCAAACACGAATACATCGCCGAGTTCCGCCGCCGTTACGACGATCTCTATACTCGCAAGCGCGAGCCGTTCCGTCCCTTCACCCCGCAGCCACGTGGGCAGCGCAAGCCCGGCCAGCCGTGGAAGGCGCCGCCCGGCCCGGTCGGCGAGGGTGTGAAGGGCGTTCGCGCCGGGGGGATCGACCGCATCCTCGCCAAGGCGGTACTCGCCGGCTTGATCCGCCACCCGGCGGAGATTGCCCGCCACATGGAAGTGCTTGGCAGCCTCAAGATGGCGGACGGTGCGCTGGGAAAATTGTTCGAGGCGGTGGTCGATCTGGCGGTTGAAGACATGCATTCGGGGAAGACGCTTGATAGTGACGGCGTTCTCACCATATTGGCCGCATCTGGTTTTGATATAATCGCGCACGACTTGTTGCGGGCCGATCAACTTTCCTGCTCCTTCACACAGAAGGATGCGGAACCGGCACGGGCGCGTGAGGACCTCGACGAGGCGATCGCGATCTTGGTGGCGCGGCCGGAGGTGGATGCGGCATTGGCCGATGCAACGGCGGAGATGCAGGCGCGTTATTCGAACGAAGCATTCGAACGACAGATCGCGCTGGTGAAGGAACAACAGGCGCTCGACGCTCGGCTTGCCAATCTGGTGCAGGCGAACGAAGACGCCAGGGTATTTAGTGCTGAGGGCAATTGATGGCGAAGACCGACATGGCGGATGCTGCCGAAACGACTGAAACCGGCGATGCACCGCTGATCGACCTGAACGATGCGTCGATCAAGAAGGTGGTCGCGCGCGCCAAGAAGCGCGGCTACATCACCTATGATCAGCTGAACGAAGCCTTGCCCCAGGGCGAGACCTCGCCCGACGCGATCGAAGATTTCAGCGCGTCGCTCAGCGAGATGGGCATCAACATCGTCGAGAATGACGAGGCTGGCGAAGAAGGCGACGAGAAGCCGGCCGAGGAAGACGATGTCGAATCGGTTGACGTGTCCGACGACGGTCCTCAGCAGCTGGACGTCAAGAAGAAGGAAGTTATCGATCGCACCGACGATCCGGTGCGCATGTACCTGCGCGAGATGGGGGCCGTGGAGCTCCTGTCGCGCGAGGGCGAGATCGCCATCGCCAAGCGCATCGAGGCCGGCCGCGACACGATGATCCTGGGGCTATGCGAATCGCCGATCACCTTCAACGCGATCATCGATTGGTCGACCGCGCTCAACGAAGGCACGATGCAGCTGCGCGAGATCATGGATCTCGACGCCATGCTGTCGAAGGACCCCGCCCCCGAATCGCTCACCGAGGACGATGCCGAGGGCGGCGGCGAGATCAGCGAGAAGACCGCGGGCCCCAGCTTCAAGGAAGAGGAAGAGCCCGAGGAGGCGCCCGCCGAAGAGGAAGAGGATTCGATGCAGGAGCGGCGCGCGCCGCGCCCGTCCGATGACGAGGAGGAGGACAACACCCTCAGCCTCGCGCAGATGGAAGAGCAGCTCAAGCCGATCGCGCTCGAGCGCTTCGCCAGCATCACCGCTCTCTACAAGAAGTTCAGCAAGGTGCAGCAGCAGCGCCTGGAAGCGATGGGCGCCGGTGGTGAACTGTCGGCGGCCGACGAGCGCAAGTATCACAAGCTGCGCGAGGAACTCACCGCCGAGGTCGAGAGCGTCCAGTTCCACAATGCCAAGATCGAATATCTCGTTGATCAGCTCTATGCCTTCAACCGGCGCCTAACCGCGCTTGGCGGCCAGATGCTGCGTCTCGCCGAGCGCCACAAGGTGCCGCGCAAGGATTTCCTCGACCGCTATATCGGGCACGAGCTGGACGAGCAGTGGATCCCGAACCTCGGCAAGCTCGACAAGAAATGGACCGCCTTCGTCGCCAACGAGACGGATTCGGTCGACCGCATCCGCGGCGAGATCGCCGACATCAGCCAGGCGACCGGCATGTCGCTCGGCGAGTTCCGCCGCATCGTCAACATGGTCCAGAAGGGCGAGCGCGAGGCGCGCATCGCCAAGAAGGAAATGGTCGAGGCGAACCTGCGGCTGGTGATCTCGATCGCCAAGAAATACACCAATCGCGGCCTGCAGTTCCTGGATCTCATCCAGGAGGGCAATATTGGCCTGATGAAGGCGGTCGATAAGTTCGAATATCGCCGCGGCTACAAGTTCAGCACCTATGCGACCTGGTGGATTCGCCAGGCAATCACGCGCTCGATCGCCGACCAGGCCCGCACGATCCGCATCCCGGTCCACATGATCGAAACGATCAACAAATTGGTTCGCACCAGCCGCCAATTCCTCCACGAGCAGGGCCGCGAGCCCACGCCCGAGGAAATGGCCGAACGCCTGAGCATGCCGCTCGAAAAGGTCCGCAAGGTGATGAAGATCGCCAAGGAGCCGATCAGCCTCGAAACGCCGATCGGCGACGAGGAGGATTCGCATCTCGGCGACTTTATCGAGGACAAGAATGCGGTCATCCCGGTCGATGCCGCGATCCAGGCCAACCTCAAGGAAACGGTCACCCGCGTGCTCGCTAGCCTCACCCCGCGCGAGGAACGCGTGCTGCGGATGCGCTTCGGCATCGGCATGAACACCGATCACACGCTGGAGGAAGTCGGCCAGCAATTCTCGGTGACGCGCGAGCGCATCCGCCAGATCGAGGCCAAGGCGCTGCGCAAGCTGAAACATCCCAGCCGCAGCCGGAAAATGCGCTCGTTCCTGGATCAGTAAGGCGGGTCCCGCGTTGGACAGCCTGAACGGGGGATCAGGCACGATGCGCTTCAGCAAAAGTTTTTCGCCCGCAGGCGCCGCTATTCTGGCGCTTGCGGTAGGACTGGGTGGCTGCGGCAAGATCGAGCCGAACGATCGGCAGGAACCAGGCCGCATCCGCGCCGAAGCGAAGCGGCAACAGGCCCGCTGCGCCTCGTCGGTCGCCTATGATCGGCTGAAAGGCCTGCTGTTCGACCAGGCCACTGCCCGCTACCGAGGCGACCGTGCGAACCTCGACACACTGGCGGATTATTCCACCGCGCGGATGGAGAACCCCGTCGTCGACCGACGCGATGCTGCGCTGGACATTACCGGCTGCAAGGGCCGCTTCATCCTCGACATCCCGCCCGGTGCGGAGCGGGCCTTTGCCGGCGAGCGCCGCCTGCAGGCGGACGTCAGCTATACGGCGCAGGCCGCGGCCGACGGCAACGGCTTCGTCTATCAGCTGAGCGGCGCCGAACCGATCGTATCGCGTCTGGCGGCCTTCAACCTGACGAGCGGCGCGTTCCAACCGCCGCCTGCCATCGACCAGAGCGGCGATACGCCAGCACCGGTCGCGCTCGCGCAGGCAGACGCGCCCCTGCTGCCGCCCCGTCCGCAAGCGGTGCCCCAAGCCGCCCCCGGGGCAGCCGACAGCGCGCCGCCGCGAGACACGCAGGCGCCGGTACGGGGGCGCAAGACGGACGATGCCGACCGTCCCCACCGCGTGGATCCTACGGCTCAGGCGTCGGGCGACACCCCGCGCCCATCAGGTGCTTCGGGCGAGGCGACGGTCCGCGCCTTCTACGCGGCACTGCGCGCGGGCGACGGCAACGCCGCATCCGCCCGGATCATCTCCGAAAAGCGTGCGAGCGGATCGTTCTCCCCCGGAGCGATGACGCGCTTCTACGGCAAGCTGGCCGAACCGGTACAGGTTCGGGAAGTCGTGGCCGTGTCCCCCGGCGCATACCGCGTCAGCTACAGCTATGCCGCCGGCCGGTCGCGGTGCAACGGCAGCGCGATCGTCAGCCTCACCAACCGCGGCGGCAGCGACCTGATCCGCTCGATCCGCGCGCTCAACGGCTGCTGATCAGCGGCGGGCGGCATTAGGCCCCGCATCGACCAAAGATCAGCCGCGGCATCCCGCCACTGGCAAGCCGATCGCCCCACTGACGCTATCGGCTTCATCGCCTAACGGCATCGAAAGCTTGCGATACGGCTGTCTACTGGAGTCGACGCAGTTAGGGTGCAAGCGGCGCTAAGTCGGCTGCCGATACCCAACCTTGCGACCAGACGTCCCGTTCGGAGGGATAGACGACCCGGACCTGATTCCCTTGGCGGGATACGATCCCGACGACATCGCCCTTGACCAGGTACGCGCGCCCTACCGGGCCGCCTGGCGCGGCCCTGAACCCCACGCGTGCGGTTCTCACCTTTGCCAAGTCGGTCCAAGAACCCACGCGGATCTGATCAAGCTCCGCACCGCTACCGGCTTCCGCTTCGGGCGGGAGAACCAGGCCGCATCCGGGCAGGCTCCTGACGCGCGCCATGCTGAACATGACCTCATCGGCCGCACTTGCGGTGATCCGACCACTCAGGTTCGGTGATCCTACGGTGCGGATCACCGCCTGGTTACCGCTCGCCCGTCCGACGAAGTCGAAGATGCAACGCTTAGTTACACCGTCGCCCTGTTCCATGTTGAAGTGGCCGACGACGCGGCCAGAGGGTGACACCGCCAGCACGAACCCTTCATAAAAGCCCGATCGCAGCGGCGCCGCAGCAGCCGCGACCGGCTCGGCACATCCCCACGTCGCTACCATCAGGCCAATCGTGGCCAGTGACTTCACCTGCATTAAACTTTTCCTCCCAAGCGTTTGTAGGCGCGTTCAAAACGTTTGTCGTAATCGCCATAATCCTTGCCGTTATAGGCATAGGCCATGGCCGCGAAATCCTTGCGCCGTAGCGCGGCGATCATGCCGGGACGGCCTTTGCAATAACCGACAAATGCCTGCAATTGTCCCAGAGATCCCTGTTTCATCGCTTCCACGAAGGCGAAAACGTCCTTGTACCCACACGACTCATAATTGAAGCCCATCACTTGGCACATGCCCCAGGATGTGGCCTTCAGCGCCGCCGCGGCATTCAGTTCCATCGCCTCGTTTAAGGTCTTCCAGGCCGTGGTCTGGTCTTTATTGTTCTTTTGCCACTGCCAACCCGCCTTCTTCTTGTAGCGATAAGAAAGCAACGGATGCGTCTCGTCATAGTGATGATGCGTGTATTTCTGAAACCAATGCCCTTCATAGGCGATGATCGGCAGACCGGCCGGCCCGAACCCTGATTTGCCGCCCGATTCGACCTGAGCACAGGCGCGGACCAGTAGCGGATCTATACCGGAGCCCAATTGTGCCGCGGCATTGACGTAGTCCTGATCGGTTACGCCGATTTGGGTGGGGTTGCCACGTGTGGGAACCGCCCCTGCGCCTGCCGAGCGACCGCCAGGAGTAGGGCTGTTCACCCGCCGCACGGTGGATCGCTCGGCGAACAACGAGGACCAAGCGCCCTCCATCGCCTGGCTCAACGACGACCATTTGCTCGCCGCCCACTGGCTCCACGAAGTGTCGGTGCTCGGCGTCGGCGTACGGCGGCCAGCCCCCTTTCGCGACGCATTTGCCAGCAGGACTTGGATCGTGCGGCCATTCGGGTCAACCCGGCTGTCGGGGTGCGGGTAATGCAGGACGTCGCGCTGAAATCGAGCGATGCGGGCGACCAATGCGGGGGAACAATGACCGTTTTCGGGAAGCGCCGCGTTGCCGTCCACCAGGTTGAACAGGTGCTGCACGGTTCGTACATCGGATGCCCTGTTGGCGGCGCGGTGGCCTGATCCGACGGAACTACTCAAGATGGATACTGACATCGATGCCTGCCCCCAAATCGTCTCAGTGCTTAAAGCATGTTAAAGGCGAGACGCCTTTGCGCACGATCGGTTCCATCTTCCAAGCGCGCGTGTTCGCCACCCTTCAAACCTCCCGCACCCGCACACCCACCGCGCGCATCACCTCGCTGACGCCCCACACCATCGCATCGGCGCGATCGGGCGACGTTCCCGGGCCCTCATAGCCGCCGCCGGCGATCATGCCGAGCAGTTGCGCCTCCAGCTCGGCCATGCGGCCGTGCAGCCGCGCCCTGCCCGCCTCGAATAATTGCGCGACCGGTTCCGCGCGCACGCTCTTGCCGTGTCGCGCGTTGACCAGCCGCACCTGCAACGCCGGATCCGCGGCGAGCAGCACCGCCCTGACCATCTTGCCGCCCTGGTTGGCCTCGGCCACCACCTCGCGGGTGCCGTGGCAGGCTGCGGCATCGGCCACTGCCTGCGCCCAGCCCTCGGGCGAGCGGGCGGTGACACTGTGGTCGGCGAGGATGTGGGCGATGGCGCTCGGCGGATCGCTTGCCCGGGCGCAGGCGATGATGCCGCAGGTGCCGTCGCCGGACGGCGGGTCGACCGCGATGAGCGTGCGGGTGAAGGGGGGAGCTTCCGTGCCGAAAGCCCCCGCTCCACCCTGCGCCCGCTCGCCCCCCTCCGCCGTTCGTCCCGAGCTTGTCGAAGCCTGTCCTGAGCGACTGCCGCAGGCAGGCAGTCGAAGGGGACATGCCCCAAACGGAACCGGAGTCTTGAGGTCGTCGCTTGTGGCATGCCCTTCGACAAGCTCAGCACGAGCGGGGATTGAGCGGGCGTGGCGATCGACCCGCGCCTGCTCGATCAACGCCACCGTCCACAGCGCGCCCGCCGCATCCGGCAGCAGTTCCCCGTCCAGCTCCTGTCGCCCAAGCCTCGTGCCCGCATACAGCGCCTCGACGCGTGCCTTGTAGGCGGACGAGATGTGTGGGTTGGCGCGGGTGCCGCCACCGGTCGTCACCGTCCCCTTTTCGTCCATGATCGCGCGCAGCACGGGGCCTGCGCGCGGGGTTGTAGTAACGAGCGCGCGAGGGTGGGCGCCGAGCCGAAGGCCTAGCTGCAGCATGTCCCACGTGTCGCGGGCGCGCTCCCATTTGGTGAGTTCGTCGCACCACGCATAATGGTGCTCGGGGCCGCGCAGCGCCTCTGGACTGGCACCCGAGAACAAGGTCGCCTCGGCGCCGGTGCGGAAGGTCAGGCGCCGAAGCGAGGGGTGCCACTCCTTCAACAACGCGCCGGCAACCGCGATCAGGCCACTCCTGCCCTCCACCATCACCCGGCGAGCGTCGTCCAGCGTCGCGCCGACCAAAGCGACGCGCAAGTCCGCGCCGCCTTCGGCGACAAGCGCGGTGACCCACTGCGCGCCGGCCAGCGTCTTGCCGAAGCCGCGCCCCGCCTTGATCACCCAGGTCGACCAGGGCGTGCCGTCGGCACAGCCCTCGGGCGCGCGATGGCCCCGATGCGCCCAGCTCGGCCAATCGCCATCCGCCGCATCCGCCTCCTCGATGCTCAGGCTGCCGATCAGCCGTGCCGCCTGCCCCGGCGTGAGCCCGTCGAGAAGATCGAGGAAGGAGCCAGCGCCGCGGTCTGCAGCGGCATCACGCCGCATCCCCGCCCCGCGCCTCCGAGTCCGCCGGCGCTGCATCCATGCTGCGGATCGCCTCGACCTTACTCAGGATGCTCGCCCGTACCTCGTCCAGGCTCCGCCGCCGGGCCGTCTTTCCAGGACCGCCGCGTCCATTGTCCACCACGCTGTTGCGATGCGCGCGCAGCACGTTCATCGCCTGGTCCACCGTCATCTTCGGGGTCGGCCGCTCGACATCGAACGGCACATCGTCGATCGTGTCCACCGCCGCCTTCAGCAAGGCCAGTTCCAACCGTGCATAGCCTTGTTCGAGCGCAGCCTGCCAACGCGCCGCGAATTCGGGGCGCGTCTGCCGCAATCGATACACGGTCGGCGTCGAAAACCCTACCGCCTCCGCCGCCGCCGTCACGTTGCAGCTGGCCGCCAGATGATCGAAAAATGCCGCCTCGGCAGCATCGTTCCAGTGCCAGCCGGAATCCTTCAGCACCTGAGGGCGCCCGGTCGGGCCATAACGCAGCTTGCCGTTCCGCATGACGCGGTCACTTGAACTTTTCGTCATTTCCACTCCCCGCTCAGATCCTGAAATGTTCCACAATCAAGTGCTGAAGTCAAGCTGATCGAGCCCATCTGGTTCGTTTGATGGAGACGCCAAGTCAGGGGGACGGTGATCGACATGCAAGCGCGCACCAGCCGATGCAGTCCCTCCGCGATTGCGGTGCCCCCGCACCGAAACCCGCAGGAGCAGCGGAATTGCCACCACTCCGGACGGGCTGCCTTGCGCGCCTTCGCCAAAGCGCGCTTGTGCCTGTCGCCATGTGCGCCCTCCCCCCTTCTGCGTCCGATGCGCCGCGCGCGGAGATCGTTACCGCATCCGAACTCGTGCGGCATTTCGGCCTCTGGCAGGAGCGCGCTGCGCGGGCGCCGGTCTATGTCATGTTCCGCGGACGGCCGCGGCTCGTGCTCACCTCGATCGAGCTGATGGAGACCCTGCTGGCGCCGCACCTGCCCGATCGTGACGTCCAGGGGCCGGATCCGGCCGCCTTGCTCGATCTGATCCGCGACATGGTGGTGGTCGCCGATGGCGATCTACGCGTCGTGGCCGCCAGCCGCACCGCACGGGCATATTTCGACGCCTCGGTCGCCGCTGGCGTACCCGTCGAGACCTTGGTGCCGTTGGACGCACGGGATATCTTGTTGAAGGTGCTGCGCCATGTCGTGGCGGCGGGGGTCGCGCAGACCATCGACCTTTCTTCGCCCCGGCGTACCGGCGGCCTGCTCACGTTAACGATTGAGCCGCATCGCCGCGGCATTGCGCTGCTGGTGCAGGATATCACTGCGCCCAATCGCCCGCCGAATGCGGCGGGTTGAAAGCTTAACCCCGCATACACCACGTCTTTACGCGCTTCGGTATAGACCCATGTTGCAAACGAATTTTGGGGCGGATTGGGCGCACCAAATCCACGGTTGGAGGATCATGGCTTTCGAAATGGCACGACTCGCGCGAAACGACGGCAGCTGGGGAGTGATCGCGTCGATTGCCGCCAACGATGGCAGCGCCGCGCACGAAATCCCGCGAAAGCTTGCCGCGCGTGACGTCGTCGCACGCGACTTTTCGGATACCGTGCATGCTCTTTGCATGCTACATGGACAGCAGCCCGGCCTGATCGAGCATGCACTGCGCCGCAATGCCCAGCCGCTGGCGCAGGACTGGCTGCGCGAGGCATCCGAGGCCTTCACGGTCGAACGCCATTACCTCGCCCAGCTGGTTGCCGCCGCCGGCCATGCGCCTTCCACGCCGGGCCAGGCGGAATCGGAAGCCGCGATCATCGGCCAGCATCATGCGCTGGAAATGCTCGCCCAGTCGGAACGCGCCGGCTGCGCCACCGGAGCGGTGGTCGCCCTGCTGCTCGACTGGACGGTGATCCGACGGACGCTGGATGCCGCGGCCGAGCGCTTCGGCGTCACGCCCCCGCCGCTTGTGCTGCCGATCGATGCCGAGATCGAGACAATGGTGATGTCGCTTGGCGGATCGCCCGGCGTGGAGCGGGCCATGGCCTTCGGCGCGCAGCAATTGCTCGCCCAGCATCGCGGCCTGTGGAACCTGCTCGATGCACGGGCCAGCGCGCGCGGCAGGCTCTAGTCCTGCTTGCGCCGGGGCGGCATAAGCCTCTATCCCGGCGCCATGAAACGTTTTGAAGGTACGCAGAGCTACGTCGCCACCGACGACCTGAAGGTCGCGGTCAATGCCGCGGTCACCTTGCGCCGGCCACTGCTGGTCAAGGGCGAACCCGGCACCGGCAAGACCGTGCTGGCCTATGAGATCGCCAAGGCAGTGGGTGCCGAGCTGATCGAGTGGAACGTGAAGAGCACGACGAAAGCCCAGCAGGGCCTGTACGAATATGATGCGGTGGCGCGGCTGCGCGACGGCCAATTGGGCGACGAGCGCGTTCACGACATCGGCAATTATATCCGTCGCGGCAAATTGTGGGAGGCGTTCACGGCCGCCAAGCCGCCCGTCCTGCTGATCGACGAGATCGACAAGGCGGACATCGAGTTCCCCAACGATTTGTTGCAGGAGCTCGATCGCATGGAATTCCACGTCTACGAGACGAAGGAGACGGTTCGCGCGGTCGAACGCCCGATCGTCGTCATCACCAGCAACAACGAAAAGGAACTCCCCGACGCCTTCCTGCGCCGGTGCTTTTTCCACTACATCAAATTCCCCGACCGCCCAACGATGCAGGCGATCGTCGACGTCCACTTCCCCGGCATCCAGAAGATGCTCGTCAGCAAGGCGATGGACATCTTCTACGACGTGCGTGATGTGCCGGGGCTGAAGAAGAAACCGAGCACCAGCGAGTTGCTGGATTGGCTGAAACTGCTGTTGCACGAGGACATGCCGCTGGAGGTGCTGCAGGATCGTGACCCGACCAAGGCAATCCCGCCGCTGCACGGCGCGCTGCTGAAGAACGAACAGGATGTGATGCTGTTCGAACGCCTCGCCTTCATGGCCAAGCGGCAGCAGAACAAGGGCTGAGCGGCTTGCCCTGGCTGGCTTAGAGCGAGGGGCAAACACGACCACCCGTAACGTGGTAACGCAACATTAAACCACATCTGGCTACGCAAGTTTCGGGGGGCACCCGTAACACGGAGCCCAGATGCGGAATTTGTGTTTATACATCGCAGCGATTGGTGCGGTCACGGTAGCGATGCCGGCTCGCGCCGCGTCGCTGCTCGATTATGTCGGTCAGTGTGTGCCGTTTGCGCGTGCGGCGTCCGGCATCCAGATCTATGGCGACGCGTGGACCTGGTGGGATCAGGCCGACGGCAAATACGAGCGCGGAACGGTGCCACGCGTCGGCGCGGTGATCGCCTTTGCGAGATCGTCGAAGCTGCGGCTCGGCCATGTCGCGGTGGTCAGCCGTGTCGTCACGCGCCGCGTGCTGATGATCACCCACGCCAATTGGTCGCGCCAGAATGGCGAGCGCGGCCATACCGAACAGGACGTGACGTTGACCGACGTGTCACCCCGCAACGACTGGAGCGAGGTCAAGGTGTGGTACCGCGATCGTGACGGTCTCGGCAGCAGCATCTATACGGTCAACGGCTTCATCTACGGCATTCCCGATCGCGATGCGCCCGGCCGGATCACCCGCGCCCGCGCCGCACCGGAGCTGACCGGCCGCAATCCCGACTATGTCGGTGCGCTGATCGACGCCTACTGACGCTCGACACCGGCGCACGGCTCGCCCAAGGTGGCGCCATGTTCCTCAACTTCCTCGACGAGCTCCGCGCGGCAGGCATTCCCGCCAGCCTGAAGGAACATCTGCTGCTGCTGGAGGCGCTCGACGCCGAGGTGATCGATCGTACGCCGGAGGATTTCTACTATCTGTCGCGCGCGGTGTACGTGAAGGACGAGGGATTGCTCGACAAGTTCGATCAGGTCTTCGCCAAGGCTTTCAGGGGCATCGCCCCCACCTTCGGCACGCAGGATGCGGCGATACCGGAGGAGTGGCTGAAGGCGATCGCGGCCAAGTATCTGAGCCCTGAGGAGATGCAAAAGATCGAGTCGCTGGGATCCTGGGACGAGATCATGGAGACGCTGAAGAAGCGGATTGAGGAGCAGAAGGAACGTCACCAGGGCGGCAACAAATGGGTCGGTACCGGCGGCACCAGCCCGTACGGCAATAGCGGCTATAATCCCGAAGGCGTGCGCATCGGCGGTGAATCGACGCACAAGCGCGCGCTGAAGGTATGGGACCAGCGCGACTTCAAGAATCTCGACAGCACCAAGGAACTCGGCACCCGCAACATCAAGGTCGCGCTGCGGCGGCTGCGCAAGTTCGCGCGTGAGGGGGCGGCGGACGAGCTGGACATCGACGCGACCATCGCCGGCACCGCGCGGCAGGGCTGGCTCGACGTCGTGATGCGCGCGGAACGGCGCAACGCGGTCAAATTGCTGCTGTTCCTCGATGTCGGCGGCTCGATGGATCCGTGGGTCAAACTGTGCGAGGAACTGTTCTCCGCCGCGACCAGCGAGTTCAAGAACCTCGAATTCTTCTACTTTCACAATTGCCCGTACGAAGGCGTGTGGAAGGACAACAGGCGCCGCTTCACCGAGCGTACGCCGATGTGGGACGTGCTGCACAAGTTCGGCCACGATTATAAATTGGTGATCGTGGGCGATGCATCGATGAGCCCTTACGAGATCACGCATCCCGGCGGCTCGGTCGAGCATTTCAACGAGGAATCGGGTGCGGTGTGGTTGCACCGCATGACCACGATCTACCCGGCCGCGGTATGGCTGAACCCGGTACCCGAGGAGCAATGGGGCTATTCCCAGAGCGTGCGCATCATCCGCGAGCTGATGACGGATCGCATGTATCCGTTGACGCTGGCCGGGTTGGATGAGGCGATGCGGGAGCTGACACGCAAGCGGTAGGGCGCTGTTGCCTGGCCTTCGCCTGGGAACTGGATTGGTTCGCGGCGCAGGATATTACGTCCGCTGCAAACCGGAAGGCGGTTTCCTGCGTTGAGGGTGCGTACTGCTCTAACGCGAGACCGACCATGAAGACCGTGACGCTCCCCGATGGAGAGAAGATCCCAGCACTCGGGCAAGGCACCTGGATGATGGGCGAGCGCGCCGCCAAGCGGACGGGCGAGATCGCCGCACTGCGCGCTGGCGTCGAATTGGGCATGACGCTGATCGATACCGCCGAAATGTATGGCGACGGCGCGGCCGAGACCCTGATCGGCGAGGCGCTGGGGGCGGTTCGCGAGCAGATATTCCTGATCAGCAAGGCCTATCCGCAAAACGCATCGCGCGCACGACTGGTGCGCGCGTGCGAGGGGACCCTCGAGCGGCTCGGCACCGACCGGCTCGATTTGTATCTGCTGCACTGGCGCGGATCGGTGCCGCTCGGCGAAACCGTCCAGGCGATGGAAGCGCTGAAGGCGGCGGGCAAGATCCGTCACTGGGGCGTCAGCAATTTCGACACGGGCGACATGAAGGAGTTGATCGCCGCCGGCGGCACCGGCTGCGCGACCAACCAGATCCTCTACAATCTCGGCCGGCGCGGGCCGGAACTCGATCTGCTGGCGTGGCTCGATGATCACGCCATGCCGGCCATGGCCTATAGTCCGGTCGAACAAGGCAGGCTCGTCACCGATCCCACCCTGACCGAGATCGCCAAGACGATCGGCGCCACCCCGGCGCAAGTCGCCTTGGCCTGGGTGCTGCACCGCGCGGGGATGATCGCCATCCCCAAGGCGGGCACGCTCGCGCATGTACAGGAGAACCGGGCGGCGGGGGACCTTGTCCTGTCGAGCGACGATCTATCGACGCTCGATGCCGCATTCGCCCGGCCGCAGGTGCGCCGCCCGCTCGAGATGCTTTGACCCCGCGCATGGCGACGTTCTTTACCGCGGACACGCATTTCGGCGATCATCGCACGCTCAACATCCATCGTCGGCCGTTCGCCAGCGTGGCCGAGATGGATGCGGCGATCATCGCCGGCTGGAACGCGGTAGTGGGTGCCACCGACATCGTCTGGCATCTGGGCGACGTCGCCCGCCGGTCGGCCGATGTGCAGGGCCTGCTGGCGCAATTGAACGGCACCAAGCATCTCGTCCGAGGCAATAACGACGCGCCGGCCACTGGCGAGGCGGGCGGCTGGGCAAGCGTGCACGATTATGTCGAGCTGACTCAGGACGGCATGCTGCTGGTGCTGTGCCACTATCCGTTCAGGAGCTGGAACGGCCAGCATCGCCGCTCGATCAACCTTCATGGCCACAGCCATGGTAAGCTCAAGCCGATGCCACGGCAGTTCGATGTCGGCGTCGACCCGCGAAGCTACCGCCCGACGGCGCTCGACGCCCTGCTCGGGCGAGCGGGGGGAGGCGACGTGGAAGCAGATACCCTGCCCCCGGCCTCGGCGTCATGACAGCCGACATCCATCCCGTGACGCCGGACGGCCGCTACTTCGTCGTCCGCGGGCGGCTCTGGCGGCGGTCGAACCCGGCGCTGTCGGAAGAGCATCGGGCCGCGCTGGTCGGCGAGCTCATGCACGCGCGGCGCGCCGTCGGTGTGGCATTGCGCCAGGAGGATCAGCCAGCTGTGGCCGAGGCGCGCGCGGCGGTCGATCGCGCGAAGGTGGCGCTCGGCGAACGCGGGCCGGTATGGTGGCACGACGGCGCGCCGGACCTCAATCGGCGCATGGTTGCCAACACGCTCTACGCGGCATGGTTCGAACAGCGCGCGAGCATCTCCAAGGCTTCTCCAGCGATCGACGATGAATCCGGGTGATGACCATGACGTGGTCGATGAAAACCGATACCGCCCTTTGATGCGCCGTCTCACTTTCCCTGCCTACGATGTGCCGGCGTTCAAGCAGATGTTCCGCGTTGCCGCGGCGTGCGCGATCGCCTTTGCGGCGTACAAGATGCTGGGCCTGACGCAGGGTTATTGGGCGGTCTTCACCGTGCTGATCGTCATGCAGGGTTCGCTCGGCGGCACGCTTGGGGCGGCATTCGACCGCATGTTGGGAACGCTGGTCGGTGCGGGGCTCGGCGCGGTCGGAGCGCTGCTACACGGTGACGGCGCAGTCGGAACGGGCGCTGCGCTCGTGCTAGTAACCGGTCTCGGCACCTATCTCGCCACCTTGCGCCCACAGCTGAAGATCGCGCCGGTCACGGCCTCGATCATGATGTTGACGATGCCGCGAGGAACGCCGATCGCCGATTTTGTCGTGGATCGCATCGTCGAGATCACGCTCGGCGGCGGCATCGGCGTTGCCGCGATGGCGTTGATCCTGCCCGCATCGTCGCAGGCCATGGTGACGCGGCGCGCGGCAGAGGCACTAGATCGCATGCACGGAATGATCCGGCAGATGGCAGACGCGGTCGCCAGCGGCGAAGCGGTGTCCTTTGCCGAGCCGCTGGTGGCGCTGCGCCCCGCGCTCGCCTCGATCGAACAAGCTTTGAAGGATGCTGATCGCGAACATGCCACCTGGCTCTCTCGCCACGCCATCCCGCCGGCCATCCCGCGCACCTTGTGGCGCTTGCGATCGGATCTCGTGCTGGTCGCGCGCGCATTGGACCCCCCATTCCCCGATGCCGTGCGTGCGATGCTCGGTACCGCTGGTGCCGACCTACTGCGCCTGATCGGCGATGATGTCGTGGCGTGCGCCGCTGCGCTGCGTGCAGGGAAGCCGGTCGTACGCACCAGCATCATACCGGCCCGCACCACTTTTGGCGGCGCCTTCGCCGCCTTTCGGACCAGCGCGGAAGGAAACGCGCTTACCCTCGATGTCGCTGGGCACGTCTTCGGTCTCTCGTTCGCACTGGACGAACTCGTCAGCGACTTGAGCGACGTCGCCGATCGAATCGATGAAATGAACGGCGCCACACATGATCCAAGGTCGCGATGATCGATAAAGCGGAGCCGCCACATCAAGGCGGGCGCTTACCGTTCGGCACTCAGGAAATCGCGGACCAGCTTCACCGTGGCCGCGGGCTGCTCCTCCATCAGCCAATGGCCCGAATCCGCGACGACCGCTTCGCGCACATCGGTGGCGGCAAAGCGCATCACCTTGGCCATGGTTGGTCCGAACGATGCCGCGCCGCCGATCGCAAGCACCGGCATCGTCAGCTTGCCCTGCGCCAGAAAGGCCTGGTCGTCGCGCACGTCCTGGTCGAACGCTGCGAACTGCGCAAAGCCCGCATGCATGGCACCGGGCGCGGCATACAGCCGAGCATAATGGCGGCGAGAGGCCTCGCTGAACTTGGCCGGTGTCGCCGAGAATTCATTCCAGAAGCGGTCTAAGTAAATGCGCTCTCGTCCCTGAACCAGCCGCTCCATGTCCGGCCCCCCGAACCGGAAATGCCATAGGAGCGGGTTTTTCAGGATGTCCTCCCACGGGCCGATGCCGGGGATCGGCGCATCCATGAGGACGAACCGCCTTACCCGGTCGCAATCTTCCGCCGCAAAGGCATACCTCACCATATTGCCGATATCGTGCGTGACGAGATCGACTTTCTTGATTTCGAGTGCATCGAGCAGCCCGGACATGTCGAAGCCCTGCGTCTTCTTGTCATAGCCTCCCGCCGGCTTGGCCGAGAGACCCATGCCGCGCAGATCCGGAACGATCACTGTATGGTCGCGCATCAGGTCGCGCGCGAGCGGCGCTCACATGTCCCCAGTTTCGCCGTAACCATGAAGCAGCAGCACCGCCGGCCCCGTACCGCCGACCCTAACATGTAAGGTCGTTCCATTGGTCGGGACCTCCTGCGCCCGAAAGCAAGGCGGAAATGCGAAATCCTGCGCGAGCGATGCAGAGGGCGCAGCGAGCAGCGCCATCGTCAGGACCATCGCTGCACGAAAAGATGCCTTCATTCTTGCCCCCATGATGTAGTAGACCGGAAGCCTGAGGATATGCTGCGCTCTGGCAACACCTTTCGTCCCGCATTATGCTTCGAACGAAAACGTCCTGGTAGGTCGTAAGAACCGAACCAATCTTTCGGGGGTCGCGAACGATGAAGCTCGACGGTATCCTGGCCTTCGTCGCCGTGGCGGATGGCGGATCGATCAACGAGGCTGCCCGACAGCTGCGCTTATCGAAATCGACGGTCAGCGAACGGCTAACCGAACTGGAATATGCATGCGGCACGAAGCTTCTGAGCCGCAACAGTCGCCAACTCGTCCTGACGGACGACGGCGCGGCGTTCCTCGAACGTGCGCGACGGATCGTCGCCGAAACCAACGATGCGAAGGAGGATCTGGCGCGGCGCCGCGGCGACGTGTCGGGGCCGATGCGGATCGCCGTTCCCAGGGCCTTTGGCGACCTGCACTTGGGCCCGATCCTGTATGACTTCATGAACCGCTATCCGGAGGTCACCGTCACCGCCGAATTCGACGACCGAATCAGCGACCTCAGCAGCAGCTTTGACGCGATCGTGCGTATCGCCCCAACGCCGTTGCCCAAGCGCGAGACGGAACAGCTCACGATCAGCCGCCGTACCCTCGTTGCCGCACCGTCCTACCTCGACCTTTACGGACGGCCGGAGACGGTCGGGGCGCTGGAGCGGCATCGGGCGATCCGTTATATGGAGCGCGGGCCTGACGATTGGACGTTTAAGGGCGACCTCGAACGGGTCGTTGCCCGCGTCTCGCCGAGACTTCGCGTGACCTCCTGTTTTGCCATGCGCGATGCTGCCATTGCGGGGCTCGGCATCGCCTGGCTGCCAACCTTCCACAGCTATCAGGCGATCAAAGTCGGCAGTCTCGAAATACTTGATATCGGCGTCGATCCCGATGTCACGCCCGTCACGATTGCCTATCATCACGGACATGGTCCGCCGAAGCGACTGCGGGCGCTGATCGACCATCTGAAGCTCTCTTTCGGCGATCCACCTTATTGGGACGACCAGCTCATAGTCTCGCACGGTGCTCAACTTACTTGAGAGCGCTACGTCGATGGCACGGCGGCGGCCTCGGATATTCTTTTGATCTTCAGCCGCCGAGTGCCCTTCAGATACTCGTGCGAGGCCGGCCGATCGGCTAGGCGCCATCGCAAAGGACCTCCTATGATCGTTGCTGTGCACTTGGCTGATCTCGACCTGTCCCCCGCCGGCTCCTGACGATGGATGGGTCGCACCCGCCATCGTGGCGGATCGCCGGCTTCGCCTTGTCGGCCGCAGGCGCAATGCTGTTCGCGATCAAGGGCGTGCTGATCAAGCTGATCTACCGTTACGACATCGACACGACGAGCCTGCTGGCGATGCGCATGGTGTTGGCCGTGCCGGTGTTTGCGCTGGTGGGTGCGCAACGATGGCAGCGGCTGCAGCGGGATGCCCGGCCGGACGCCCGCACCTTCGGGCTCGCCATGCTCGTGGGCATCGTCGGCTACTACATATCGTCTTGGCTGGACTTCCAGGGACTGCAAACGCTGGATGCGCAGATCGAGCGGCTGATTTTGTTCACCTACCCCTTCCTGGTAATCCTGTTCGGACGATTGCTGCTGGGCCATCCCTTGCGCGTTCACGCAGTGCTCGGCGCGGGCTTGAGCTATGTCGGCCTGTTCGTGATGTTCGCCGGAGAGCCAACGCGGCTGGGCACGGCGGCGCTGATCGGCGGTGCGTTCGTCGCCGTCGCCGCAGTGACCTTTGCCCTTTACCAATTGTTTGCGCGCGAACTGATCCTGCGCTGCGGCGCCACCTTGTTCACCGCGATCGCCATGACCGCAGCGGGGATCACGGCCTTGCTCGGCTTCTTCGTGACTCACCCTGTCGCAGCGCTGGTGCCGCCGACCGGTGCCTGGGCGTTGATCGCAGCACTGGCGGTGTTCGCGACGATCGTTCCCGCCTTCCTGATGTCGGCGGGGACGGCAAGGATCGGCGCGCAGGGCACCGCGATCGTCTCGACGATCAGCCCAGTGGTGACGATCGGCGTGGCCATCGTCGTGCTGGGCGAGCCGTTCGGCTGGCCGGAGGCGATCGGCACGATCTGCGTACTGGGCGGCGTCGGCCTCTTCAGCCTGATCGAGAGCCGCCCGCGGTCGTACCAGACCGGCGAAGAAGGGCCGGCCTGAAGGCACGGTTAGGACGTTTGTGGCCGGCCCGGGTCGCAACTGAAAGTCACATTCGCCGTTCGCGCCTTCAGCCCAGGTAGGCGGCCAGCTCCTCCGGCTCTGCCCGCGGAAAGGCGTGCTTCAACAGGTCCAGAAAAGCCGAGACGCGCGCGCTCAAGAGCCGCCGGGAGGGGTAAAGCGCCCATAAGGCGATATCCGATCCCACCACGTCGCCCCAATGCACCAGTCTGCCCGCGGCCAGATCATGGCTGACCAGTGACACCGGCAGCCGTCCGGCACCGACGCCCGCCCGCACCGCGTCGCGGATCATGGTGAGCGACGAGAGGCGGAGGATGGGGTCGACGGCGATGTCGGACCGCCCGGTCTCCGTCGACACTGCCCAGCTCGTCGCTCGATCGCTGGCGCGCACGACGGCGCGGATCGGCACTTCGGTGGATCTCGGCAGGTCTGGATTCGCGACGACCACCAGCCGATCATGGAGGAACGGGCGGCCGATCAGGCTCTCGTCGGGATCCGGATTGACCCGGATGACCAAGTCATATCCTTCCTCGACCATGTCGACCGCGCGGTCTTCGGTCGTCACCTCCAGGCGAACGTCGGGGTGGCGGAGCGCGTATTCGGCGGCGAGTTTGCCCATCGCCGTCTGCGAGAAGAGCAGGGGTGCGCTGACACGGAACCGCCCACGCGGCCTTTCACCGCCGGCGGAGATGGCCGCTGCAGTCTCGCCGATCTCGGCGAGCAGCGCTCCGGTTCGCTCGTGGAGCGCCCTGCCCTCCTCGGTCAGCTTCAGCACGCGGGCGCCGCGCTCGAACAGGCGCAGGTCGAGTGCCGCCTCCAATTCGGCAACGCGCCGGGACAGCGTCGCCTTGGGCCGCCCCGACGCGCGCGCCGCTTTGCCGAAGCCGCCGTGGCGGGCGACGAGATTGAAATCGGTCAAGGCAAGAAGGTCCATGTGTTCCATCCATGAGACAGCGAGTCCAGATATAGCGGCTATTGGCGCGGATGTGGATCACATAGTTTCCTGACTGTACTGAAGCACAGAAGGAGTTCCACCATGACCATCCTCGTTATCGGCGCCACCGGACGCGTCGGCCGCCACGTCGTCGATCAACTCGTCCAGCGCGGCGCCGACGTGCGCGTCCTCACCCGTGATCCCGCCAAGGCCGCCTTCCCGGCCGGCGTCGAAGTCGCCCAAGGCGATCTGCTCGACATTGACGCGCTGCGCGCGGCCTTCTCCGGCGTCAGCACATTGTTCCTGCTCAATGCGGTGACGGGCGACGAGTTCACCCAGGCGATCATCACGCTGAACATCGCACGCGAATCAGGCGTCGAGCGGGTCGTCTACCTTTCGGTGCTCCACGCCGATCGATCGGTGAACGTGCCGCACTTCGCGGTGAAATCCGGCGCCGAGCGCATGCTGGAGCAGATGGGGTTCGGCGCGACGATCCTGCGCCCGTCCTATTTCATCGACAACGACGTGATGATCACCGACGTCATCCTCCAGCACGGCGTCTATCCGATGCCGATCGGCAGCAAGGGGCTGGCTATGGTCGACGCGCGCGACATCGCCGAAGTCGCCGCGATCGAGCTGATCCGCCGCGAACAGGCCCCTGATAAGCTGCCGCTCGAGACGATCAACCTGGTCGGCCCCGATACGCTGACCGGTGCCGATGTAGCCGCGATCTGGTCGGACGTGCTGGGTCGCCCGATCGCCTATGGCGGTGACGATCCGAGCGGCTTCGAGCAGAACATGGCGACCTTCATGCCGCAATGGATGGCCTATGAGATGCGCCTGATGGCGGAACGCTATGTCAGCGAAGGATTGATCCCGGACGAGGACGACGTCGAACGCCTGACCGGGATCCTCGGTCGCCCACTACACTCCTACCGCGATTTCGCGAGCAGGATCGCCGCCGCAGCCTGACCTGCACATTGCAGGGCGACGGAAGCTGCGAACGCCTCAGGCCATAGCGGGGCCGCCTCATGCCAGGCGGTCCCGCCATGACATTACCAAGGGGTCGGCCCGTCCGCCTCTATGAATCCGCCCGACGGCGCGTCATCGCCCATCAGGGCGTAAGCCACCGGAACCCGCGCTCCTTCGGCGGCGCTGAGCGGCCCGGAATGGCCGTTAAGGTCGGTCGCGCAATAGCCCGGGCTGATCGAGTTCACCGCGATTGCCGTGCCGCGCAGTTCTTCCGCGAGCTGCACGGTGAGCATGTTCAACGCTGCCTTCGACGCATTGTAGCCGAGCAGCTGTGCGGCGTAATAAGGCGAGGACGTATCGCCGTTCATCGTCAGCGAGCCTAGCGCGCTGGACAGGTTGACGATACGTGCCGCAGGCGCTTGCTTGAGTAATGGCAGCATGTGCCGGGCAACGATCGCTGCGCCGATGAAGTTCGTCTCCATCACCCGCCGCAAGGCATCCGCAGTCGCAACGCTCGGCCGGCCGTCGCCGGAGTCGTTGATGCCGGCATTGTTGACCAGGATGTCGAGCCGACCATGATCCGCAGCGATCGTCGCAGCGGCGGCCGCGACACTGGCCTCGTCGCCCAGATCGATGTGCAGGAAGCTGGCCTGCATCCCTTCCGCCCACAGCTGGGCAGCAGCGGCCTCGCCACGCTGCCAGTCGCGGGCGCCGACCAGAATGTGCACGCCAGTCGCGCCGAGTTGGCGAGCGATCTCCAACCCGATGCCCTTGTTAGCGCCCGTTACCAGCGCGATGCGCTTTGTGTCCGTCATTCTCATCCTTCGTAAAAGCTTGCCTGCTTCCTGTGCAAGGATATGAAGAATGATTCAGTTTGGATATTCGCTTATGCCACGTCTCGCCGCGCGCCCGCTTTCGCCCCGGAAAACGCCCATCCAGTCACGCTCTGCCGCGACGCTGGAGGCGATCTTCGAAGCCACCATTCAGGTTCTGGTGGCTGAGGGATCGAAGGAACTGACCACCACGCGCGTGGCACACCGTGCCGGGGTCTCGGTCGGGACGCTCTACCAATACTTCCCGAACAAGCAGGCATTGTTCTACGCCGTCAACCAACGCTATCTCGGGGCCGTCGCGTCGCGGGTGGAAGAGACCTGCCTGAGACATCACGGCGCGCCGCTGGCCGAAATGGTCGACACGCTGATCGAGGCGTACTGGCAAGCCAAGTTCGAGCGGCCCGACGTGACCCGCGCGCTGTATCGCTCGGTGGCGGATCTCGACATGGCGCCGCTGATCGGCCCTTTCACTCGCCGCGTCGATGCCGCGACCGCGGCGATGCTGGCGACCGCCCCCGGTGCCACCTTCGCCGATGTCGGCCTGACCAGCCTGACGCTGCTCACCGCCGTCTTCGGAACGGTTAAAGGCGTGTTCGAACGCGAGCTCGCCCTGCCACTTGCCCGCGGTGTGCACGAGCAACTGACGCAGATGTGCCTCGCATATCTGGAAGGTGCAAAGACACCGACGGCGGCGGACATCCCGGAGCTCGTGTGATCGGCACAGGGACTGGGAAGCGCTTCGAAGGTCCGTGTTGCGTCCGGACACAGCAGATTACGCGATCGAAACCGGCCTAAAGGCCCGCCAGATCGAGCGCGGAGGCGAGTTCGGCATCCATCGCTCCCGAATCTTTGGGCGTCAGGCGGTTCAACGCGGTTTGCAGCCGCTTCTGCGCCACCTGCAGCGCCTTGTGGCGCACCTCGCGCGTGGCATTGGTTCGCCACGATGCGCTCTCGCCCAACAAGGCCGACCATTTCGCCTCCTCTGCCGCCAGGATGGCAAGCGCGAGCCGTAGTCCATCCCGCTGGCCGCGCGCATAGTCGTCGTTCATTGGCGCTGCTCCATTGCGTCGATCATCGACCGCGGCCGATCGCGCGCAAGGCGTAAACGGTAAAGCCGCAAACGGCGAGAGCGATGGCGAGGCCGATTGCCCCACCCCATCTTGCCCCGTGCGGACCGGCGATCAACCCGCCGCAGGTCAGACCGACCAGCGGCAGAACGAGCAGCGCCAAACACCCAATCGCAACTATCACCCATCTCCAGCATTCGTCTCGGTCAAATGCCCGCGTCTGTCGACAAACGCCGACCTGAGAGGGGCCCATAAAAGGCCCGGGGCAAGCGCCATCAGCGCAGACGGGCCGCCAGGAAATCCACGAAGACCCGCACCCGCGTCGGCGTGCTGGCGCCGGCGACGAACACCGCGTGGATCAGCTCGACATCACCGGGATTGAACGCCTCCAGGATCGGAACCAGCCGGCCGTCCGCCAGCTCTGGCGCGACGCTGAACCTGCCCACCCGTGCGACGCCCACGCCAGCGGCGGCGAGTTGACCGAGCGTCTCGCCGTTATTCGCCTCGATGTTGCCTTTCACCGACAATGCAAAGTCCTGTCCATCGCGGCGAAACGGCCACACCGGCTCGACCCGGCGAAAGTTGAAGTTGAGGCAGTTGAAGCGGTGCAGGTCCTCTGGCGTTTGCGGCATACCGTTGACCGCGAGATAGTCGGGCGATGCGACGATGATCCGACCGGTTTCGCCCAGCTTGCGGGCCGTAAGTGCGCTATCGGCCAGCCGCCCGAAGCGGATGGCGACATCCGCCTCCCCGCCCGCGATATCGACCACTGCGTCGGTCAGCGCGAAATCGACCAGAATATGCGGATAAAGCGAAGCGAACTCACCCAATAGCGGGACGATGCAGAGACGGCCATGCGACAGCGCGGCGCTGACCCGCAGCCGCCCGCGCGGCACGCCGCGATCGGCAATCTCCTGTTCCGCGTCGTCCAGATCGGCGAGAATACGGCGCGCGGCCTGCAGATAAAGCTGGCCCTCGGCGGTGAGCGACAGCGCGCGGGTGGAGCGCAGCAACAGGCGCACGCCAAGCCGCCCCTCGATCCGGTCTAACGCACGGCTCACCGCCGAGGGGCTCATCTCGAGCATCCGCGCCGCGGCGGAGAAGCTGCCCTGCTCCACCACTGCCGCGAACAGCGCAAGCGCCCGCGCGCGATCGGCTCCACCACTCGGCTTTGCGTCCATGACATAGATCCTCTGCGGCGTGCCCGGCTAATCTACATCGGTTCTACCGTCCATCTATGCGCAAGAATAGCAAAGGACGATCGACCATGGATTATCGCCAACTTGGATCCTCAGGCCTGCGGGTGCCTGCACTCAGCTTCGGCACCGGCACCTTCGGCGGCCAGGGACCGTTGTTCAGCGCTTGGGGGCGAAGCGATGCAGCCGAAGCGCGGCGGCTGATCGATATCTGCCTCGATGCCGGGGTGACGCTGTTCGATACAGCAGATGTCTATTCCGGCGGCGCGTCCGAGAAGATCCTGGGCGAAGCGGTCCGGGGCCGACGCGACGCTGTGCTGATCTCGACCAAGACGGGGTTGCCGATGGGCGACGGCCCGCAAGATTGGGGCACATCCCGTGCCCGGCTATTGCATTCGGTGGACGATGCGCTGGCGCGGCTCGGCACCGATTATATCGACCTGCTGCAACTCCACGCGCTGGATTCGCATACCCCGCCCGAAGAGCTGATGGGCACGCTCGACCGGCTGATCGCCGCTGGCAAGGTTCGCTATGCCGGGGTGTCCAACTATCCGGGCTGGCAACTGATGAAGGCGCAGGCGATCGCCGACCGCCATGGTTGGCCACGGCTCGTCGCGCACCAGGTGTATTACTCGCTGATCAGCCGTGCCTATGAGGCCGATCTGATGCCGCTCGGCGCCGATCAGGTCATCGGCGCGCTCGTCTGGAGTCCGCTCGGTTGGGGACGGCTGACCGGCAAGATCGGTCGCGATCGCCCGATCCCGTCCGGCAGCCGCCTGCACGACACCGAACAGTTTGCCCCGCCGGTCGAGGAAGAGTCACTCTACCGCGTGATCGACGCGCTCGAAGCGGTGGCAACTGAGACGGGCAAGACCGTGCCACAAATCGCCATCAACTGGTTGTTGCGACGGCCGACCGTCTCCTCGGTCATCATCGGCGCACGCAACGAAGAGCAATTGCGCCAGAACCTCGGCGCCGTCGGCTGGTCGCTGACGGCAGAGCAGATCGCGGCGCTCGATGCCGCAAGCGCGGTATTGCCACCCTATCCGCATACCCCCTACCGCCAGCAGGAAGGCTTCGCCCGCCTCGATCCGGCGCTGGTTTGAGGAGACGAAGGTCATGAAGCTTAATCTGGGGCTGTTCGCCCTCTCCGTCGGCGCGTTCGGCATCGGCGTCACCGAATTCGCGCCGATGGGGCTGTTACCGGTGATCGCTACGGATCTCGGCGTGTCGATCCCTGCGGCAGGCCTGCTCATCAGCGCCTATGCGCTCGGGGTGATGATGGGCGCGCCGCTGATGACGCTGACCACTGGCCGGGTGCCGCGGCGCTTGCTGCTGATCGGGCTCGCCGGCATCTTCACGATCGGCAATCTGCTTGCCGCAGTTTCGCACAGCTATGCCATGCTGATGGCGGCCCGCATCCTCACCTCCTTCAACCATGGCGCCTTTTTCGGCGTGGGATCGATCGTCGCTGCCAGCCTGGTGCCGCCGCAGCGCCGCGCCAGCGCGGTCGCCGCGATGTTCATGGGGCTGACGATCGCCAATGTCGTCGGCGTGCCGCTGGCGACCTGGGCTGGCGAGCATCTCGGCTGGCGCGTGTCGTTCTGGGGAATTGCCGGGCTCGGCGTGGTGACGATGATCGCGCTCCGGCTGACGCTGCCCCCGCTGCCGGCCCCCACCGATGGCAATGCGATGGCGGAGCTGCGCGTGCTGACGCGTGGCAAGGTGCTCGGCGCGCTGGCGCTCACCGTGCTGGGGTCGAGCGCGATGTTCACTGTCTTCACCTACATCACGCCGATCCTGCGCGAGACGACCCATGCCTCGCTCGGCTTCATCACCGCGATGCTGGTCCTTTATGGCCTTGGCCTGACCGCCGGCAACTGGATCGGCGGCAAGTTTGCCGATCGCTCGGTCGATCGCACCTTGATCGTGACGCTTGCATCGCTGTCGGCGATCCTGGTTGCCTTCGCATTGCTGATGGGTCACGCCGCGCCGACCGCGGTTTTGGTATTCCTATGGGGTGTGGCCAGCTTCGCCTTGGTGCCACCGCTCCAGGTCCGCGTCATGACTGCTGCCGCAGACGCGCCGAACCTGGCGTCCGCCGTGAATATTGGCGCGTTCAACCTTGGCAACGCCATCGGCGCGGCATTGGGTGGCGCCGTCATCGCCGACGGGCTGGGCTACCCGGCTGTCGCCTTCGCGGGAGCGGCGACGTCTGCGCTGGGGCTGGCCGCGATCGTCCTCGTCAGCCGACGCTCCGCGACGCCGGTACCAGCATAGCCGACATGCTTCATGCGTTTGTGGGGAAGCGGTCTCCATAGTCCGGGCGGGCAACAAGCCCGCCCGGACTGAGCACCGCGCCTTCGCTGGCAGCACCCGGCGTCCGACAATCATTCAACCTTTTTTCCCGACTTGGTCTTGGATGCGATAGCTTTAGAGCAGCTTGTCGAGCGTGATCGGAAGGTCACGCACGCGCTTACCGGTCGCGTTGAACACCGCGTTCGCCACTGCAGCTCCCACGCCCGTAATGCCGATCTCGCCGATCCCGCGCGCGCCCAACGGCGAGCGTGGGTCAGGGATGCCGGTCCAGATCACGTCGATCTCCGGCACATCCATGTGCGAGGGAACATGATAATCGGCGAGCGTCGGGTTCATGATCCGGCCGGTGCGCTCGTCGAACAGCGTTTCTTCGGTCAGCGCGAGGCCGAGTCCCATGATCATGCCGCCACGGAACTGGCTCGCGGCGGTGCGCGGATTGAGGATCGTGCCGCAATCGAACGAACCGAGCAGCCGATCGACCCTGACCTCGCCGGTCACGTCGCTCACGCGCAGCTCACAGAAGATCGCCGCCGTGCTGTGCATCGCGAACTTGAGCACTTCGAGCGGCGCCGTTCCCGAGGCGGTAACGCTGACCTCGTCGCGGTTGGCGCGCGACAGGATCGAGGCGAAGGTCTCGTGCCGGCTCGGCTCCGCGGCGCTGGCGAGCCCCTCCTGCCCCAAGCGGATTTCGCCCGCCCGCAGCCCGGCGAGCGGGCTGTCGTTGCCGGCCAGGCGCAACAGCTCGGTCGGAAGCTTCTCCGCCGCCGCGAGGATTGCGCCGGCAATCGAGACGGTCTGGCCCGATCCGCCTGCCATCGGCGCGGCTGGCAGTGCCGAGTCGCCGATCTCGATCGATACGGCGGCAAGCGGCAGGCCGAGCCGGTCGGCCACCTGCTGCGCCACCACGGTCGCGGTGCCCATTCCCATCTCCTGACCCGAGCAAGCGAGGCTGGCGGTGCCGTCGCGGCGAACCGTGAGGCGAACGGCAGCGCCAGGCATCCGCATGTAGGGAAAACTACCGCTGCCGCAGCCCATGCCGATCCGCCATTCACCGTCGCGCCGCCCGCCCGGCGTTTGCGAGCGGTGTTCCCAGCCGAAACGAGCGGCACCGTCGCGCCACGATCTGTCCGGCGCATGCTGCGAGAAGGGCGCACCGCTGATCGGGTGTTTGTCGGGCAGGTTGCGGAGGCGCAGCTCGATCGGATCGAGCGCCAGCGCGTGGGCCAGTTCGTCGACCGCGCTTTCGAGCGCGAAGGTGCCGACCGCCTCGCCGGGGGCGCGCATGAACGTGTTGGGCACCACGGCAAGATCGATGTGCCGCTGCAGAATCTCGAAACTCTTCGAGCGGTAGGCGGCGCGCGTGCCCAGCGTATAGGCCTCCGGCGACGCACTATAGGGCGGCATCACTGACCAGCCGTCGTGCAGCAACGCGGTGAAACGGCCGTCGGCGTCGGCGCCGATGGCGACGCGCTGCTCGGTCGGGCTGCGGCCGCCGATGATCCGGTAGACGCCTTCACGGGTGAGCTGGAGCCTTAGCGGCCGGCCGATCATCCGCGCGATGGCAACGGCGACGACCTGATGATCCCAGAACCCCTTCCCGCCGAACCCGCCCCCGACGAACGGCGAGAGGATGCGGACCTGCTCGCGCTTCAGCCCGAACAGCTTGGCCAAGGTCGCCGCCTCCGCCGCGATCATCTGCGTGGTGTCGTGGACGGTGAGGTCGTCGTCGGCCCAAGCGACCGTCAGCGCGTGCAGCTCGATCGCATTGTGGTTCTGCCACGGCGTGCGGTAGAGGTTATCGACCTTGTGCGGCCCGCGGGCCAGTTCGCGCTCGGCGCGCCCGAGCGACACATGGTTGCGCTCGATCAGCAGCGACGGGATCACGCGCGCGTCCGCCTTGGCGTCCTCGAAGCGCGTCTCGGCCGGCGCCGCGTCATAGTCGATCGCGATCAGCGACGCGGCATGATCGGCCTGCTCCTGCGTCTCCGCGACCACCGCTGCGACGATCTGACCGTTATAATGCACCTGATCGTCCTGCAGGATCGGCAGGTTGCTGTTACCGATGGCGGTCAGGTCCGACATCGAGATCAGCGCCGGGCTGGCGATCCGCGGCATGTTGCGATGCGTGACGACAAGCAGAACGCCCGGTGCCGCTTCCGCCGCCGCCGTATCGAGATGCCTGATCCGGCCCCGCGTGATCGTGGCGTGCACCAGTGCGGTATAACAGAGGTCGTCCATCGCGACTTCGGCCGAGAAGCGCGCCAGCCCCTGTACCTTGATCTCGCCATCGACGCGCGGCGCCTGCCGCCCGATCTCGCCGCGCCGCCCGATCAGCGGGTCCGGGGTGCCACCGGGCAGCCACTGCGCCGGCACCCAGCTGAGCGCGCCGCGCACCGAGCCGACGAGGATGTTCTGGACCCGGCTCATGCGCGCTCTCCGCTCAGTTCGGTCAGCACCGCCGCCAGCGTTCGCGTCGCCAACGGTACCTTGAAGGCATTGCTCGGCAGCGGTGCCGCGTCGGCGAACTCTGCCTCGGCCGCACGCGCGAACGCCTCGGCGTTCGCCGGGCCGCCGCGCAGCACCGCTTCCGCCCGCAAGGCCCGCCACGGCTTGGCGGCAACGCCGCCGAGCGCGATGCGCACGTTGACGATCCGATCGCCCTCCAGCGCCAGCCCGGCCGCGACCGATACGAGGGCAAAGGCGTAACTCGCCCGGTCGCGCACCTTGCGGTACGTAGAGCGCGCCGCAACGTCCGAGAGCGGCAATTCTATGGCAACGATCACCTCGCCCGGCGCCAGGATCGTCTCGATGTCAGGGCGATCGCCCGGCAGTTGATGGAAATCGAGCAATGGCAGAATGCGCACACCAGCGGCGCTCGCCAGATGAAGCCGCGCATCCAGCGCCGCCAGCGCAACCGCCATATCCGAGGGATGGGTCGCGATGCACGATGGCGATGCGCCCAGGATCGCATGGTAGCGGGTGAACCCGCCTTGCGCGTCGCAGCCGCTGCCGGGGACGCGCTTGTTGCACTTCGATCCGGCCGCATCGGCGAAATACAGGCATCGCGTCCGCTGGAGCAGGTTGCCACCGACCGTCGCCATGTTGCGGATCTGCGCCGAGGCGCCGCCGAGTATTGCTCGCGCCAGCATCGGATAGCGTGTGCGTACCAACGGGTGCGCAGCGACGGCGGCGTTGCGTGCCGCAGCACCAATGACAAGGCTGCCGTCGGCCGCTTCCTCGATCAGCGACGACAGGCCGGACACATCCACCAGCACCGCCGGCTGTTCGACGCCCTTGCGCATCAGGTCGACCAGGTTGGTCCCGCCGCCAAGCAGCCGATGGCCATCCAGTGCGCCGAGCCGGACCGCATCTGCCGCGCTGCCGACGCGGTGATAGGAGACCGGCGTCATGCCGCACGCTCCGCAGCGACGGCCATGATCGCGTCGACGATACCGTTATGCGCACCACATCGACACAGATTGCCGCTCATCCGCTCGCGCACCTCGTCGCGCGACAAGGTGACCGGTCCCGACAGATCGCGCGTGATGTAGCTCGGCACGCCTGCCTCGATCTCGTCCAGCATCGCCGATGCCGCACAGATCTGGCCCGGTGTGCAATAGCCGCATTGCAGGCCGTCATGCTCCAGAAACGCCACCTGAAGCGGGCTCAGTGCGTCGGCGCCGAGCCCCTCGATCGTGGTCACTGCGCGGCCGTCGACCTGTGCGGCGAGCGTCAGGCAAGATAGGACCCGCTCCCCGTCGAGCAAAACGGTGCACGCGCCGCACGCGCCCTGATTGCAGCCGACCTTGGTGCCCGTCAGGTGCAGCCGGTCGCGAAGCAGGTCGAGGAGCGACACGCGCGCGTCATCCGGCGGTGCGACGTCGGTTCCGTTGATCCTGATTGCCATAATCCGCTCCCGACACTGCATGCGAGCATATTACAACGAACTTCGTACTATTCAAGCATCGTAGGAAATGATCTTGGCCATCATGGCGATAAGCTGCTGGCGCTCTGCTGGATCCAAGGGCTCCAGCATGCGCCGGTGTAGCTCGCCGTACATCGCCGCCATCGTGCTCACGCGCTGCTGTCCGGTCGCCGTCAATCGCAACGCGACCGCGCGCCGATCACCTTCCGGACGATGTCGCTCAAGCAGGTCGCGCTTGGCGAGACGATCGGTCGCCGACGATATCGTCGTGTTCGCGACGCCGATAAAGCGCGCTGCATCGCTTGGCCCGCAACCGGGATGCTTGGCGACATAGAACAGCAATTGCTTGTCCAGCTCGTTGAGCGGCTTTTCCGGCCCGAGCGCCTCCGCCAGCTTGTAGCGGCGCGTGAACAGGTCGAACGCCTCACCCAGCGCTGCGAGTTCTTCATCGGTGGGCATCGTCATTGAAATGGCATACCCGGTTGCAGCCCATTCTTGCCAGCCGCTTTTAGGGACGCGATCCAGGTGCCACCCGAGGTCTCCATACAAGCAACATTACGACGGCCAGCGCGTCGGGCGACGGCGTGTCGTTCGCTGCGCAATGTCAGTCTGGCCCCAAGACCGGACATTCTGCGCCAAATTCCCTGGTTTGAGACGTCCATTCAGCGACGCGCAACTGCCGCATCCTCCGTACTTCTTTGTGGCAAATGCTCGACGTCACCATGTTGGGGGAGCCAAGCCCTGAGGGTAACGGCAGTATCTCAGCTACCTTCGAGACTTGGCCAATAACGCCCTGATCGAGTAGGCGGCCTCCCGTGACGGGACTCGCTCGATCTTATCTCTTCGCCCATTTCGGCAAGAGCCTGATGTGGCACGGCGGCAACATCGCATTCGCATTCTTTCTCACCGAGATCTGCGGGCAGTCGCCTGGCGCCATGGGCTGGCTGCTGGCGACGTCCTCGATCATCAATGCGGTGGCAGATGGGGTGATCGGGACTGCGCTCGCTGGACGGATAACGGATGGCGCATCGGCCAGCCGACAGCAATTGGCGGGAGCAATCGGCGCCGGCATCGCCTTCGCCGCGTTCTGCGCGACGGGCCTGGTTAGCGGACCCGTCCGCTTCGGTTATGCCATGTGCAGCTTGTTTGCGTTTCGGATCGCCTATGCGACCATGGACGTTCCGCAGAATGCGCTGGTCGCATATTTGCCGGTGAATACCGGGCAGCAGGAGCAACTCATTACGGCGCGGATGATGACTGGCTATGCCGCACAGGTGGCCACCGCGGCACTGATCAGCAGCCTGTTGTGGGAAAGCTCGTCCTCCGATGCGCTCTATTTCGCGTTGGCGGGCAGCACGATCGGCATGTTGGCGATCGTAACGGCTTTCGCCTTTCGCAGATGCTGGAGGAATGGGAAAGGCGTGCGAAAGGCGTCGCTTGCTCCCGTCACGGCAGAGCCGGTGTCGAGTTTTGTCCGGCTGTTGATCGCCTCGGGCGTCTTTGCCTTCGCCTCGACGTTCGTGTTGCGAGCACAGACCTATATCGCCGCTTACGGACCGGGCGTAGACCAGGGCGTCAGCACAAGCGTGTTCGTTCCCGTCGCGATGGCGATCGGCGGTCTGGTCGGGCAGCCGCTATGGGCGATGCTGTGCCGCCGCCGTGGCGTTTTGTCGACGCTGCGGATCGCGAGCGCAGCACTGATCGGCGGGGCGCTGCTGTTCGGCGCATCGGCGTCGGCGGGAAGTGTTTGCATCGCACTCGCCACAGCATTGTTCGGCGCGGCCCTAGGCGGCACGAGCTTCGCGCTGTGGGCGCTGCTGGCGCGCGGCGCACGCGATGGGCGTGCCGCGATGCGGTTCGGCATCTTCACCTGCACCAGCAAGTTCGCTCAAGCGCTGTCTGCGGTGGCGCTTGGCGCGGCACTGACGGGAGTAGATTACCGGGCCGCCGTTGCGGCGGGCGCGAACCTCTGGTCGATCTCGGTCATCGCGGCAATGGGGCTCGGCGCCGCCCTGCTACTGTTCGAGGTGCGGCTGCCCGTGCCTAGAAGAGGTAGCTCCGTCTGAGCGGCAGCACGCCAGCACCGATCGTCGCCGCTTGCGCGGGCAGTTCGGCGGCCAGGATCACCGGCAGCGCAGTAGATCGCCCGCGGCGTGCCGGGCGGGTTGCCTCCGGCCAGCGGATCGAGCCAACGATGCGCTCCGCCAGCCCGCGCGGCGTGCGCCCGCCGATGATGATCGCATCGCAATCGAGCACGTAATGCAGCGACGCCGCCAATAACGAGAAGCTGCCGGCATGTTGCGCGATCCAGGCGTCTAGGCCGCGCCATTGGTCGTCATACCGCGAGATCAGGTCGGCGATGCTGTCAGTATCGACGCCATGCCCCGCCAGCGTCTCGCGCAGGCTCGCTAGATTGGGCGTCGGTAGACCGGCCAGCTTGAACAAGCCGGTTACTTCCCCGGCATTGCCGTGGCCGCCACGCACCAACTCGCCATCGATGACGATGCCGGCACCGAATCCTGCGGCGATATCGACATAGGCGTAATTGGCAAAACGCGCGCCCGCACCGAGCAACCGCTCGCCCAGCGCCGATGCGCTGGCCAGGTTCTCGACGATCACCGGCGCACTTAGCTTCTCGCCGGCGATACTTTCGAGATCGACCAACGCCCAGTCGTCGAGTTCCAGTCCCGGATTGACGGTCGCCCGCTCGACAAAGAAACCGGCTACTGCCAGCCCTACCCCGACCAGACGATCGCGTGCGATGCCAGCGACGGCCATCTCCTCGTCGATAAAGTCGGCAAAGCTGTCGAGGATCGCGTCGCGCGCCATGCCGGGGATGCTCAGATCGCGCATTGCGCGTACCGTGCCGGTGAAATCGACCAAGGTCGCTTCGGCGCGGTCGGTCATTACCGATAGACCGGCCGAGGCCATGGCATTGGCGCGCACCTGCACCACCGCGCTGGGCTGCCCCCGTCCTTCGGCAACCGGCCCGCCGACCTCGATCAACCCGCGGCCGGCAAGGTCCTCGGTGCCACGGAAGATCGCCGTACCCGACAGCCCGGTTTCCCGGATCAGCCGCGACCGCGAGATCGGTCCGGCCTGACGCACTGCCGACAGGATAAGTCGCTCGCGCTGCGTGACGCTGGCCATCACATCGTCAACGGTACGGGCCGCGCTGACGCCGGCAAAAGCGTTTCTCATAGTCCCGAGCGATAGCTGCCCGCGAGGCCCGGTCAACATGCCCGGCAAGCTTTTATCTACCGACTGTCAAATTTATTTCATACAACATGATATATAAAGAAACTCACCGGCCGAGAGCCGGGGTTCTTAGGAGCATCGCAGAATAGCTGGCCGAGATCGTCCGATCATCGGGCGAAAACCTGCGTCCTTTCGCCATCAGGGATACAACGACCATGTCTTCTGCCGCTAACCGCTCGATCGTCGTGCCCAGATCGTGATGGACATTTCTAGACGGCAGGCGATCGGCGGAAGCATGGCCGCGATCCTCGGTGCAAGCGCGGCACGTGCCGCGATCGGGCCTCGCACCCCCTTCACGCTCGGTATCGCCTCGGGCGAGCCCGCGGCTGACGGCTTCGTGTTGTGGACCCGTCTGGCGCCCGATCCGCTCACACCGGGCGGCGGCATGCCGCCACACGCTGTCCCCGTGCGGTGGGAGGTTTCAGAGGACGAGAAATTCGCCAAGGTACGCAGCGGCACTGTGTTGGCGGAACCGCACTGGGGCCATTCGGTGCATGTCGTCGTCGCCGGCCTGCGCCCAAATCGGCCCTATTGGTACCGATTCCTCGTCGGCGGCGAAATCAGCCCGGTCGGCCGCACGCGCACCGCGCCGGCGGCCGGCACGATGGTCGATCGGCTGCGCATCGTCTTCGCCTCGTGCCAGGATTACGAGGTCGGCTATTATGCCGGCCATCGCCATATCGTGGCCGACGCGCCCGATCTCGTCGTATTCCTCGGCGACTATATCTATGAAGGTAATGCCTCCGAGCCGAGCCTGCTGCGACGCCATCCCACGCCTGAGCCGGTCGATCTCGACGGCTACCGCGCGCGTTATGCAACGTACAAGTCGGATCCGTTGCTGCAGGCCACGCACCAGGCCGCACCGTGGATCTCGACCTGGGACGATCACGAGGTGGTCGACAATTATGCCAATGATCTCGACAAGCATAATGGTGACCCCGCCGTGCTCCTGCGCCGCCGTGCCGCGGCCTACCAGGCATTCTACGAACATACCCCGCTACGGCCCGCGCAACGGCCGGTAGGGCCGGCGATGCAATTGTATCGCACGGTAGATTGGGGTGCACTCGCGCAGTTCCAGGTGATCGACGACCGCCAGTATCGCGCGCCGCCGCCATGCCAACCCGATGGCTCGATCGAGCGGCGTCTCGACGCGGTATGGCTGACGCCCGACTGCGCCGAACGGCACGATCCGCGCCGCTCGCTGCTCGGCACGACCCAGGAGCAATGGCTCGCGAAACGGCTCAGAGCGACGCGCGCGCGTTGGAACTTGCTCGCGCAGCAGACGCTGATGATGCCATACACGCGCATCGATCCCGCCACGCCGAACGCGCCGCCCAGCGTCTACAATAGTGACAGTTGGGAAGGCTATGCAGGGACCCGCGAATGGCTGCTGCGCCAGTGGCGTGACGCGCGAACGCCCAATCCGCTGGTGCTGAGCGGCGACATCCACGCCTTCGTCGCCGGCGATCATGTCGATCCTGACTATCCCGAGCGGATCATCGCCTCGGAATTCGTCGGCGGATCGATGACCTCGGGCAATCACGACGCGACGCTGCGCCAGGCGACCGCGATCGATCCCAATTTCCGCTTCGCCGAAAATCGCGTGCGTGGCTATGCCCGCGCCGACCTGTTCCCCGACCGCAGCGAAGTGGCATTCCGCGGAGTCAGCAACGTGCGCGATCCGAACGCCACCGTCAGTGACCTCGCCCGCTTCACGATCGACCAAGGCCGCCCCGGCATCCGCCTCGGCTAGTCAGCCGTCGCAGCGGGCCGGCGCTTCCACCCTCCACCGAACTGGGCGCCCGCACACGGCGCCACCATCTCATAGGGAAACACCATGAGCCGCCTCCAGACCGTCGTTTCATTCAGCGCATCGTTGCTCGCGCTCGCCGCTGCCACCGCCGTCCAGGCGCAGACCGCCCCGGCCGCCGAGGAGGCGTCCGAAACCGAAATCGTCGTGACGGGTACGCGCGCCAGCCAGGTGCGCGCGCTCGCCGCCAAGCGCGAGGCGATCGGCGTGATCGACGTCGCCGCCGCCGACGATATCGGCCGCCTGCCCGATCGCAACGTCGCCGAGGTTATCGAGCATCTGCCCGGAATCGGTGTAACCTATGATCAGGGCGAAGGCCGCTATGTGTCGGTGCGCGGCGTGCCCTCGACGCTCAACGGCTATACGCTGAACGGGCTCGAGATCGGCAACCCGGACGGCAACACCCGCGCCCTGCCGCTCGACATCGTCTCGGGCCAGTTGGTCAACCGCGTCGAGGTCGCCAAGGTCAAGACGGCGGACATGGACGGCCAGGGCATCGGCGGCACGATCAACCTCGTCACCGAAACCGCGTTCGACTTCAAGGAGCCGTTCGCGCTCGCCGCCACTGCCAAGGCCGGCTATCAGGAACTCAACAAGAAGGTGCCGTATCAGGGCGACGCCAGCATCGCCAAGCGCTTCGGCGCCGACGAGCAGTTCGGCATCGTGCTGGGCGGCAGCTATTCGAAGCGCGATTTCGCTAGCGACGGCTTCTATCCCGACGATTGGCGCCCTCTGGCCGGGGCGGCGCGCGGCGGCGTGCCGACCAACATCAAATATACCGAATACAACCTCACCCGCACGCGCATCGGTGCGGCAGGCTCGCTCGATTGGCACCCCAACGATCACCAGACGCTGTACGTTCGCGGCGTCTATTCGAAGTTCATCGAGGATGAGGTTCGCGGCCGCTACCGGCTCGATTTCACCAGCACGCCGTTCACCTTCAATGCCGACGGGCTGACCGGCACCGCGCCGGGGACACCGAGCTCGCAAACCGGTGCGGCCGGCACGGGCACCGAACGCCGGCAGGATCTGCGGCTCGATTACAAGGTGAAGTCGATCGCCACCGCGATGGTCGGCGGATCGACCGAATTCGATCGGCTCAAGTTCGACTATGCCGGATCGCGCAGCCGCAACAAGGTACTCGACCGGTTCAGCACTTGGCAGTTCCGCTGCAATCCCGGTCCGGTCAATTTCGACTTCAGCGATGTGATCTACACCGCCGCACCGGTGACCGAATGCAATGCCAACCAGCTGCAATTCCGCCAGTACAATCTCTCGACGCAGCGGGGTGTCGAGGACATCTGGCAAGGCAAGCTCGACGCGACCTACGATCTGGGCGGCGAGAGCTTCATCAAGCTCGGCGCGAAATATCGCACCTCGGACCGGGACCTCGATCAGAGCAATCCGGTCTATGATCGCGGTACCACTGCCGCCACGCGCTTCACGCTCGGTCAATACAATCTGCAGGGCGGCGCGATCACCGTCCACCCGGACAACACCGATACCGACAAGGGCTATGTCAACAGTCCGCTGATCGATCCGGCCGCGATCAAGGCGTTCACCGATGCGCAGCTCAACGGCAACCTCTTCGTGTTCAACCGTGCGACGTCGCTGACCAACGACACGATCAGCGATTTCCAGCTGAAGGAGAAGGTCGCGTCCGGCTACGCCATGGCCAATCTGGCGTTCGGTGCGGTCACCGTCACCCCCGGCTTACGCTTCGAACATACCAGGCTGAACGTCACCGGCTACCAATTGCAAACCAGCAGCGGGGTGTCCACGGCGGTGCCGTTGCGCCGCGCGAGCGATTACAACGATTGGCTGCCGTCGCTGATCGTGCGCATCAAGCCGAGCGACGAGACTATCTTCCGCCTGTCCTATTCGCGCAGCCTCGGCCGGCCTGAATATAACAATCTCTCGCCGGGCGGCTCGATCGACACCGGCAACGGCACTGTCGCGCTCGGCAACCCCGATCTCAAGCCTTATCGTGCCGACAATTTCGATGCCACGGGCGAATGGTATTTCGCGCGCGGCGGGCTGCTCAGTGTCGGCGTGTTCGCCAAGCGCATCGCCAACCCCATCTTCACCCAGACTACCACGCTGACCAACACGGTGTATAACGGCGTAAACTACACCACGCTGGCAATTGCGCAGCCGTTCAACGCCGACAGGGGCGACATCGTCGGCATCGAAGCGCAGTTCCAGCAGCAATTCACCTTCCTGCCGGGCGCGCTCTCAGGCCTGGGCATACAGCTGACGGGGACGCTCACCGACTCTACGCTGCGGTTGCCGAACGGCCGCACGTCGAGCTTCCCGAGCCAGTCCAAATACCTCTACGGCGCCGAACTGTTCTACCAGCGCGGACCCGTCGAGGCATCAGTCGCCTATCACAATACGGGCTACGCGTTGCTCGCGGTCGGTGCGCTCGACTATCAAGACCAATCGAACGACGATCTCAAACGCCTCGACGCCAAGGCAAGCGTGGCAGTGCTCGACAATGTGACCGTGTTCGCCGAAGCACAGAACCTGACCGATGCGCCCACCCGCCAGTATCAGGGTGATCGCAAGGATTGGGTGATCCAGAACGAACGCTATGGCCGCACCTTCTATGGTGGCGTATCGGTCAAGTTCTGATGCGGGCCATTCCCTTCCTGATCGTCTCCGCGTTGCTGGCGTCGGCCGGCAGCGCGCAAGACGCTGCCCCCGTCCCCACGCTGGCCCCGGCAAGTGTCATATCGCGCTTCGTGGCCGAGGAAGCCAAGCAAGGGGTCGCGGTCGATGCGCGCTTCTTCTATCCGATGAGCAACAATCGCATCGGCAAATACGACAAGAAGACCGGCAAGCGGGTCGCGCAGTGGGAAGGGCCGCGCGCGCTCTACCCGCATATGAACTCGTGTGTGGTCGACGGCGCCAAGTTGGTCTGCGCTGCATCCAACTATCCTGCGGTGCCGATGTCCAGTGCCGTCGAGTTCTTTCAAAAAACCACATTGCGCCATGTCCGAAGCGTCAGCCTGCCGCCGATGCCCGGATCGCTCACCTGGATCGAACGGCGCGGTAAAGCCTGGTTCGCCGGCTACGCCAATTATCCCTCGGATCATGGCGGAGAGCCCGGCCACGACCATCGCTGGACCTTGCTGGTGCGCTTCGATGCGCAATTTCGCAGCACCGGATCGTGGCACTTGCCGGACAGCGTTTTGTCCCGCTTCGCGCCGATGAGCTGTTCGGGCGGTTCATGGGGCGATGACGGGCTGCTCTATGTCACGGGGCACGACCGGCCGGAACTCTATGCGCTTCGCCTCCCCGAGGCCGGCAGCGTCCTCGAACATGTCGCGACGATCCCCTTGGCCACCGGGGGGCAGGCGATCGCCTGGGACCGATCGTCGTCGCGCATGCTGTGGTCGCTGGATCGCCAGACCAAGAATGTCGTGTCCAGCCGCATCGAACCGCTGTCGCTGGCCTTGAAAGCCGGCCGCGAAACCCAGGCGGATGCCGTTCCTCCGCCGGAGTAAAAGCGCTCAATCCGTCAAGTCGGCGCCGAGCATCTGCGCCGCGTTGCGGAACGCCATGTCCGCCGAAACGCGCTCCTCCTCCTGCAGCATTTCGTCGATCGCAAAGCCCAGTTCGACCGAGATACGCAATCGTCGCCAAAGCTGCTCGCGATCCAGCCCGGGCAGGAACGGCAGGTATGTGTCGGTCAGCCGGTCGGTCACCCAGCGGTGCGATTCGACGCGGACATGTATCAAGCGCGGGGAGGCGTGGAGCGCGCGCAGGATCCACACCGCGCCGGGTTCGCGCGCCGTCACCGCGGCCGTGACGCGCAGCAACTCCTCGATATTGCCGCGCAACATGGCGATCCCGCCGGGTTGGTAGCGCGCGATCCATTCCTCCAGCGCCGCATTCTGCCGCGTCATCAGCCGCTGCCCGAGCGCCTCCAGCAAATCGTATTTGTCGTCAAAATAGCGGTACAGGGCCGGCGGCGTCAGCCCGGCGCGCGCGCAGATCATGTTGGTCGAGATACGATCGATGCCGACCTCGGCGAGCAATTCACCGGCCACGTTGAGCAACAGGTCATAAGTCTGTTGCGACCGTTCCTGCTGCGGTCGCGCACGCGGCGCGGCCCTGATGGTAGGCATGGAACTCTCCTTCGACGTTTGTAGATTCTGGCCATCCTCACGATTACAGATCGAGATCGCCGTTTTGTTACAGGCGCGGTCGCCGGTGCGACCAGGGCAGTTCGCGTTCGAGCTGCCCGGCTAGTCGAAACAATGTCGCCTCGTCGGCGTAGCGGCCGGTGAACATCATGCCGATCGGCAGCCCCGAGGTTGACATGGCAAGCGGCAACGACATCGATGGCTGACCGGTGAAGTTGAACAAGGCGGGATAAGGAAACAGCGCCGCTTGTCGCTGCGAAACCTGGGCGGGGTCGGTCGAGGTACCGGTGATATAGCCGATCGTGGGCGGTGGCGCGGTCATTACGGGCGACAGGAAGACGTCGAACGATTCGAATTGCGCCACCACCGCACGGGCCAGCATGCGCACCTCCTGCAGTGCGAGCAAGGCTGCCTCGCCGGTGATACGGCGCGACTGCATCAGCACGGCGGCGGTCAACGGCTCGATCTCCCCCGATTGTGGCTCTCGGCCCGCGCGCTCTATGGTGCGCGCCATGCCGGCCGCCAGGTTGGCGCCCGACACGGCGACACGCGCCTGATAGATCGCGGTGACGTCGCCAAGCGAACGGGGGATCAGTTCATGCCCCAACGCTGCCAGATCCAGCACCACCCGTTCGAGCGCGGCTTGGACCTCAGGCTCTGGCGAGCCACCACCGGGGGTGTCGGCCGACCAAGCGATGCGCAATCGCCCCGGCGCCCGCGTCACCTCGTCGAGATAGGGGCCAGCCTTGGCGGGCACGGCATAAGGCGAGCCCGGTTCCGGCCGCCCCGTCACGTCGAGCATCGCGGCGCTGTCGCGAATCGTGCGCGTCACGACATGATCGACGCAGAAGCCCGTTGCATAATCGAACCCGTCGGGCAGATTGGGGTTGCGATCGCGCGTCGGCTTGAGCCCGACCAGACCACAACATGCCGCAGGGATACGGATCGAGCCCAGACCATCGCTGGCATGAGCAAGCGGCACATAGCCCGCCGCCACCGCTGCCGCCGACCCGCCCGACGATCCGCCCGCCGCATGGTCTGTGTGCCAGGGATTGCGCACCGCGCCGTGCAATGCGGTCTCGACATTACCGACGATGCCGAACTCCGAACTGGCGCCCCGGCCGATCGGGATCACCCCGCTGTCGCGGTAGCGCCGCATCAGCCCGCTATCGGCCTGATCAACCACGTTCGCGCAGAAGCGGCTGCCGGAAGTATTTGGCCAGCCTGCCACGCCAATGCCGAAGTCCTTGACCAGGAAGGGGACGCCGGCAAACACCCCCTCCCCGATCGGCTCGCGCGCCGCGGCCCGCGCCTCGTCAAATGCGCGGTAAACGATAGCGTTGATCGTGGGGTCGAGCCGCTCGATCCCTGCAATCGCCGCCTCGACAAGTTCAGCCGGCGACACAGCACCGCTGCGCACCAGCGCGGCGAGCGCCAGGCCGTCATGCTCGGCATAATCATCCATGGTCCGCTCCTGTTGTCGTCCTCCTTGTGCCGCGTCGCCAGCCGCCGCGCCACTCCCGGACGTTCCTCGGGAATGGCGCTGCGATTGTCTCAGCCGACCATCAGAACCGCACGCTCACACCGAAATCGCCGTTGAACGAATAGATCTGGCGCGCATAGGTCTGGTCCCTGGTCGTCTGATAGTAGCTAAGCGGTGCATTGGTGATGTTAGACAGCGCGCCGAACAGCTCGATGCCCTTAGTCACCTTGTAGCTCATCCGCGCATCGAGCGACGTGCGCCCGGCCTCGTAGATATCGGCGGCGGTCTTTTGCGTGGCATTGCCGACATTGGCGATGAATGCGGTGCGGTACGCCACGGCGACGCGCGCCTCGAACGGACCCTTTTCGTAGAACAAGGCGGCGTTGGCGATCCAGTTCGATTGCCCGAAGAACGGAATGTCCTCGGATTCACGCCCCGGCACCTTCACGTTCGACGTGACATAGGTCGCGTTGGCCGAGATGCCGAAGCCATCGAGCGGCGCCGGCAGGAAGGTCAGCCGGCGCTGCGCGTTCGCCTCGATGCCGTAGAGTTTCCCCGAATCCGCATTCTGCGGCTGCGACAGCGACAGCAAAGGAACGCCGGCAAAGCTGGTGTTCAGGATCGTCTGCGTGAAGACCGGGTTCTTTAGGTGCTTGTAGAAGGCGCCGACCGAGAAGATGCTCTCGGCGTCGGGATAATATTCCGCCGATACGTCGAGCCCCATCGACGTGTAGGGCTTCAGATCGGGGTTCCCCGCAGTGCCGGCCCCGGCTTCCTCGGTGAAGCTAGGCACAGAGGCATCGTAGTTGGGCCGCCCGATCGTGTTGGTCCAGGCGGCCCGCAGCGTAAAATCACGACGCGGACGATAATTGAGGTGCACGCTGGGCAGGACGTGCGTGTACTTGTTGTCGAACGACAGCGGCGTGATGCCGGTCGTCGTGCGCAGCTGGAACGCATCGTAGCGCCCTTCGGTGCGCTCGACGCGCACGCCGCCAATCGCGTTCAGATCGCCAAACGTCAGACTGGCCATCGCGTAGCCGGCATAGATCTTTTCGTGGATATGATAATCGAGCGACTTGTCGTTGATCGCGGTCTGGCCGGCGTTGAGTGCGATCAGGTTGGGATGCGCGGCGTAATAATCGAGCACACCCTGATAGTTGATCGCCGGTCCGAAGGCGTAATCGCCATTGTAGAAATCGTCCGGTGTCGGCAAGGCCTGGCCAATGCTGCCGGGCGACGATGGTGCTGTCGGGACGGCGTCGCGCTGGGTTTGCGAGTTGTCGCGATCCTTGACGCGATCGATGAACTTGCCACCGATCTTGATGAAGCTCGCCTCGTTGTCACCGAAATTGTATTTCAGGTCGGCGCGCACGGTGTTCAGATCCTCGTCGATCTGCTCGCGGCGCTCCCGGATGCGCCGCAGCGGGAAGGCATTGGGATCCGACAGGCGCGGGTCGATGGCGGAGAAGAGTGGACGATCCGAACTGAGGTCCAACGTCGCCGTCTGATTGGCGGCGGAGCGGAACTCGAGATCGTCGCGGATCGGCGTATGCTCCTGCGCATGGGCATAGGTATAATTCAGGTCGAGTTCGAACTGTCCGAACTTCAGCTCCGCGCCGGGCGAGACATTGTACAGCTTCTGCGTCTGATCGTTCTGGCGGAACTGGCGTGTGGCGCGGCCATTGGGGAAGCGGATCGAGGTGCGGTTCAGTACCGTCGGTGCCGGCGCGCTGTTGACCAGCGCGAAATTGAACTGGTCGCGCTCCTCGTGGTCGGTGAACTCGTCATAGATGGTGCGCACATAGACGCGCGTCTGGTCACTGGGACGCCAATCGAGATTGACGATGCCGCCGATCCGCTCGCGCATGATGCGGTAATCGTACAGCGTGTAGTTGGTCGGCGCGGTGACCCTCGTGCCGTTGGTCGTAAAGGCTGTCCAATTGGTCGGCTCGGCCGAATCGCTGTCGATGAAGCGCTTGGAATAGCTGCCCGCCACGACGATCCCGAACTGTTCGTCCGGTCCGAATTTCTGGCCATGCGTCGCGCTGCCACCAAAGCCGGTCTTGCCCGATTTGTCGTTATACGATCCGCGTACGCTGGCGAAGGTGAAGGGGGGCGTCTGGTCGAACGCCGTGGGCGTGACGATGTTGATGCTGCCGCCGATCGCATTGGCGTCATAGTCCGGCGTTACGGCCTTCACGACTTCGATCGAAGCAACCAGATCGGACGGGATCGTGTCGAGCGCAACGCGGCGCCCCTCGGCTTCGGGAATACCGACGAGATTGCCGTCGACCATGACCTGGTTGAGATTGGGATCGATGCCGCGCACCACGACATAGCGCGGCTCGCCCTGATCGATCTCGACCGACACGCCGGGCAGGCGTTGCAGCGCTTCCGCCGTATTGTAATCGGGCAGCTTGCCGATGCCGTCGGAGGATACGACGTCCGAGATGGTGGCCAGCGCGCGCTTGCGTTCGATCGACAGCACGCGCGAGGCACGCGATCCTGTAACGACGATATCACCGGCACCCTCGGCATCGGCCAGCGTCAACACGCCGTTCGCGGCAATCGCCTGATCGTCCGATGCGACGATATCGATGGTGAACGGCGCGTAGCCGGGCTCGTCGATGCGCAGCGTATGCGTGCCTGCAGTGACGCCGGTGAGAACGTAACGGCCGTCCTGATCGGTCGTCGCCTGGATCGAGCTCTGGTCGATCGTCACGCGCGCGCCCTGCACCGGGCGCTGCAGCGACGCACTGGTCACCACGCCGGTCACGTCGCTGGCCGCAGCAAGCGCCGGAATACCCACGCCAGCAAGCGCCAGCAGCTTGATCGCGCGCACCCCGGTGCGCCCGAGAACGGGAGAAATGAAACGCATCGACAGACCCCTTGGCAGGCTGGATGCCTGCGTCGAACGGTCCGTTAAACGATAGCCATTACTCTCGTATGCGACTTGTAAGGTATTTATCTGACAACGATACTGCACTTTTGTGACATGGTAATAATACTTAAAACTATCATAATTGGCTGGTAGCGCCAGGCGAATCCTGGAGTTATCATGTCTTTCATCCTGAACCGTCGATCGATCCTGCAAGCGGCCACGCTGCTGCCTGGCCTGGCGCTGCTACCATCCAGTCTTTCTGCCGCCGGCCCGGCCGCCGGCTTCACCCACTCGGTCGCGAGTGGCGACCCGAAGGTGGACAGCGTCGTGCTGTGGACGCGCTTCGTGCCAACGGATGGCGGCACTACGGCGCTCAAGGTCGAGATTGCCGCTGATAGGCGCTTTATCCATATAGTATCGCGCGGATCGGCCTCTTCCAGCGCGATGACCGATTTCTGCGTGCACGCCTATCCGACTGGCCTCGAACCGGGCCGCTGGTATTACTATCGCTTCGTGGCGCCAAATGGCGAGACATCACCGGTCGGACGTACGCGGACATTGCCCGCCGGCAAGCCCGGCAAGTTCCGCATCGGCGTTTTTTCCTGCGCCAATGCCACGTCGGGCTGGTTCAACGCCTATGCCCATGCCGCAGCGCGCGATGATCTCGATCTGATCGTGCATCTTGGCGACTATATCTACGAGTCACCGGTCGATCGTTCCGATGCCCTGGCCGCCTTGGCAAAGGCGCGTGACGTTCAGCCGCGGGGCGAAGCGGTGTCGCTGGCAGACTACCGGCTGCGTTATGCCAGCTATCGCGCCGATCCCGGCCTGCAGGAACTGCATCGCAATTTTCCCATGATCGCGATGTGGGACGATCACGAGACGGCGAACAACAGCTGGGAAGGTGGCGCGAAGAATCATGGGGCCCAAGACGGCCCCTGGGATGTCCGCAAGGCGGCCGGCGTGCGCGCGTTCCGTGAATGGCTGCCGATGCGCAACTCGGATTACGACCGCTACCAGATCGGCGATCTCGCCACGCTGTTCCGGCTCGAAACCCGTCTGCTGGCCCGGTCGAAGCAACTGGAGATCGGTGCGGCCCTGTTCGGCGCCGGCGATCCGCGCGAGGCGATAGCCCGGTTCCGCGATGGCCCGCTGGCCGATCCGGCACGGACGATGATGGGGTCGACGCAGGAACGCTGGCTGGCAGACGGCCTAGCGGACTCCGCTGGCGGCGGCACGCGCTGGCAGGTGCTCGCACAGCAAGTGATCGTGGCACCGACAAGACTGCCGAAGGTGTCTCCTGCCTGGTTTGCCCCCGGTGCCACGCCCAGCGGGCGCGACCAGGCCGAATTGGGCGCCGCCGCAGAGCTGGCCGATGCCGGCATACCGATGGGCCTGGACCGCTGGGACGGCTACCCCGCCGCCCGCACGCGGCTACTCGCCGGTGCCGCCAAGGCACGGGCAAACCTTGTCGTACTGAGCGGCGACAGCCACAATGCCTGGGCCTATGAACTGGCTCATGAAGGCCGGCCCGTCGGTGTCGAATTTGCCGGCCACAGCGTGTCGTCGCTGGGCGTCGAAAAGCGCTTCGCCGGCGACGCCCTGACCATCGCGCAGGACTTCGTCGCCGCCAATCCCGGCCTCAAATGGTGCGAAACCAGCCGCCGCGGTTACATGGTGACCATTCTGACGCGCGACGCGGTAAGCAATGACTGGGTGTTCCTGCCCTCGCTTGATATTCAATCCACCGCCGTGCTCGACACGACGCGTCTGGTGTCGGAGCGGTCTTCCTACAGGTTGTCGCGCGCCTAGGTCGAGAATCACCGCTAAGCGCTGCAATTGACCGGCACTTGCGGCAATGAGCCAAATACAGTCGCTCAGCGCCCGCCTCGCGCTTCCTGACTTCGGATGCTCATTCATGAAGTTGTTAACCAACGCCGGTTGAAGCGTATCATCTGAAACGATGGGTTTGGCAATTGGGGCGCAGATATACACAAGCCTTGGTCGCCCCAAGCCGTTTGCGCGGCAGAGATGCCGAGCAGATTTCGCACCGCTACGCGACAAGGGCGTGCTGATCCCGGGCGCGGCAGCTCAGTCTCGCCTTGCTGAGGTCGCTCGTTCAAGCAGTGAGCGTTTGCCTTCGGATCGCATCAGCTACGGGTTGCAGTTCGGCGGGTGATCGAGGTGCGGCGACACTAAAGCCGATACCGCGATCGGCCCAACTTATGCGGTTGATGTCGCCTTCCACACTCGGCGTCATGCCCGCGGCCTTGTCGATCTCCATCGGTCGGCTAAGAACCGTGAGGCGGGTGTTCAAAGGTGATCTGCCCCCCGCTGAGTGGCCCAGAGACTATGATAGTCTGGACCACGAAAGGGACGACAGATGCCATTCAAGAAGCACAAGCCGGAAGAGATCATCGGGAAGCTGCGTGAAGTTGAGATCGTTCTGTCGCAGGGGGCATCGACTGCCGAAGCGTGCCGGCGGATCTCTGTCAGCGAACAAACCTATTACCGCTGGCGCAAGGAATATGGCGGTCTGAAAACCGACCAGGCACGGCGTATGAAGGATCTGGAAAAGGAGAATCTTCGGCTCCGCCGGGCGATCTCGGACCTGACGTTGGATAAGCTGATCTTGCAGGAGGCGGCGCGGGGAAACTTCTAAGCCCCGCGCGGCGACGGCGTTGTATCGATCATGTGCGACGAGAGCTTCCGGTATCCGAGCGACGGGTCTGCCGGGTGCTGGGGCAGCATCGATCGACGCAGCGCAAGGTGCCGCGTGGGGCGGATGATGAGCAGGTGCTGAGCGAGGACATCATCGCACTGGCGAAGCAATATGGTCGCTACGGCTATCGCCGGGTGACGGCATTGCTGTGCCATGCCGGGTGGACGGTGAACCATAAACGGGTCGAGCGGATCTGGCGGCGTGAGGGGCTCAAGGTCCCGCAACGTCAACCAAAGCGCGGACGTCTGTGGCTTAATGACGGATCGTGCATCCGGCTGCGGCCTGAGTATCCGGGGCATGTATGGGCGTACGACTTCGTCGAAGGCCGCACGCATGATGGTCGCAAGTTCCGTATCCTGACCATCATCGACGAAGCCAGCCGGGAGTGCCTGGGGCTCATCGTGGCACGTCAGCTCAAGCATGAAGACGTGCTGGCGGCTTTGGCGGACCTGTTCGTCACACGAGGCCCGCCGGCGCACATACGGTCGGATAATGGCGCCGAGTTTATCGCCAACGCTGTGCAGAAATGGCTCGGCCAGATCGGCGTGAAGACGCTCTACATCGCACCGGGATCACCATGGGAGAATGGCTACAATGAGAGCTTCAACGGGTCGCTGCGCGACGAACTGCTCAACGGCGAGATCTTCTACAGCCTCGCCGAGGCGACGGTGCTGATCGAAGCCTGGCGGCGGCATTACAACACAGTCCGGCCGCACAGCAGCCTGGGCTACCGACCACCGGCCCCAGAAACGGCTTCACCGCCATATCCGGCCTCCGGTTCCGCTTCGCTCCACCTCCGCCCGGATATGGCGGCAACGAACATAATCCACTAACAATAAACCCGGTTCACTCGACGGGGGCAGGTCATCACTGCAGCCGTATAAGCCGATATAAACATAGGATATTAAAGCAAGACAACCAAATAAATTGGTCGTCAATGTTCAATGTTAACAACGGCGATCAAGCAGCGGGTATAACAAAATCATCGTCGAGCAGATTGGGCCCTCGACGACTGAGAGACGAAGCGCTCCCGTCCCTTGGCTTGCGGAGTACGTTCGTGTCCCTCTTCTATTTGAACCTGAGAACTACCACGGACTTCATTGGTGACGAGGATGGTATCGAGCTCCCCAGTCTTGCCGCCGCCGTAGCCACCGCTGCCGTTTCGGCGCGGGATATAATGAGCGAAGCTGTTCAAGACGGCGATCTTCAGCTTGGCGAGACCATTGAGATACACGATGCGCAAGGTCGCTTCCTCTCTGCCGTGCACTTCTGTGATGTGCTGAAGATCCGGCTGGGCGCGCGAGAGATCGTAGCGAGGGCCTGATCGGCCAACACCACGTTCGAGGAAAGCCCTTGGGATGATAGCGTTGTTAGCCGAAGATCCGATTACCGGGGCGAGAGCGATTAGCGCGTCGCGGGCTCAATCCCATGCAAGACCCAAGCACGCCCTTCAGGAATGGCGGCAGTGATGCGAGCATAGGGTTGCGTGAACAGGCGGCGCACCTGCATGCGAGCAAGCGCGCTTTCAGTGACCACTGCAAGAGCGCGTGCCTTGGGCATCGTCGCCATGTGCTGCCCCATGGATCGAATCATGTCCTGCGCCTGGACGGGACAATGGGTCACGTCGATGATCAACGCATAGCTCGAAAGTTCATAGAACGTGATCTGGCGCTTCAACTCGGTGATGTAGTTACTCACTTCATCCAGCGACATCATCTCCCCGAGCGTGACTTCGATCAGCTCATTAGCTCTATCGACTCGGATCTCGTACATCATGCACCTCGGGGCATGTAGTACGCCTGCGCGGTTGATGATCCATTACGACATGCACGTCTCCGTTGCGCCAGAGGGCTTATCCGCCGGTAGACCGTTTGATCGTCGGCTGAGCGAGATTACTGAAGGTAGCGGGCGCTCAAAAACTCTCACCCTGCGTTTTCGTTCCGAACCGTAAGGTCTATTAACATCCTGAAATGTCCCGGAAAATTTCTCGGCCTTTTACCGTCTCTTCATCTTTGCATCAATAAGTTGCCGGAACGGCCCAGTACCTATCGGCCGGTTCAGGATGAGGGGACACTTCGTGAAGATGAGGACGAACACTGGTATTAGCCTCCTGGCGCTTACCCGCGCTATTGCACCGATGATCGCCGCAGGCGCCGGTGCAGTCAGCATCACGCCCGCTCAAGCGCAGAGTGTGTGTACGCCTGATGTGTTAGGCGTCATCGTCTGTACGCCCGGTCTTCCTGTTACCGATCCTACAGCCCCCCTTCCGCCCTTGGCTCCTGTGCTCGACATCGTGGATAGCCTTACTCCCATCAATGTTGTCCTTCAGGATGGCTTTCAGTCTCCGCGCACGGTTACCCTGACCAGCCTGGCGCCAGGTGCCGACGTAAACATCAACGCGCTCGGGTCGGCCGTGATCAACACGATCAACCAGCCCGGCCTTATCGTTGACTCGGCGGCAGGTGTCGGTGCCCAGATTACCAGCATCACCACTGTTGGCGATGGCGCAACAGGTGCTTTGCTACGTGCGGTGGATGAAGTGATCTTCGTTGCCGATGGCACCATCTCCACTATCGGCGCCAACGCGCCTGCCATCAATCTGCAGGGCGCTTCGGTTGAGGCTGTCACCAACACGCTGAGCACGGTTGGTGAGAGTTCAAACGGTGCGATTATTCAGTCCTTGAACGGTCCGGCCAGCCTCACCGCCGACCTGATCACCACAAATGGCAACCTATCTGATGGCGCCGTAATCCGTGCTGCCGGGAACAGCCTCCTCCAAGGTGGCGCGATCCGAACCGGCGGGACCGATGCTGTTGCCTTCGACATCTCCAATGACGCGGCCGCCTGCGTTCTGCTCGGAGCTGGCGGATGCACCAACACCGTCAACCTTGGCGAGGTGACGACAGGCGGTTTTGGGGGCATCGGCGGCTTGGTAACCGCAGCCGGCAGCACCAGCATCAACATCGGCGCATTGCGGACTGACGGCGATCAGGCGGCAGGACTGAACCTATCCACCGATCCCACAGCGTGCGCAGTTCTTGGCGTAGGCGGTTGTGGGACTGCCTTCACCGTACAAAACCTCACAACTCAGGGCGCGAGCTCCCCGGGCGCTCTGGTGCGCGCGGGTGGACCGATCGTCGCAAACGTAGGTGTCCTTGAAACCAATGGCGATCAAGCCATCGGCCTTGATCTAGCGTCGCAGCCGGAAGCCTGTGCCGTTGTGGGCGCGGGTAACTGCGGCAGCAGCTTCAGCGTTGGCCAGCTGACCACCAACGGCGCAGGAGCAACCGGCGTACTCGCCCGCATTGCTGGTCCGACCACCGGTAACGTTGGCGTGCTGCGCACCAATGGCGACAACGCAGCGGGCGTCGATATTGCTTCTGATCCGACAGTGTGTGCGATCGTTGGCGCAGGCGGATGTGACGTCAATCTGATAGGCCAGAACATCTCCACCGCAGGTGACGGTGCTGCGGCGGTGCTGCTCAATTCGGTCGGCAACATCACCACGAACCTCGGTGCGATCACCACGCTCGGGGACGGATCAACCGGTCTTAGCATCATACAAAATCCGGCTGCCTGCCTGGCGGTCGGGCCCGGCGTCTGCCGCGTGAATGCGGTCACAGGCCCGGTAAACACTGGCGGCGACAACTCTCCCGGCGTGGACGTGGATAATGGCGGAGGTAACGGCCCCACCGACGTGGCGACCGGCCCCGTCACAACGGGTGGCAACGACTCCCCGGGCGTCATCGTCAATGGGGGTTCTGGCACTACGACCGTATCCACGGGTCCGGTTACGACCACGGGCAACAACTCGCCCGGCGTGGATGTCTCCGGCACTGGCCCGATCATCGTCAGCACGGGCCCTGTGAGCACTAGCGGCACCGACTCCGATGGTGTCGACGTGAGCGGCGGCGCCGGCCCCGTCACGGTGAACGCTGGACCGATCACTACAACAGGCGCCAGCTCCGACGGGATCAACGTGGGCACCACTAGCGGCGACCAGACGATTATAGCTGGCCCCGTGATTGTCAGCGGCCCAGGATCGAACGGCATCGTGGCAACGAGCCCTGGATGCAGCAACATCGGCATCACGGCTCGCGATGACATCACCTCTGCGCAGGGTACGGCTATTCTCGCTTCCAGCGCGTGTGCAGTGACGGTTACCACGCTTCCCGGTGCCACGGTTACTGGGCGCACCGCGGGCATTGATGTGACATCGGGCACGGGCGCGACGATCACGATCGGTGATGCAGTCTCCAGCGCCACCGGACCCGCGATCGATGTCGATGGTGCACTGGCCAACGTGACGATCACCGCTTCCGGATCCGTGGCCGGCTATCTCGATCTTACCGACAGCAATGATACCCTAACCAACAACGGCACCTTTGATGCTGGAGCCAACAGCGACTTCGGCGGCGGCAACGATACGTTTGTGAACAACGGACGGTTCTTTGCTCGACGCAACTTCACCACGGCGGGTGCAGTCACGCTGACTGGCCTCGAGTCCTTTGTAAATAACGGCATGCTCGACATGCGCAATGGCATTACCGGCGACACGCTGACGATCCCAGGCAGCTTCACCGGCGCCGGAAACAGCACCTTGGGTGTAGACGTCGCTATCACGCCGAACGGAGCAACTGCTGACCGGCTGGTGGTGGGCGGCGCAGCGACAGGAAGTACGGGCATTGCGCTTGCACAGCTTCAGGCCACACCCAGCATCCTCGTCAACAATCTGGTCGTGGTGGATGCCGGCGCCGGCAGCTCGCCAACGGCCTTCACACTCTCGGGCGGGGTTTCAGGCGGGCTAGTCCGATATAACCTGGCTTACGATGCGGCGGCCAACAACTACGCCCTGTTCGGCACGCCCGACACGGCAGCTTATCAACTTGCCGGAGTGGCAGGCGGGGCACGGGAGATCTTCTACCGGACCAGCGATGCGGTTTCCAATCACATGCAGAGCCTGCGAGACTCACGTGGTGGCGGCACGGACGACACCCCGCAGCGCGCTTCGGCATTGTGGGGACAGATGTTTGGCTCCACCGATCGTCGCACCTCACGTTCCACAACTAGCGTCTTCGGGCAGTCGCAGACGGTGATCCTGAACAACGATCAGGATTTCTTCGGTGGGCAGATCGGCTACGACTTCGGCAGCGTCACGGGGCGCGACGGCTTCGTGATCGGTGTCACCGGCGGCTATGCCAATTCCACGCTTCGCTATCGCAACACGGGCGATCGGCTGGGCTACCAGGCGGTCAACGGCGGGGCCTATGCCAGTATCAATGCGGGCAGGTTCTTCCTGAACGGCCTAGGCAAGTACGAGCATTACTGGATCGACGCCGTTACGCCCTCGGCTGGCATCCGGCGGAAGCTAGACGGCAACAGCTATGGTGGTCGCGCAGAAGCCGGTCTGCGCCTTGGCTCTGCAAGCGCCTTCCTGGAGCCTGCAGCATCCATCGAGTATGTTCACACCGATATCGACGCACTGAACGTCTCGTCTGCTACGCTTGGCTTTGATGGTTCGGAAGGGCTCCGCGGGAAAGCTGGTGCACGACTGGGCATGGAACGCAGTTCGGGCGCTAACACGATGACCTTCTATATCGGCGGTCAGTACGTCCACGAGTTCAAAGGTGACAACGACACCCAGTTCTCAAGTGGCGGCCAGACTGTCAGCCTTCGGGATCGGCAACTCGGGGATTACGGTCGCGGTACGCTGGGCCTCAACATTAACTCCGGCAATCGTGTCAGCGGCTTCCTGGAGGCATTCGGTGACTACAGCAGCAACTATAAAGGCGGCGGTGGTCGCGGCGGCCTGAGCATCAAGTTCTGATCGCCAAGCCAAAAAGCGCGTAACATCTGGGTGGCCGCTGCGTGAGTAGTGGTCACCTTTGCGTTCGCTCGCGGTCTCTATTCTCTCACCAGCATCAAGCTGCTCACCGCTTCGGCAGGGTACACCCCGTTCAGCAGCCTTAACGGCACTCCCCCATCCCATACCGCCGCCAGTAGCTATTCCACCGTGTGGCTGCCCCGGCTGCGATTGCAGCACATGACAGACTACGTCCGTCCGGCAGCGTGCAGCGAGCGACGATGCGGGCGTAGGACTTGCCGACCGGCTGACAGGTGAGCGTCTTCCGCAGCACTAGGCGATCTATGATCGCGCGGCTGCGCTTGGCCTGCGTGTCGTTGCAGACATAGGCGGCCTTACCCCGGCGGCACGGCTCTGCGGCCTCGAAGTCGGGCGCCTGAATGCCGGCGACGCAAAGCTTCACGCCATTGCCGCACCACAGCGGGCCGTCTCCGCCGTGAACGTGCGTCACGAAACAAAGGAATGCGGCGGCGATCATGGTGCTTCAGTTAAGTTCGGTGCTTGGGTTCGCCAGAGGGCGTTCCGGAGCACATGGCTGCCCGAGCTTCTGAAGCGAGAACGCATATGTTGTGCTCATTTGGCTGCGGGATAATCGGCAGGGCGGCCGTACAACGCTAACGGCGGCCCAAGACAGATCGCAATTAGCGCAACCACAAAGCTCTTGCCCTGCAGCGCCTCCGACTGGGACACATAGCTTTCGACGGCATCAGCCTGATCGAAAATCCGCTCATTCCGGTCGGCGATCCAAGCCAGTCTGAATTCTATCATCAACAACGTCGCCGGCACATAGACGAAGCGCAGCGGTAGGATGAAGACCGCGCCATACCACCGCTAACGCTAGTCGCGTAGCGACGTCGCAGCCGGCGCTTGCATACCTACGCAGGATCACGCGCCCTCTTGCTTCCGCAGTGCTTACATTGCTGCTGCGAGGCCGGGAGTCCAGACGCAAAAATCCCGCTAAGTCTTTCGACCTGCGGGCTGTGTTTGGTTGCGGGGACAGGATTTGAACCTGTGACCTTCAGGTTATGAGCCTGACGAGCTACCGGGCTGCTCCACCCCGCGACGGTCCTGTTGGGGACATAGGGTAGGTGACATGTGAATGGGTTCTTGGATCCGTGTTTGCTTGTATCACCGGCTTCAATGCCTGGCGGCGACCTACTCTTCCGTTGCTTGAGCAACAGTACCATTGGCGCAGTCAGGTTTCACGGCCGAGTTCGGGATGGGATCGGGTGGGGCACTGACGCTATAACCACCAAGCAATAAAGCCGGTGAGACAGGCCCGCCGGCGTTACCCGGCGGGTTCCCTTGCGGGAGCAAATTCAGGTTCAAGGGTCCCATCAAAGTAATACTTTGATGGGCTCCCTAATCGATGCACGTTCAGCTGTGAAGCTTTGGGTGTAGTTTATCAGGCGTGAGCTTCATCATCCGCACGATCTTCCAACTTGCTGGGGTGTTACCCAGTGTTGTCGTTGATGGTGGGACTCTCAAGCGCAAATAGAGCAATTAGTATCGGTTAGCTCCATGCGTTACCGCACTTCTACATCCGATCTATCAACGTCGTGGTCTCCGACGGCTCTATGAAATCTTATCTCGAGGGAGGCTTCCCGCTTAGATGCTTTCAGCGGTTATCCCGTCCATACATAGCTACCCTGCTGCGCTCTTGGCAGAACGACAGGTACACCAGAGGTATGTTCAACCCGGTCCTCTCGTACTAGGGTCAACTCCTCTCAAATTTCGACGCCCACGGCAGATAGGGACCAAACTGTCTCGCGACGTTCTGAACCCAGCTCACGTACCACTTTAATTGGCGAACAGCCAAACCCTTGGGACCTGCTCCAGCCCCAGGATGTGATGAGCCGACATCGAGGTGCCAAACAACCCCGTCGATATGAGCTCTTGGGGGTTATCAGCCTGTTATCCCCGGCGTACCTTTTATCCGTTGAGCGATGGCCCTTCCACGAGGGACCACCGGATCACTATGACCGACTTTCGTCTCTGCTCGACTTGTCAGTCTCGCAGTCAGGCGGGCTTATGCCATTGCACTCTAACAGACGGTTTCCAACCGTCCTGAGCCCACCATCGCGCGCCTCCGTTACTCTTTAGGAGGCGACCGCCCCAGTCAAACTACCCGCCACAGAGGGTCCCCGATCCAGTTTCATGGATCTGGGTTAGACATCAGAAAACAACAGGGTGGTATTTCACCTATGGCTCCACGCCAGCTGGCGCCGACGCTTCATAGCCTCCCACCTATGCTACACAGTTCTTTCCTAATGCCACTCTGAAGCTGCAGTAAAGGTGCACGGGGTCTTTCCGTCTAACCGCGGGTACTCCGCATCTTCACGGAGAATTCAATTTCGCTGAGCATGTCCTGGAGACAGTGGGGAAGTCGTTACGCCATTCGTGCAGGTCGGAACTTACCCGACAAGGAATTTCGCTACCTTAGGACCGTTATAGTTACGGCCGCCGTTTACCTGGGCTTCATTTCGCAGCTTGCACCACTCCACTTAACCTTCAGGCACCGGGCAGGCGTCAGGCCCTATACGTCGTCTTGAAGCCGACTTAGCAGAGCCCTGTGTTTTTGCTAAACAGTCGCTACCCCCTGGCCTGTGCCCCCTCAATATGCTTGCGCACGATGAGGGCCTCCTTCTTCCGAAGGTACGGAGGCAATTTGCCGAGTTCCTTCAGGACACTTCTCTCAAGCGCCTTGGTATACTCTACCTGACCACCTGTGTCGGTTTCGGGTACGGTCTATACGGTGGGGCTATTTCCTGGAACCTCTTCGAAGCCCTCCCAATCCAATAAGGGAGAACAACACACGAGATCCGTCACACACCACCAGGCCCACGAATATTAACGTGGTTCCCATCGACTACCCCCTTCGGGCTCGTCTTAGGGGCCGGCTCACCCTGCGCGGATTAGCCTTGCGCAGGAACCCTTGGTCTTTCGGCGAGAGGGCATCTCACCCTCTTTATCGCTACTCATGTCTGCATTCGCACTTCCGATACCTCCAGCACCCATTACCAGATGCCTTCACTGGCTTACGGAACGCTCCGCTACCGCTCATCTTACGATGAACCCTAAGCTTCGGTGCGTGTCTTGAGCCCCGTTACATCTTCGCCGCAGGACCTCTTATTTAGACCAGTGAGCTGTTACGCTTTCTTTAAAGGATGGCTGCTTCTAAGCCAACCTCCTGGTTGTTTTGGAAGTCCCACATGCTTTCCCACTTAGACACGACTTGGGGACCTTAGCTGTAGGTCAGGGCTGTTTCCCTTTCGACGACGGACCTTAGCACCCGCCGTCTGTCTCCCGGATATTACTCGTAGGTATTCGGAGTTTGGTTAGAGTTGGTAGGTCTCGCGACCCCCGCATCCATCCAGTGCTCTACCCCCTACGGTATTCATCCGAGGCACTACCTAAATAGTTTTCGCGGAGAACCAGCTATTTCCCGGCTTGATTGGCCTTTCACCCCTAAACACAACTCATCCGGTAACTTTTCAACGTTAATCGGTTCGGACCTCCAGTGCGTGTTACCGCACCTTCATCCTGGTCATGCCTAGATCGCCGGGTTTCGGGTCTAATACATCAAACTCTGGCGCCCTATTCAGACTCGCTTTCGCTGCGCCTACACCTAACGGCTTAAGCTTGCTTGATACATTAAGTCACAGACCCATTATACAAAAGGTACGCAGTCAGGCCACATGAGCCCTCCTACTGCTTGTAGGCAATCCGTTTCAGGTACTGTTTCACTCCCCTCATCGGGGTGCTTTTCACCTTTCCCTCACGGTACTAGTTCACTATCGGTCGCATACGAGTATTTAGGCTTAGAGGGTGGTCCCCCTATGTTCAGACAGGATTACACGTGTCCCGCCCTACTCGAGTCCTGAATTCTCACTTTCGCATACGGGGCTGTCACCCGCTATGGCCACTCTTTCCAAAGTGTTCTGCTAGTTGAAATTCAGGCACTGGCCTGGTCCGCGTTCGCTCGCCACTACTAACGGAATCTCGGTTGATGTCTTTTCCTCCAGCTACTGAGATGTTTCAGTTCGCCGGGTTCGCTTCACGAAGCCTATGTATTCAGCTAAGTGATACCTTGCCCCAATTAGCTTCACTACGGTCGAAACCGCAGCAAAGATAATCAGGATAGGTGGGTTT
>NZ_CP103057.1:2385000-2547500 GCF_025231525.1 Sphingomonas endolithica
AACCGTACCGGCAGGGAAGTCCTGAATCTGGACGTAGCGGCCCTCCGCAGTGAAGATCTGGCGACCATTGTAGGTCGTGGTGAGATCCGGAAGGCCGCGAACGGTAACGCCCGCCGATTCGCCACCACCACGCGTCACTGCCACGCCTGCGACCCGCTGCAGCGCGGAAGAAGCGAACGTGTCCGGGAGTTTGCCGATATCCTCGGCGACCACCGCATCGACGATGCCGTCTGAGAGGCGCTTGATGTTCTGCGCCGATTGCAGGCTGCGGCGGAAGCCGGTGACGACGACGTCGCTACCCTCGACGGGGCTGTCCTGTACAGAGTCGGCGGGCGCAGTAGGGCTGGTGCTTTGATCGGACGGGCTAACCGGCTTCGGTGCCTCTTGAACTCCAGCGTCCGGTGTAGTCTGCGCTGCAAGCGGCGATAGTCCGACAAGCGCACTGGCGGCTACAGATGCACGAAGAAACGCCTTGGCGTTCATAACCTCTCCCCTAACTTACACCGCCGGTTGTTCCGAGCGGCATTGTCCTGCTAGGACGTTAAGCAAGAGCAGACAATATGCATTTGTCCGATTAAATGGATTGTGTCTTTTCGATCACAATGGTGCCAATCGCCGCGCGAGAGCGCCCAAGCGCGGCAGGCCGCGGCTCAGAAGAGCTTGATCTCGACCAATCGGGTACGCCTCTGAGCCTCTTGTCTGACTATAAGGCGAATTTTATCCGTTGAGATCGCGTTCCAGATTACGGTGGTAACTCCATTCGCTAGCACGGGCGGGTTGGTAGTTCGCAGATCGCGCCAGCCAGTCGCAGTTCGCATCTGCAGCCTGTAAGATGCGGGCGCTGCAAACTGCTCGCCGTCGGCAAAAAAGGCCAGTTCCGCTCGCGACAGGGAGGTCGGCCGGCCAAAGTCGACGCTGAACCATTGCGGCGCCCGGGATATGGTGGAATCCCATCCGTTTGGTAGCTCGGGGAAGAACCACACACGGCCGTCTATGGCGTCATGTATCTTCTCGGCATCAGCATTGCTCGATGCGCTACCCCTTGGAAACTCGCCTCGCACCAACTGCACCGAACGCGCAATAGGGTGTACAGGCGCAGGTTCCTCCCGACGCGTCAGGGCTACTGTCACCCGGCCGATCGTTGCGCGATGCGCTACCCGCTTCCCGTCCACCGTAATCGTCAGGCCAGCCTGACCATAACGACGCCCATCAGCGTCCCAGGTCACCGACACGTCGTGGCCATGATAGCGCACGTTCTGAACGTGGAACCAGGGCAGCGCCTGCTTGTCACCCGCCTCAGGCAAGAGCGGATTTACCTCCAGAACATCGTCGGCACGTGGGCGAATGCCCACTAGGCCGGTGAGGACTAGGTCATTGAAGCCGGAATGAAAATAGTGGTGGCTGCGTGGTAAGCCGACGATCGGGTCGCCAGTATCGGGATGATAATCCTCCTCAAGATCGAGCCGGCCGCCGTGAAAGTGCAACGACGCATATTGCCGCAGCAGCCGCATGTAATCGCTGCGTGTCACTACCGACTGGTGGTAATGATCGAGCAAGTTAGCCATGCCGATCAACACCTGTGTTGTCTGAAAGGGCCAGGTGGGACCATTCCACTGGCATTCCGGCGCGCTCCCTTCGTAGCGATATTGTCGCATATAATATTCGTAGGTGGGCTCGACCGTCCGGAGCCCCTTGTCTCCCCCAAACCCCTTAGCGTCTAGCGCGTGTCGCCACGCTCCTGCATAGCGCTCCTCGTCATCGACCAGATTGAAGGTCCACGGGAGATAGCCAACCAACTCTCGCCCGCGGATCGGCTGCCAGTATTTCACAAATTGATTATCGGTCTTAAAGCGATCGATGAAGTGGCCAAGTCCAGGGCTCCACAGGCTCTCCTGTACACGCGCCCTTATGGCGGCAGCGCGGCTATTGTATTCAGCGGCTGCGTCTGAATCGCCAGACAGTTTTGCGAGTTCCGCAATGGCCCGGGCATTAGCGAACATATACGCATTGATTGACGGGCGGAATGAATCTCCGCCGCGAAATCCGTCTTTGCCGCCCGATGCATCAATAGACGAAATCGTGTATTCGGTAGCATCGAGCAGTGGCTCGACCCAATATAGCCCCTTGGCAAAATCATAGCGGTCGTCCCAGAGCCGATAAATATGGCGCATTGCGCCAAGATGCCGCGTCGCTGCGCTACGGTCACCATCGACGAGGTATCGACCGTAAACCGAGTCGGCCATGTAGTCGGTGAAGTGGCGATCGTTGCCGCCTTGGTACATGAAACGGATGTAATCGTCCGTATAACGCCGGTCACGCAGCCAGCGTCCTTCAGCAATGTGAAACCCAGTTGCGTCGTTTAGGCTGGCGTAGGGATCGCGCTGCCAGCCGACATCGTCGAGGAACTCGGTAGATATAAAGCCTTCGGCGCCGAGATCCCGCTGGTGCGCTCGAAACATAGCCCAGCGATAGTAATAGACGGTATCAATCGCCGAATCTGCAGATTCAAAGAATGGGATGCGACTTACGTACCAAGGCGCATCATTGCCGAACCGCGCATGGGAGATGCGGTCACTATCCAGTATCGGCACTGCCGATGCCGGTGCGGAACTAGAAAATGCCGCCCCAAGCAGAACGGCCTGCGCGAATTGCCTCAGTGTCGCTCGCATCATGCGAGTGGCGATAATGTTCGATAGGTTACGACATCCTGCGGAGGCGAGTTCCAAAGCACGCCATGTTTGGTGGTGCTGGCGCTTAGAACTGCCCATGATGCGCGTACCTCTTTCTTGGGCACCTTTTGGTCGGTAGATATTGCCGAGGCGATCGCACCTTCCGCGGGAGAGGCGGTCGACCTAACGGCCGTTATAGCCGGCCGTTCGCGAAGGGCACACCGAAGTCCGGACCGCCATTCGCGCCGAATTTGAACGGCTGCATGCGCGTGTGGCGGTTGGGATCGAACAACGGGTCGCCCTTGATCGCCGCATAGTCGCGGGCGTGGTAGACCAGCATGTCACGGCCATTCTCGTCAATTGTAAAGCTGTTATGCCCTGGGCCGAACACCTTGTGCTCTGGCGACGACTTGAACACCGGCTGCGGTGATTTGACCCATACCGCCGGGTCCATCAGGTTCGCATCGTCTTTCGCCCGCATCATTCCCATGCAGTAACGCTCGTCTGTGGCACTTGCCGAATACGTGATGAACACCTGGCCATTGCGCGCCAGGAAGGCCGGCGCCTCGGCGACCTTGAAGCCGCGGATCTCCCAGTCGAGCGTCGGCACAGTCAGCCGCGTGGGCTTTGAACCGAGTGTCAGCGCGGTCTTAAGCGGGGCGAGATACAGGTTCGAATTGGTGTCGATCCCCTCTTCGCGTTGTGCCCAGCACAAATAGCGCGTGCCGCGATGCGTGAAGACCGTCGAGTCGAGATTGAAGCTGTCCCACGCCAGCTGCAACTGGCCGAGCACGGACCACTTGCCCGTCATTGGATCCCTGCCGTCACACACGACGGCATAGGTGCGGATGCGGAACACGTCCTCGCCACCGCCGCTCGGGCCGGCCGCAAAATACATCACCCATTTGTCGTCGATGAGGTGCAGTTCGGGCGCCCACAGAAAGCCGGACATCGGCCCGGTCTTCTCGTGCCGCCAGAGCACGCGCTCCTGCGCGGTGGCAAGACCGGCGAGCGTCTTGGAGCGGCGCAGCACCAGCCGGTCATATTCCGGCACCGATCCGGTCATGTAATACCAGCCGTCGCTATGGCGGAACACCTGCGCATCGGCGCGCTGCCGCACCAGCGGATTGACGATGCCCTTGGCGGCGGGTGGGCGCGAGAAGGCGGGCGTGGCGGTTGCTACAGCGGCTCCGGCAAGGAACAGGCGGCGCGATATAGTGTCCATGTTCTCTCCTCTAGCGGGCTGTGGGCCAGCCGTCCGCGTCCCAGCTCAGGCTCGCGATACGGAGGGTCGGCGCCCCGTTCTTGTCTTTGTCATAGGCGTGATAGACGATCAGGTCGGTGCCATTGCTATCGCGGAAATGTCCCGAATGGCCGGGCCCGCGGAAGCGCTGTTTCTCCTGCAGGTCTGCGCGCAGCAGGATCGTGCCGCCGCCCTCGAGCAGCGAGCTGCCATCCTTTCCGCGATAAGGCCCGGCCACAGTCTTCGAACGACCAATCACTGTGTAATAGGTGCTATTCACGCCCTTGCAGCAGTAATCGTAGCTGGCGAGCAGCCAGTACCAGCCTCCGCGTTCGAAGATGTACGGCGCCTCGACGATCGACGGCGCACCGGCCGGCACCGGCCGGCGCGCGATCGACACCGGCTTTGCGCCCGGATGCAGCAATTTGCCTGTCGCCGGGTTCAGCTCGAACAATTTGAGTCCGGTCCAGAAGCTCCCGAGCGCGAGCCAATGGCGGCCCTGCTTGTCGACGACGAAGGCGGGATCGATCGCATTGAAATCATCGCCCGGCTGCGAGGCCACCACGAGCCCCTCGTCACGCCAGCCATAGCCCGGCTTGCTCTGATCGAGCGTTGCGCTGGTGGCGACGCCGATGCCTGAGCGGTTCGAGCCGAAGGTCGAGGCCGAATAATACAGCCGGTATCGGTCGTTCACATAGGAAATGTCGGGCGCCCAGAGGCTCTTGGCGCCGGGGATGGTGCCCGCCACCCAGGCGGGCAGTGCCGCGAACGGCGCCGCCGCGATCTCCCAATGAACCAGATCGCGCGAGGTGCGGTGCGACACCACCCCCTGCCCGTCTCGGCCAATCCCGGTCGAGAAAACGTGATAAATATCGCCTTCGCGAATCAGCACTGGATCATGGACTGGCGCGATATCGCCCGCGATCCGGCTGTTGAGGCTGGTCGGCTCCTGCTGCGCGGGCGCTGGGGCGGTGGCGAGCGCCAGCATTGCTGCCAGCGCTCCCATGATCACGTTGCGACGCATGTCAGCGCAGCTCGAGCATCACGACCGACTTGGCCGGCAGCGTGACCGTCAGCATATTGCCCTGCACCTGCGCGCCGTTGAAGGCCAACGGGGTTACCGCCTCGGGGACGCCAAAATCGTTGCGCGCGTTCATCACCGAAGCGGTGAGCACGCGGCCCGAGACGCTGCTCGCCGTGACTCCGGCCAGCGACACCGAAATGGTCACCGACCGTTCGGGATCGGCGTTGGCAAGGCCGACATGGACCAGCCCGTCCTTGCCGCGCACGGCGCTCCCGCTGACCTGCGGGATCGTCCACTGGTCCTTGTTGTACCAAGGAGACTTAATCTGGAGCGGCAGCACCGTGCCGTCCATGTACGGCTTGTACATCTCGAACACGTAATAGGTCGGCGTTAGCACCATCTTGCTGCCGTCGGTCAGGATCATCGCCTGCAGCACGTTCACCATCTGCGCGATCGCGGTCATCTTCACGCGCTCGGCATGCTTGGCGAACACGTTGAGATGAATCGCCGCGACAAGCGCGTCGCGCAGCGTGTTCTGCTGACGCAGGAAGCCCGGATGCGTGCCCGGATCCTGTGCGAACCAAGTGCCCCATTCGTCAACCGCGAGCCAGATCTTCTTCTGCGGATCATACTTGTCCATGATCGCGCTATGCTTGGTGATCAGCTCGTCCATCTTCCACGCGCCGGCCAGGGTTTCAGCCCAGGCGGTCTCATCGAACTCGGTCGGCGAGGCGCGCGGCGGCCAGCTGCCGGGGATCGTGTAATAGTGCAGCGACACGGCATCGATTTGGCCGATCGCCTCGCGCATCATCACTTCAGTCCATTTGTAATCATCGACATTGGCACCGGCGGCGATCTTCAGAATGCGCGTACCGGCAGGTGCTTTGATGAACGTCGCGTAGCGGCGGGTCAGGTCGGCGGCGTATTCGGGCCGCATGTTGCCACCGCAGCCCCACAACTCGTTGCCGACGCCGAAATACGGCACCTTCCAGGGCGCCTTGTGGCCGTTACGAGCGCGCTCTTCGGCCAGCGTCCCCGAGGGCGAAGTCATGTACTCGACCCACTCGGCCATCTCCTGTGGCGTGCCGTTACCAACATTGCCGGCGATATAAGCTTCCGCGCCGATCTGCTCGGTCACGTCCATGAATTCGTGCGTGCCGACGGTGTTTGGCTCGGTCACGCCGCCCCAATGCGTGTTGATCTTTACCGGGCGCTTGCCCTTCGCGCCGATGCCCTCCCGCCAGTGATATTCATCGGCGAAGCAGCCGCCAGGCCAGCGGATCACCGGCACGCCGAGCCGCTTGAGCGCGCCGACCACGTCGTTACGAAAGCCGCGCGTGTTGGGGATCTTCTTGTCGTTGCCGACCCACAGGCCGCCATAGATGCCGTTGCCGAGATGCTCGGCAAACTGCGTGAAGATGCGCTTGTCATAGACCGGACCCGGCTTGTCGGCCTGCAGCGTCGCAGTGACGGGCGCCTCGGCCGGTGCGGTCTGCGCCCCGGCGATGACAGTGGTCGACAGCAGGAAAGCGGCGGCGAGGCCGCGCATTGTCCGTGACATCACTCTCTCCTCAATCATCGAAGTTCTCGACGGCAATGCGTGTGCCGCGCAGGAAGGCGTCGGCGACGAGCTTAAGCGGCTGTGTATCGACCTCGCTGCGGCCGCCGCGGATTAGCGACGCGAAGCGTACGTAAAGGCCAGGATATTCCTCGTCCTCGTTGGAATCAGTGCCCTCGGGCAGCGTCAGCACAGCGCCGCCCTCGGCTAGCTTCAGCGTGCCGGCATCGGTCTCGACCGTGATGTCCCAGCTTTGCGGGCCAGTCTGGCGCCAATCAAGATCCATCGTGATCGGTGCGCCGGTGGTGTCGCGGAAAGTCAGATCTGCCGCGATCGGTGCCGCGCGGTTGGCCGGCGAGGACAAGGTCGCGTTGGTCAGGAAAAATGCGTTGGGCAGGATGTCGGTCGCGATCGACAGCGCGTTGATCCCTGGATCAAACACGCCGAGCCCGCCCGGCTCCCAGATCCACGCCTGGCCCGGATGCCAGACGCGCACGTCCTCGCGCCACACGATCGATACTGAGTCGATGCGGCGAGCGGCCAGCCACGCACGCGCCGGCGCTACGCCCGCGGCGAAGCGCGAATGCCAGCCGGCGAACAACGTGGCGCCGCTCTTTGTTGCCTGCTGTTCAAGCACCGCGACCTCGGTCAGGGTCGCGCCGGGAGGTTTTTCCAGAAACACGTGCACGCCGCGCTCAAGGGCGAGCGTAGCGAGATCGTAGCGTACCTGCGGCGGTGTGCAGAGCGCCACAGCATCAATCGCTGGGCCGTCGTCGAACAGCGACTGCAAGGTCTTGTGCCACGCGATGCCGGGCATTTCGGGATTTCGCGAGCTGACAACCGCCGTCAGCACGAAATCATCGTTGCGCGTGATCGAGGGCACATGCTGGTCGGCGGCGATCTTGCCCATGCCGACGATGGCGACGCGGATGGGTCCCTCGCTCACAGCGCTTGAGCCACGATCGATGTCGGCCGGTCCTTGCCAAGCGGGTTGCGCAGCGGCAGCGTGAACGGTGCCGCTTCGATCTCGAACACGTCGCCTTCCTGCGTCTTCACGCCGTCCGAGAAGGATAAGGTGGCCGTACCGAAGAAGTGGACGTGCACGTCGCCCGGGCGGCGAAACAAGGCATATTTGAAGTGATGCGCTTCCAGATTGGCGATGGTGTGCGACATGTTCGCCTCGCCCGACAGGAACGGCTTTTCCCACAACAATGCGCCGTCGCGGTAGATCCTGCTCGTGCCGCCGATATGCTCGGGAGGGGTGCCGACCAGCAGTTCTGGCCCGAGTGCCGCCGGGCGCAGCTTGGAATGCGCCAGCCACAGATAGTTATGCCGCTCGGTAACATGATCGCTGAATTCGTTGGCCAGGCACAGGCCGAGACGGAACGGCGTGCCGTCTGGGCCGATCAGGTAGATGCCGGCCAGTTCCGGCTCCTCGCTGCCATCCTGTCCGAAGGGCGGAGATACGAGCGGTTGTCCCGGCCCGATCAGACCCGAGCCATCGCCCTTGAAGAACCATTCCGGCTGCTGCCCGACCTCGCCCGCGGCAGGCTTGCCGCCCGCCACGCCTTCGAGGAACATGCGCATCGAATCCGTCTGCGTCTCGGCTGCGGCGGCATCGCGGTGCATCTTGTCGCGCCCCTCGGCGGAACCGAGATGCGTGAGACCGGTGCCGGTCATGATCAAGTGCGCGGGGTCGGCATGGTCGATCGGCGCCAGGAGACGCCCCGCCGCCAGTTCGGCAGCGAGATCGACGCTCGCACCGGTTCCGCATGCGGCCACGGCGGCGGCAAGATCGCTGCCGTCGGCGATCGCCCTGGCGGCAAGCGCGCGGACACTGTCCACGCCATTCACGAACGTCGCATTATCCGCGGTAGCGGCGATCACCGACCGCGTGCCGTCGTCGGCACGGTGCTGCAGCAGGCGCAAGCTCATCAATCTCTCTCCTTGGGAATAACGCCGCCGTTGCGGTCGCCGGATGTCACGTTATTGAACGGCGACTCCGTCGACCAAGCGAGGTGCCACGGTATCGTCGCGCAGCACCGTCGGCAGCAGTTCGGGCGCCAGGTTCTGATACGAAACCGGCCGCAGGAAACGATCGATCGCCAGGCTGCCGACCGAGGTCGTGCGCCCGTCGGAGGTCGCCGGGAACGGGCCACCATGCACCATGGCATGCGACACTTCGACGCCCGTCGGCCAGCCGTTGGCGAGGATGCGTCCCGCCTTACGCTCGAGCAGCGGGATCAGCCGCGACGCCGCATCGCTATCGCCGGCATCCATCTGGATCGTGGCGGTCAGCTGCCCCTCGGCTTCGCGCAGCACGGCATGAAGCTCGTCCTCGCTCGTGCAGCGCACCAGCAAGGACGCCGCGCCGAACACTTCGTGCCCCAGTTCCTTGTCCGACAGGAACTGCGCCGCGCTCGTTTCGAAGAACGCCGCCTGCCCCTGCGTGACACCCTCGCCCAGCTTGCCCTGCGCGACCGTCCTGACGTCGTCATGCGCGCGCAGCGCTGCAACGCCCTGTTCGTACGCCGCATGGATGCCACCGGTCAGCATCGTCGCCGCCGACGCCTCGCAAAGCGCCGTCCCGGCAGCGGCCACGAACGCGTCGAGCCCCTCACCCTCGATCGCCAGCACGAGGCCCGGATTGGTGCAGAACTGCCCCGCGCCCATCGTCAACGAGCCCACGAATGCCGTACCGAGTGCCCCGCCACGCGCCTTCAGCGCGTCGGGCAATAATACGACGGGATTGACGCTCGACATCTCGGCATAGACCGGGATCGGCACGGCCCGCGCTTGGGCGAGCTTGACCAACGCCAGCCCCCCGCCGCGCGATCCGGTAAATCCAACTGCCGCGATGCGCGGATCCTGCACCAGTGCGCTGCCGAGTTCGTTACCGGGCCCGACCAGATGCGAGAACACGCCAGTGGGCAACCCGCATGCCGCGATGGCCGCATCTATCGCGCCCGCGACCATTGCCCCCGTTGCGGGATGCGCAGGATGGCCCTTGACCACGACGGTGCAGCCCGCGGCCAAAGCGGAGGCGGTGTCTCCGCCCGCAGTCGAGAAAGCGAGCGGGAAGTTGCTCGCGCCGAACACCGCGACCGGTCCGAGTGGGATCATGCGCACACGGAGATCAGGCCGCGGCAGCGGCGCGCGATCGGGCAGCGCCGGATCGATCCGAACGCCCATCCAGCCGCCGCGCCGCACGACATCGGCGAACATCTTCAATTGTCCGACGGTGCGGCCCCGCTCGCCTTCGAGACGAGCGCGGGGCAAACCGCTCTCGCGCATCGCTGTGACGATCAGGTCGTCGCCGAGTGCGACGATCTCCGCGCCGATCCGCTCGAGAAAGACGGCGCGTGCCTCGTTATCGATGGCACGATAGGCATCGAATGCGCTTTCCGCCGCTGCACAGGCAGCATCGACGTCGGCAAGGCCGTGGACGGGAAGCGGTGCACCGACGGGCTGCCCGCTCTGCGCATCGATCGATCTGAAATCGGTCGCCTGCGGCGCCCGATCGAGTTGTTGCGTGTCAGCCATGTTCCGCTCCTATTACTCGGACATATAGGTGCGCCATTAGTTTGGCAACGTTTGTGTTTCACGATCAACGCACCGCTGATAGGTCGTTCGCAGGAGCACGTTATCTATGATCAAGACAACAGCTGAGGCTGACGATCCGCTCGCAACTTTGGCAGACGAGCTGATAGCGCTGCCTCTGGGGCCGCGGGTCGGAAAGGGTACCGGGCGACGGCTGCACGGCGCGATCGCGCACAAGCTCGGTGTCGCGATTCTGTCGGCGGAATATGCACCGGGCGACATATTGCCGGGTGAAGTGGCCTTTGCCGGAACGCTTGGCGTATCGCGCAGTGCATACCGGGAGGCAGTTCAGGTGCTGACCGCGAAAGGACTGGTCGAGAGCCGGCCCAAGGCAGGCACCCGCGTGCTGCCACGCAATCGCTGGAACCTGCTGGACCCTGACGTGCTCGCCTGGGCGTTCGCCGGCGAGCCGGACATCAACTTCGTGCGCGGCCTGTTCGAGCTGCGCGGGATCGTTGAGCCCGCTGCAGCGGCATTTGCCGCCGAGCGGCGCGACCGAGCGGATCTTAAAGTGATGAAAGACTGTCTCGCCGGCATGCGTCGCCATACGCTAGCGACCGAGGCGGGGCGCGCCGCGGATCGGGAGTTTCACGATGCCGTGTTGCACGCGACGCGCAACGATGCGCTGGTCGTGCTGAGCGCCAGCATTGGTGCCGCGGTCAGCTGGACGACGCAGTTCAAGCAGCGCGCTCGTAACCTTCCACGCAACCCGATTCCCGACCACGTGCGTGTCTACGATGCGATCGCTGCGGCCGACGCACCTGGCGCGAGCGCCGCGATGCGGACCCTGGTCGATCTGGCGCTAGAGGATACGAAGTTGGCGATGGAGCGCTGATGCACGCTCCATCGATCGGTGCGGCTCAACGCGCGACGCTTTGCTCGGGAATTACAGCCGTCACCTTGGAGCCCCACAGCGCGTAGAACAGCACATAGAGCTCGCACGCCGCGGTCAGGAAAAAGGAGGCTTGCAGGCCATAGGTATCGGCCAGCCACCCCTGGACCAGCACAAGGGCACCGCCCGCGATCGCCATGATCAGCAATCCCGATCCTTCCTCCGTCAGCGGCCCCAGCCCTTTGATGCCTAGGGTGAAGATCGTCGGAAACATGATCGAGTGGAACAGGCCTACGGAGATCAGTGCCCACATCGCGACGTGGCCGGTGGTGGTCGCGGCGATGAGCATCACGATCGTCGCACCGATGCTGGCAAAGGCGAGCGCGTGGCCGGCATCGACCTTCTGCATGACGAACGCGCCGACCAGCCGGCCGACCATCATCCCGCCCCACAGCAGGAACAGATAGTTCGACGCCTGTTGGTGCGTGAGGTTGCCGATATCCGGCTGCGAGACGAAATTGATGAACAGGTTGCCGACGCCGATCTCGGCGATCAGGTAGATGAAGATCGCCGGGATCCCGAACACCAGGTTGCGATGCTTCCACAGCGAATGGCCCTGGCGGTCTTCCTTGGCCGAACGCTGCGTCGCAGCACCCATGGCGGGTAGCGGAAACCGTGCGATGACGACCGCGAGCACTGCCAGCACGATGGCGACGATCACGTATGGCAGCACCACCGATTGCGCATCGGCCAGCCGCTCGGCCGGGGTGAGCGCCGCCGCGCCGGCGGCCGCGGTGCCCGATGTGGTCCGCCCGAGGATGAGATAGCCGCCGAACAACGGCGCAAGCGTGGCGCCGGCCGAATTGAACGCCTGCACCAGGTTCAACCGCGAGGAGGCGGTTTCCGGCTTGCCGACCACCGCGACATAGGGGTTGGCGGCGACCTGCAGCAGCGTGATGCCGCTGGCGATGACGAACAGCGCGAACAGGGTCAGCTCATAGGATGGCAGCCGCGCCGAAGGCACCATGATCAACGCGCCAACGGCCATCAGCGCCAGGCCGTAGACCATCGATTTCTGGTACCCGACGCGCTCGATCAGCTTGGCCGACGGGATCGAGGCGAAGAAATAGGCGATGAACCAGACGGATTCGATCAGCGTGGTCTGCGTATAACTGAGGTCGAACACGCTGCGCAGGTGCGGCAGCAGCGTGCCGTTGATGACGGTGATGAAGCCCCACATGAAGAACAGGCTGGCGAGCAGCGTCAGCGCCGCGCGGTAGCTTTGCGCAGGCCCGGCAGACGCTGATTGTCCCACAGGGATCTGCATTGGTCCGGCCATCGTCGCCCTCATCCTCTAGCTGTCAGGCTGCAGCAAAAGCCAGGCCGCTGCTTGCCCTGATTTATCTTGTCTGACTATATACGGTGCCAAGATGCGTCAACGTGGTCGACGCAAAAACCCGCCCCTTCGCCGCTGATCTCCCGGAACCCATACATGACCGATCCCGTCACCAACGCCCCCAAGCTGCGCAGCCGCGCCTGGTTCGACAATCCCGCCAATGTCGACATGACCGCTCTGTATCTCGAGCGGTACCTGAACTTTGGCCTCAGCCTGGAGGAATTGCGCTCGGGCAAGCCGATCATCGGCATCGCACAGACCGGCAGCGATCTGTCGCCGTGCAACCGCCATCACCTCGTGCTGGCCGAGCGGCTGCGCGACGGCATTCGCGAGATGGGCGGCATTCCGCTGGAGTTTCCGGTCCACCCGATCCAGGAAACCGGCAAGCGCCCGACCGCCGGGCTCGATCGCAACCTCGCCTATCTTGCCTTGGTCGAAGTGCTGTATGGCTATCCGCTCGACGGCGTCGTTCTCACCATCGGCTGCGACAAGACCACGCCGGCGTGCCTGATGGCGGCTGCCACGGTGAACATCCCGGCGATCGCGCTGTCGGTCGGCCCGATGCTCAATGGCTGGCACAAGGGCGAGCGCACCGGCTCCGGCACGATCGTGTGGAAGGCGCGCGAGCTGCTCGCCACCGGCGCGATCGACGACGAGGGCTTCATCAAGCTCGTCGCTTCGTCCGCCCCGTCGACCGGCTATTGCAACACGATGGGCACGGCGACGACGATGAACTCGCTGGCCGAAGCGCTCGGCATGCAGCTGCCCGGCTCGGCGGCGATCCCGGCGCCGTATCGCGATCGCCAGGAAGTCGCCTATTTCACCGGCCGCCGCATCGTCGAGATGGTCGCCGAGGATCTGAAACCTTCCGACATCATGACGCGCGACGCGTTCCTGAACGCCATCGTGGTCAATTCGGCGATCGGCGGCTCGACCAACGCACCGATCCATTTGGCCGCGATCGCGCGTCATATCGGCGCCGATCTGGCGCTCGATGACTGGCAGACGCATGGCCACAAGGTGCCGCTGATGGTCAACCTGCAGCCCGCGGGCGAATATCTCGGCGAAGATTTCTATCATGCCGGCGGCGTGCCCGCGGTGGTCGCCGAACTGATGAAGCAGGGCCTGATCCACGAGGATGCGATCACCGCCAACGGCAAGACGATCGGCGACAATTGCCGCGATGCCACGATCGAGGACGCCAAGGTCATCCGCCCGTTCGCCACGCCGCTCAAGGAAGAAGCCGGGTTCATCGTGCTCCGCGGCAATCTGTTCGATTCCGCGATCATGAAGACCAGCGTGATCAGCCCGGAATTCCGCGCTCGCTATCTGTCCAACCCGCAAGATCCCGAAGCGTTCGAAGGCCCGGCGGTGGTGTTCGATGGCCCGGAAGATTATCATCACCGCATCGACGATCCGTCGCTCGGTATCACCGACAGCCACTTGCTTTTCATGCGCGGTGCGGGGCCGATCGGCTATCCGGGTGCGGCCGAAGTCGTCAACATGCGCGCACCGGCCTATCTGATCCGCGAAGGCGTGCACGCCCTCCCCTGCATCGGCGATGGTCGCCAGTCGGGCACGAGCGGCAGCCCCTCGATCCTCAACGCCTCGCCCGAAGCGGCGGCGATGGGGGGCCTCGCCTTGCTCAAGACGGGTGACCGCGTGCGCATCGATCTCAACAAGGGGTCGGCCGACGTGTTGATCGACGATGCCGAACTAGCCGAGCGCCGCCGCGTGCTGGTCGAAGCGGGCGGCTATGCCTATCCCGCCTCGCAGACGCCGTGGCAGGAAATCCAGCGTGCCACCGTCGGCCAGCTGCAGACCGGCGCGATCCTGGAAGGCGCGGAAAAGTACCAGCGCATCGCGCAGACCAAGGGGCTACCGCGCGATAACCACTAGCAATGGATCGGTCACGGTCGGTGTCACGTGACCAGTTCACCACCGCTGAAATAGGCAACATGGATAAGATGGAAGCGCTGCGTACCTTTGTGCATGGCTGTGGGCAAACGCTGTCGGTCCACAGCGTGTCGGCGCGGGTGACTGCGCCGCATGCACGTCAGCGCCGCTACAATGCGGAATGGATGACGGAGGCTTCAAAGTCTCATCGCACTGATACTTTTCGCATCAAAGCGCATTTGCTGCGGCCGACACCTTGAAGGCTGCCATGTGTTTCACTTGCTTGCTGGCAATCCAAAGTAGCCCGCTGCCCAGACCAGAAGATACCGAGGTCTGGACTCCGCAGCCGCCGGTCGTGCCGCCGGGGCCTTTTGTGCCCTCTCCGCCACCAGCAGGAGCCATCGTGCTGTTCGACGGCACGGATCTCTCCAACTGGGTTTCGACGCGCGACCGCACGCCCGCGCGTTGGTTGGTGCAGGACGGCGTCCTTACTGTCGCAAAGGGCAGCGGCAATATCGAGACGCGGCGGCGCTTCGGTAGCTATCAATTTCATCTCGAATGGCGGATACCGCAGCACATCGCGGGCGATGGGCAGGCGCGTGGCAATAGCGGCGTCTTCCTGGCATCAACCGGTGATGGCGATCTCGGTTATGAACTCCAGATCCTCGACAGCTATCGTCATCGCACATACGCGAACGGACAAGCCGGCAGCATTTACAAACAATATGCACCCTTAGCGAACCCCGCACGGCGGCCGGGCGAGTGGCAGAGTTACGATATCGTTTGGCAGGCGCCGACTTTCGGGCTGGGCGCAATGGTATCGCGACCCGCAACGGTTACCGTGTTCATGAACGGAGTGTTGGTCCAGGACCAGCGGGTGCTGAAAGGCGCCACGGTCTATGTCGGCGAACCGCATTACACCGCACATGGCCGCGCGCCGATCAAGCTCCAGGATCATGGCGATCCGAGCGCGCCGATCAGTTTCCGCAACATCTGGGTACGGGACCTCGACAGCTAAAGCTGACTCTTGCCGTGAGGCAGGTAACAGGATCGCCTGCATCCTACGGGCGAACTCGGCTCTCACCTCTGGCTTTGCGCGGGTTTAATTCACCTCCTGCACGAGCCTCGTAGAGCGCAAATCAAACGCGCCGATCAGCGCACCAAGCTGTTCTTATCAATAAAAACGGGAACCGGTGAGCGTGCCAGCGTACAGGTCAAGTCATCGGCCAATCAGCGCATGCTGGACGAGTGCGCAGCCACATTTGCCGCTGGCGGTGTTGGCAACCTGCTTTATTTTGTCTGCCACACCGCAACGACCGCCCTTTCAATGCCAGTAGGAAGCAGTGTGCGCTTGCTCACCGGCACCGAACTCTCATACGCGGCCGTCCGGCACGGGATGACCGACTGGCTGCTGCTACGAGCCGCCTGAGTAGGTCAACTCTACGCAGATTACCTGATGACGATGAGACTGCCTGCGCGACGCGTACAATACGCCCCCGATACCTCTCGTTCTCGCTCACCAGGAGCTGGTGAAGAACCGGGCGGATGAACCGGTCGACCTTCTCGGAGGTGATCGCCTGCTTAACCCGTAGAGAGATCCAGGCCGACTGACTTTGCGGATTGGGAACTCATAGCGGGACAGTCGCCGGGCCGCCAAGCTGCTGCATCACGAGGCGCCGTCTCCCGGCTGCCATCCCTCTCTCGCGAGCTCGAAGCCCGAGAACTCGAACGCCGGAACGACGACGCAGGAGACCAGGCACCACCCACCCACGGCTTCGGCAGACTGCCAATCGCCGGGCGAAATGACGTGCTGAACCTCATCTCCGGCCATCACGTCAGGCCCAAGACGATGCTCGGCCGCCCCCTTGCCCCTCTCGGATGGGGCGGTGAAGAGGCGTAGCGCCGCACCCGCGTGATAAAGCCAGATCTCCGTTGCATCGACCCGATGCCAACGCGAGCGTTCGCCGGCATCCAGCAGAAAAAGGATAGCGGTGCCTGTACCGCGCTCGCCCTCGTTGTTGCCATGCCCTCGCCAGGTCTCTTTGTACCAGCCTCCTTCGGGATGAGGTTCCAGACCCAGCCGTTCCACTACCGCGCGCGCCGAGACACCAAGCTGTATTCCAATCTTTATCATGGCTTTCTCATACTCTGGCGCCCAGTTGCTCCTGCCACTTGCGCGGGATGATCCAGAGCGCATAACGCGGCATGTTGACCGACGATGTCATACGAATTCTATGCGGTAACCTACCCTTCCAGCAGCCCTAATGGATGGCCGGAAGTCAGCGCGGGGCAGTCACGTGACAGACGGCCTTTGCCGCTGGGCATGGAAACCGTCGTCGAGCTGGGGTGTCCCATCCCAAATTCACGCGATCGAATCGGGACGACGGGTCCTGATTAACTGTGTTCCGGAAGGTTGAGGCCAAGTTCGACAAGCCACCAAGCTCAGTTGTCTGGGTTGTCTGACATCCTGTTTCCGATGGTGTCGGAAGATGCAGTCGAGATCGTCCCGATTGCTCGGGGTGCGCGAGAGAGCCAGCTAAGGAGGCCTGCAGCTCATCCCACGTGATGCTGTCCTCATGGCCGTTGATGCTCCACGTCAGAATCGCCGGCATCCCGTCGTATGCACATGATACATCATCCAGACCGTGGCAGATTCCGTTGCGGACTCCCAGGTGCTCTTGAAGTTGGGCACGAAGGACCTTGGCTGCGGACACCCGCAAACAAGCTGGCTGCTGCTTCGCGATCACCGACTGCTCCCACGCATTCAGAACGGCAGCGATGCCGTGCGCCGACTTTGGGATAACACCGCCAATGGCGCGAGCGACCTCTTCGCGCGCCGTTCGCTCGATCCTGGACCAGAGCAGTAAGAGGGACTTTGGTGCGCCACTGATTTGCTCGAAGGTTACATCCAAACTATTGGTCCCCAACTTGGCAGTCCATTGAAGAACCAGTGCATCAATACGGCAACGTCAACAATCTAACGTAAGCCGACGGCGGGCACCACCGCGACGAAAACTCAGTGTCCGACAGTCGCGACCCAAATCCGGCCATTCGTTCATGTCTACAATCATCACGGTCCGCAGATTTGAGAACCTCTAGCGGGGTGATCCGACATGTGGATTAGCAGCAGTACCGTTCGGCAGAACGGCGTCTGCCATGACTAGGCCGGCGGACCGGCTGATTTGATCGATGGAGCAAAGGCCACCTCCAAACCCTCTTACCACCGAGGGTGGGATGCCTGCAGCCAGTGCGTTCACCGGCCTACAAACGAAAAAAGGCGATCGCTCTCGCGACCGCCTTCTTTCCCGGGTCAAGCGCTGGTCAGGTGGCGATATTCGAAGTCACCGGCTTGGCAGTTACGTCGAAACGGTCCGCATCCATGACCTTCACCCAAGCCTTGACGAAGTCCTTGACGAACTTTTCCTCGTTCCCGTTTTCAGCATAAACCTCGGCCGTCGCCCGCAGCTGCGAGTTCGAGCCGAAGACCAGGTCAGTACGGGTGGCGCGCCATTTCTCGCCCTTGCCGCCGCGGTCATGCCCGATGAACTCCTCGTCGCTCGACTCGTCGACCAGCTGCCAGAAGGTCTCGTTGTCCAGCAGGTTGACGAAGAAGTCGTTGGTCAGCTGACCCTTGCGATCGGTCAACACGCCCTCGGCCTTGTCGCCATAGTTTGCGCCCAGCACGCGAAGCCCGCCGAGCAGCACCGTCATCTCGGGAGCCGAGAGGCCGAGCAGCGAAGCCTTGTCGAGCAGCAGCTCCTCGGTCTTCACGGTCTGCCGCGTCCTCAGATAGTTACGGAAGCCATCAGCCTGCGGCTCCATCCATGCGAAGCTCTCGACCTCGGTCCAGTCCTGAGTCGCGTCACCGCGACCGCCGGTGAAGGGCACCTTGATCTCGAAGCCGGCATCCTTTGCCGCCTTCTCGATCGCTACCGAGCCTGCAAGAACGATCGCGTCGGCAAGCGACAGCCCGCCGCGAAGCTCATTGAGCTTGGCAAGCACTGTCGCAAGCTCTGCGGGCTCGTTGATCGCCCAGTTCTTCTGAGGCTCCAGCGCGATACGCGCGCCGTTGGCACCACCGCGATGGTCGGACTTACGGTAGGTCGAGGCAGACGCCCAGGCGGTCTTGACGAGCTGACCGACGCTGAGCCCGGAGGCCAGCACCTTTTCACGGAACGACGTGACATCGGCATCGCTGGGTGCGGTGCCTTCAGGCACCGGATCCTGCCAGATGAGCGTCTCTTCCGGCACTTCTGGCCCGAGGTAACGGACCTTGGGGCCCATGTCGCGGTGGGTCAGCTTGAACCAGGCCCGCGCAAACGCGTCGTCCAGAGCTGCCTGATCGTCGCGGAAGCGTTCGGAAATTGCGCGGAACTCGGGATCCATCTTCAGCGCCATGTCGGCCGTCGTCATGATCGTCGGCACGCGCTTGCTGGGATCACGCGCGTCAGGCGCCATGTCTTCCCATTCCTGGTTGATCGGCGTCCATTGCTTCGCACCCGCGGGGCTTTCCGTCAGCTCATACTCATACTTGAACAGCAGGCGGAAATAGTCGCCGGTCCACTTCGTCGGGTTGTTCGACCACGCACCCTCGATGCCCGAGGTGGTGATATGGCCCTTGCCGATCTCCTCGCTGTCCGTGAGCCAGCCGAGCCCCTGCATGTGGACGGCTTCCGACGCGGGTTCCTTGCCGAAATTCTCGGCAGGCTTGGCCCCGTGAGTCTTGCCGAAGGCGTGGCCACCGGCCGTGAGCGCGACGGTCTCCTCCGAGTTCATCGCCATGCGCGAGAACGTCGCGCGCATGTCACGCGCCGAACCGAGCGGATCGGGATTGCCGCCAGGGCCTTCGGGATTGACGTAGATGAGGCCCATCGAGTCGGCGGCCAGCGGCCCCTCGAGTTCGAGCTGCTCGTCCGGGCGGATCCGCGACTTGTGCTCCGCGTGCCCGATCCACTGCTCCTCGGCGCCCCAATAGGTATCGCCCTCGGACTGATAGACGTCCTTGCGGCCGCCGGCGAAGCCGAAGACCGGGCCGCCCATGCTCTCGATGGCGACGTTGCCGGCCAGAATGAACAGGTCGGCCCAGCTGATGTGCTTTCCGTACTTCTGCTTGAGCGGCCACAGCAGGCGCCGTGCCTTGTCGAGGTTCCCGTTGTCCGGCCAGCTGTTGAGCGGTTCGAAGCGCTGCTGGCCCGACGACGAGCCACCACGCCCGTCGGTGACGCGGTACGTGCCCGCAGCATGCCAGGCCATGCGGATCATAAAGGGACCGTAGTGACCATAGTCCGCCGGCCACCAAGGCTTGCTGTCGGTCATCAGCGCGGTGAGATCGGCCTTCAGCGCGGCGTAGTCGAGCGTCTTGAACGCCTCGGCATAGTCGTAATCCTCGCCCATCGGGTCGGGCGACACCCCATGCTGGTGCAGGATTTCGACCGGCAGAACGTCGGGCCACCAATCCTTGTTGCTGCGGCCGAGCAGCGAGCGAGCAGTGCCCGCACCGCCGCCTTTTCCGCCCATCGGGCAGCGCGCGCTGGGATCTTCATCGGCCATTTTCTTGCTCCTCTTGTGCAATCCACCCTGTCTAAAAGGATCACCAGATTTAGCCAATGAATAGAAACAATCTCCGCTATCGCTTTAGTCGATGAAGCGCATCGGCCGCTCAGACAATTGTCGTATCTGCTCACGTCGCATGAGCATGCCCATTTCGGTCGGGCCTCACGCGGGCACGCTGCACGCGTCCGCTGGGATGGACGACTGTTTCGCCGTGGCAGCGAGATGCGCGGGCTCGCGCCGAGTGGCTGCGACACTGGCACGATCAAAGGATCGGCCGGCCGGCATTGACGCGACCCACATCTTCCGGACTATGCTGAAGGATGATGAGGTCGGCCCGATGATCTACTGCGACTTCCTGCCGCATGCCTTTGCCGCGGGTACGTTCGTCTCCGCACGCCCTGCGAGGGTCGTCGGCCATGGCCTGGAAGCGCTTCAAACTGCGTCAGAAGCCGTGAAGGGTGTCCTATACGCAGCCAAGGTCGTCGTTACCCTGTCCCGAACAGCGATCAGCCCGTTTGTAGCGGCCGCAGTCCGAGGTCGCCCACACTCTCCCGATTGGGGATAGATGAAACGACGAGAAAGTGAAGTGACTGCTTGACTAAGTGGGTTGCCGAAATTAGTGAAGCTTACACTTCACCATAGGAGAGTTGCCATGACCACGAGTGCTATCGCTCACGCCAGCTTCACAGTGAGCCGTGTCATCGCTGCGCCACCAGCGCGTGTGTTCGAAGCCTTCGCGGATTCCGACATGAAGCGCCGCTGGTACGCCGAGGGGGACCAACATGATGTCGAGGAATTTGCGAGCGATCTGCGCGAAGGAGCCACCGAGCGACTGCGTTATCGGTTCCGGGACGGCACACCCTTCGCAGGCATGAGTATCGCCAACACTGACACCGTCCTCAACATTGTCCCGAATGAGCGCATCGTGTGGGCGTCGAAAATGACGTTCGGCAGTGCAGATATCTCAGCTGCGTTAATCACAGCTGAGTTGCTCGCCGCCGCAGGAGGCACGGAACTGGTGCTCACATTCCAAGGCGCCTTCTTCGAAGGCGCTGACGGGCCGCAGATCCGGGAGATGGGCTGGCAGACGCAACTCGACAAGCTGGTCACCACGGTCTCATAGCAAACCATGGCTGCCCCCAAAGACATGCCGGACGCGGGACCGATATTGCACGCCTTGGGCGATGCGACGCGGCGGCAAATTGTGGAGGCGCTGGGGCGAGGCCCGTTGTCTGTCTCGGCCTTGGCCGAGCCTTTCAACATGTCATTGACGGCGATCGTACAGCACCTGCGCGTGCTTGAGGATTGCGGATTGATCACCACAGAGAAGATCGGGCGCGTCCGAACCTGCCAGCTACGAATGGGTGGATTGGACGCGCTGGCAACATGGATCGACCAACGTCGGCCAGAGTGGCACCGCCGTATCGACCGCCTTGCGACACTATTTGGTGACGAGATCAGCTGAACTTCGGTGAAGCATTCTGACTCTGTCTGTCTGCTTCCGGCGCCGGAGAGTCGACTGCCCACGGGTCTGACGGTGGCAAGTCTGCAGAAGGCCCCATCTTCTCATCGCCGGACGACCAAGCAACATCCTGCCTCGACAACTCGTTGTTCCCCCTTTTCGCCGACAAGGACCAGCCCGCCGCCTTCAGGACGGCTGCCTTGTGCGGAACGCTCATGCCGATGTTCGGGCGGTGCCGTCCCACTTCCTCTCATGCGATGCCGGCGCCTTCGCATCGGCGCTGCCGGTGCCAGGCAGCGCCTGTTCGCACGCCACCAACAGACGGCCGCGGCCAACAAGCCATTCTTCATTGCGTCATCGATCGTCCCCAGGTCGCGGACCAGCGGCAGCCTCCGCCGGGACCATGGCGAGACGTCGCCGTCGTCCAGACTGTGGAAGGGCGGGATCCGCCGCGGGTTACTTATCGCATGGTCACAAGGTTGTGGGAGACCTGCCGGTCGCCTTTGCTTTCACGCATGGTCTCATCCCCTGAGGGCGGCGCGTCACCGATGGCCTTGGTGACCGGATGGCCGATACTCGCGACTAGACGAGCGCGGATGCCTTTAGGCCGGCTGACCCTGAACATACGCGCCCGCCACCCGGTCGCCAAGGAGCAACCGGCGATCTTTCGACGTTCGAATCGGAAAGTTCCGACGCCTCGGCCTACCGAGGGTCGGGCTCAAGCATGTTACGCTGCTCGCCCACGTCAGCGTCAGCGCCATCTGCCAGGCGAGCGGCCTCCCTGCATGTCTGCCGTCCGCGCGGCGTCCGAGATGAACGGCTATGGCCGTCAGCACGGGCAAGGGGGACCGACGGGGTCGATCCGACCGGGCTTGGAGCCTAAGTGCCTCGCGATTGTTTGGCGACAGACCGTCCGCGGCTTCTCGCGGCGCGACATTGCTGGAAAGTAGCCGTCCATGGAAGCCGCAGACGTTTTTACCAAGCTGGACGTCCAGCTCAGGCCTGATCCGTCGCGGACGGTCATCCGTCCGTTCAGCTTCGGCTATCCTACCGCTTTCTCGGTAAACCGCACGCCTCGGGCGCAGGTCGTGGCGGACCGCCTCCGCGCCCTCGACGATGACATGCGCCGGCGCATGAGGGAACTTCTGCTCACGCCCATGCGCGAGCGCCACCGCAACGTCGAACAGGTGCTGATCCGCCGCTTCGAAGAGGTGCGCGACCAGATTGGCCCCGGGGACCTCGAGCGGGACGACCAGCTGCTGGTCGGTGCCTACTTCAGCCAGGAATATGCATTCGAGTCAGCAGCGTTGTTCAACCCGAGCATCGTGGCGCTTCCCCCGGAGGAGCAAGGCGATGACCAGAGCATCCGCTTCGTCGTGTCGCTTCGCGGTATTGGCGAAGGCCATGTCTCATCCATAACGTTCCGCACCGGGACGTGGGGTCCGGAGGACCGGGTGATCGTGGATGCGCCAAGCCCGGAAGGTGTCCCACCCTGCATCGAGCGTCATCATGACGAGTGGGTTCGTCTGGTCTGCGAGGACAGCCAGGACGTGTCCGAGACAGTGATCTTCCCGGTGCTGCCCAGCCAGCGGCAGGGCGTCGAGGATCTGCGCCTCGTCAACTTCACCGATCACGACGGCGTGCGCAGCATCATCGGCACCTACACCGCCTTCGACGGGCATGAAGCCCGGCAGGAGCTGCTGCGCGGCGTCGATCTGCGCACGGTGGAGATGCGGCCGATGACCGGCGCCATGACCGGCTACAAGGGCATGGCGCTGTTCCCGCGTCGTATCGGGGGACAGTTCGTGATGCTCGGTCGCCAGGACAGCGAGAGCATCTGGCTGCTCCGCTCCGACGATCTGCACGTCTGGGAGGCCGGCCAGCCGATCATGGCTCCGAAATATCCCTGGGAGTTCGTTCAGCTCGGGAACTGCGGCTCGCCAGTCGAGATCGACGAGGGCTGGCTGGTCTTCACGCACGGCGTTGGGATGGTGCGAGGCTACTGCATCGGGGCGTGCCTGCTTGATAAAGAGGATCCGTCGCGCGTGCTTGCGCGGACTGCTTCCCCGTTGCTGTTTCCAAGTGCCGAACAGCGCGGGGGCTACGTGCCCAACGTGACCTACAGCTGCGGCGCGCTGCTCCACGACCGACGCGTGCTGCTGCCTTACGCGATCGGTGACGAATATACCGCCTTTGCGGTGGGATCGGTCGACGACCTGCTGGCGGTGATGGTGCCTGCGTGACCTCTATGCGACAGCATCCATCTCTTACTCGTAACCGATGACGATTACCTTTTGCTCTGGGAAATATCCGGGTGGCGAGCGGGAGGTTGAGATCGAGTGACCCGGCTCATGCGAAGCGCTTGCGTGAGGAGGACGTGGCCGAGGGTAGATGACTCAGCGCCTTCCTTGTTCCGGCCGCTGAGCGACAACGATCTCGTCCCTAGCTGGCCGGGACCGGCCTTCGCAGCGGCGAGGCACTTGGGCGGAAGCTCTCCAATGCCTACGGAACGGCTAGCCAGCCGAACGCGGCCCGGTGCTGTCTCGGGGAATAAGCGTGTAGGTCATCTTCTCGGAGAACGAATTGGCGGGCAGGTGCGTGTAGCTTGGGTCGACCAGGATATCGACCGCGGCCGAAGCCATCTCCCTGTTCGGCTGCTGCACCGTCGTAAGTTGCGGCCACGCCATCCTGGAGATCGGCGCGTTGTCGAACCCTGCGACGGACAGATCTCCAGGTACGGCTATGTTCATGCGCAGGGCGCTGATCAGGACACCGAGCGCAAGCTCGTCATTGGCGGCGAAGATCGCGGAGGGTCGGTTCGGCAGGTTCAGGAGGGCTTCTCCGGCCGCAAGTCCAGCTCGGAAGGTGAAATCGCCCTCGTAGATCCAACCCTCGCGAATTTCGTAGCCTTTGCGCGTCATCGCCTCCCGAAATCCTGCAAGACGCTTTCTTGCGGCGCCATGACTGCGAATGCCCTCGACAAAGGCGATATTCCGGTGCCCGAGACCGATGAGGAAGTCGGTCATGTCGACGGCGGCAGCAAAATCGTCGATCGTCACCATAGCGGCGGGAACGGTGTCCGAGCCGGGTGCAATCCTGACGAAGGGGACCTGCCGATGGATGAGCAGCGCCGTCAGTTCGCTCCAGTCACAAAGCGGCGGCGTCAGGACCACGCCCGCCGGGCGGAGCGACGCGATCGTAGCGTCGACCTCCGCCAGCCAGTCGGGCATGGCGCGATCGATCCGTTCCACCACAAGATGATGGCCGTGATGCCGGCAGCGCTCGATCGCACCGAGCTGCACGTCGGCCGCATAGCCTGAGGCGGGGTCGTCGAACAGAAGCGCGATGAGGAACGAGCGCGAACTCGAAAGACCGCGTGCATGCTCGTTAGGTCTATAACCGAGCTCCGCCACCACCTTCATGACGGCGTCGCGGACGGCAGGCCGGACGTGCGCCTCGCCGTTGATGACCCTCGATACCGTCTTCGGCGAGACCCCGGCCAAGGCTGCCACATCCTTGATCGTGATGACGCTCATGCTGGGTTCCCGACGTGAAGAGGCATGGTTCTTTGCCGCAGCCAGGCGAACAGTATGATCACCACATAGCAGGACGCCGGCAGGAGAAGCGAGGGAGTCAACCCGAATGCATCCGCTGCGACACCGGTCGCGAATGGGACGATCGCCCCGCCGACCACGGCCATGCACAGCACCATCGACGCATAGGGCGCGGTGGACATGTCGTCGGGTAGCGAGAGCGCGAAGATGACCGGGTACATCGTCGCGTTGCACAGGCCCACCGCGAGCAGCGCGATCGCGCCGACCGGCCCCGTAGCCGCCACCGATACCAGGACGAGCAACGTCGCGGCAGCGGCGGCGGCGAGCAGCAGTCGCGCCGGCGATCTGCCGACGAGCAAGCGGGCGCCGACGAAGCGGCCGATCATCGCCCCCGCCCAATACAGGCTCACCAACTGGCCGGCTTCGACAGGGGACAAGGCGAGGACCGTCGGCAATGTCAGGTACTCGACCAGCAGCGTCCCGATGGTCACCTCGGCGCCGACGTAGCAGAAGATCGCAGCCGAGCCCGCCAGCAGCCTGCGGTTGGAGAGGATGTCGGATAGGCGAGCGGCTGACGCTCGACGCGGTCGGCCGATGGATCGAAGCAGGTTGCGCCGCGATATGAAGGCGATGGCCAGCACCGCCGTTGCCGTTGCGGTCCCGACGAATGGCAAAGCCGCCCACAGGCTGCTGGTCGACGTGCTTGCCGACTGCAGCAGGAAGCGTGCGCCGACGAGCGGGGCAAGCACCGTGCCCAGCGAATTGAACCCCTGTAGCATGGTCATCCTCGGAACTGCCCTCGCCATGGGTTCGACCACGGGCACGACGATGTTCCCGGCGATCTGCAGGAACGTGACGCCGCTGGCCAGAACCAGCAGCGCGAGCAGCACGCCGGCATAGTGCAGGGTGGATGTCGCCACCGCTAGCGCAAGTCCGCTCGCGGCCATCAGCGAGAGGCCGGCCGCGATCCCGCGCATATATCCCGCCCTGACGAGAATGGCGGTGATCGGAAGCGCGAACAGGAGGTAGCTGGAATGGAACGCCAACTGCACCATCAGCGCGTGCGTGTGGCTCAGCCCCAAGAGCAGGCGCAGGCGTGGCACCAGCAGGCCCACCAGCGCATTGGTGAAACCCCCGATGAAGTAGATGCCGACGCAGAGCCGGAAGAGGCTGGTGGCGCTCCGGTCGTCCAGAACGTCTCGGTGGTGACCCATGGAGCGTGATCGTAGCGGGCTGATGCTTTTGCGCAACACGACTACGGAAAATCTGACCTTGCGGTCGAAACCCGCGTTGACATCGATGTCAAGAAATCGTTGAGGGCGCCCAGGCCCGCTCAAAGCAGGCATTCCTTAGGGGAGAAGACATGACCACGAAGTACGGCTTCGCCGCGAGCACCGCGCTTGCCGCCACCCTCTTTCTGCTGGCGACGCCGGCCTACGCGCAGTTGGACCAGCAGACCGCCGCTCCCGATCCGACGCCGAACAGCGCCCAGGCAGCCGAGCAGACCAACAGCCAGCCAGCTGCCGATTCCAATGCGATCCAGGACATCGTCGTGACCGCCACGCGGCGCGAGACGAACCTGCAGAAGACCCCGATCGCGGTATCCGCGTTCAGCCAAGCGGCGCTCGATCGCCAGCAGGTCCGGGACGTCACCGACCTCGCTCGCTTCGTGCCCTCGCTCCAGTTCAACCAGCAGGGCGACCAGTCGGCCGTGCTGCTGACGCTGCGCGGCATCGGCAACGATAGCGCCTATACCGAGGTCGCCGATCCCGAGGTCGCCGTCTACGTCGATGGCGTCTACTCTCCCCGCGCCCAGGGTGCGACGATCCTGCTTTACGACCTCGAACGCGCCGAGGTGCTGCGTGGGCCGCAGGGCACGCTGTTCGGGCGCAACGCTACGGTTGGCGCCTTCAGCCTGATCACCGCCAAGCCAACGCTCGACAAGTTCTACGGCAACGTCGAGGCGGTCGTCGGCAACTATGACCGGGTCGGTACCCGTGGCACGCTCAACCTGCCAGTATCCGACACGCTCGGCTTCCGCGTCGCGTTCGCGACCGAGCGCAACGACGGCTATGCCGACTATCAGCAGGCGCCCAACATCCCCGGCATCAACCGTTCGGCATTCGTCACCGGCGGTAAGAAATACTATGCCCGCGACCAATATTCGGGCCGCGTGTCGATGCTGTTCCGCCCATCGGACAATTTCCGCTGGAACCTGTCGGCCGAGGGCTTCCTCGACAAGGGTGCGCCGGTCATCAGCCTGCTGCAGACGCCGCGGGCTGGCACCGATCGCTGGTCGGTGCTCGCCGACACGGCACCCGACACCGACCGTTACTCGGTCGCGGTTCGCTCGACGATGGACTATGACTTCAGCGACAGCGCGCAGCTCAGCTACATCGCCGGCTTCTCGCGCATCGGCGGCAGCACGCAGGCGGACGCCGATGCGGGGGCGCTGCCCCCGACCGGCACCGGCGACGGGCTTGGCAACGCAGAGTTCCAGGGTGCTTTTGGCGAGAACCGGACGATCGACTCCCGCTACGACTTCACCAGCCACGAGCTGCAGCTGAAGTCCACCGGCGACAACAGCCTCGACTGGATCCTGGGCGCCTATTACAGCCACGAGGTCAACTCGATCCGCTTCGACATCGATCAGCGCAACGGCTACCGCGACGGCACGTTCTCCTGGGCTGGCAGCTTCATCCAGGCCCATCGCCAGATCGATTCCGCCGCGGGCTTCGCGCAGGCGACATACCATCTCACCGATGCGGTCCGCCTGACGGGCGGCGTGCGCTACACGCACGATTGGAAGAAGGACGAGGGCGGCCGCAACGTGACCTTCGCCGGCACCGGCTGCACGCCGGCGCAGCAGTTGCCGGGCGGCGCCTGTACCCAAGGCATTTTCGGTGCTTATCCCGGCGCGACGGCTGCGGAGTTGGTGGCTCTCCTGCCAGGCTTCGCAATCTCGAATAACGACGTGAAGGGCGACTGGGGCAAGTTCACGTATCTGGCACGGGTCGACGCCGACCTTGCGCAGGACGTGCTCGGCTATGCGAGCATCAGCTCGGGGTTCAAGTCGGGCAACATCCAGGACAATGCCCAGCTGACCGATCCCGAGACGATCACCAACTACGAGGCCGGCTTCAAGTCGCGCTTCTTCGATCGCCGGCTGACCCTGAACATGTCCGCCTATTATTCGGACTTTAAGGGTTACCAGGTGAACCAGGCGGTCACCTTCCGCGACGCGGCAGGCAATGTCACGTCCAGCCAGATCGTCACGCAGAACGCCAAGGGCGCGAAGTCCTACGGTCTCGAGGCGGAACTGGTAGCTAACGTGACATCCAACGATCGCGTGCAGATCGCTGCGGCGTTGCAGCGCACGAAGCTCGACGAACTGCAGAGCGTCGATGGTCGCCTGTACAATTCGTCGCTGGCCGGATCGATCGTCGAACTGAAGGGCAATGAGCTGGCGCATGCGCCACGCTTCTCGGGCACGTTCACCTACGAGCACGACTTCAAGTTTGGCAACGGCGCGAGCATCACGCCGCGCGTCACGACGCACGTCGAGACCAGCAGCTGGCTCAGCTACTTCAACGGCGACAGCAATCCGTTCCTGAACGCGGCTGCCACTGGCCAGGTGCGTGGCATCTATGGGACCAACTGGGACCGCCAGAAAGCCTATACGCGCACCGATCTCGCACTGCGCTACTCGCCGCCGACGGACAGCTTCGTGATCGAAGCCTTCCTGCTGAATGTCGAGAACCATGACATCCGCACCAGTGCCGGTGCCCAAGGCGCACCGCGCTACGCGCCGGTGTTCCTCTCCAACTATCAGAATCCACGGACGTGGGGCCTCCGCGTGAAGGCGTCGTTCTGACAACCCTTCGATAGGATCCCTGCCAATGACGTTCGCTACATCCCCTCAGCGCATCGTCATTCTAGGCGGCGGCACAGCCGGCTGGCTGTCCGCCGCCCTTCTTTCCCGCAAGCTGGGCGCTCGGGCGGCGATTACCCTGGTGGAGTCGGCCGATATTGGTACCATCGGCGTCGGTGAGGGGACCTTCCCCACGATCCGCACCACGCTGGCGTCACTTGGGGTGAAAGAGGCCGACTTCCTGCGGGCGAGCGACGCCACCTTCAAGCAGGGTGTCATGTTCGACGGCTGGAAGTCCGGCGCCGACAGCTATTTCCACCCGTTCAACCTGCCCTATGGCGGAAGCGATCCCGGCCTTCTTCCCCACTGGTTGGCGCAGGGCAGCAACCGATCTTCCTACGCCGACGCCGTGACCGCGCAGGAGCGGGTAGCGCGCGCCAATCTGGCGCCAAAGCGTCAGGAGGACGCCGACTTCGGCGGTCCCATGAACTACGCCTATCATTTCGACGCCGTGCGTTTCGCCGGGTTCCTCCGGGCTGTTGCCACTGCCAGCGGAGTCGAACGGGTGGAGGCGACGATCAGCGACGTCGATCTGCACGAGGACGGCGACATAGCCGCGCTGAAGCTGCCGGGCGATCGCCGCATCGAGGGCGACTTCTTTCTGGATTGCTCGGGCTTCAGTTCACGCCTGATCGGGCGCGAGATGGGCGCCCGCTTCATCGGCGTGGGCAATGTCCTGTTCAACGACCGCGCGCTGGCGATCCAGGTGCCATACGACGATCCCCAAGCGCCCATCCGCCCCTACACTCTCGCAACCGCTCAACCGTCGGGCTGGACGTGGGACATCGGATTGAACGCCAGGCGCGGCATCGGATACGTGTATTCGAGCAGGCACAGCTCCGACGACGAGGCATCGGAGGTGCTGCGGCGATATCTTGGCACGTTCGGGAACGGCATCGTTCCGCGTCAGCTTCGCTTCGAGACCGGGTATCGCGAGCGGCAGTGGATCGGAAACTGCGCGGCGGTCGGCCTGTCCGCCGGCTTCTTCGAACCGCTGGAGTCCACGGGCATTTCGCTCATCGAATACGCACTGCTGATGCTCGTGGAGATGATCGGCACGCGCGATCGTGGCGCGCGCGAGGGGGCGGCGCGCAGGTTCAACACGCTGATGCGCGAACGCTTCGAACGCATCGTCGACTTCCTCAAGCTGCATTATTGCATCACCCAGCGCACCGACACGGCCTATTGGCGCGACAATACGGATCCGGCCTCGATACCGGACACGCTTCGTGATCGGCTGGCGCAATGGCGCGAGCGCGTGCCCGTCCGGTTCGACTTCGATCTAGACCGCGAGACGTTTCTACCGGCAAGCTACCAGTACATCCTTTATGGGATGGGGTTTGCGACCACCGCCGACGGTCCCGCGCTCGCTCCCGAAGCCGCCGGCGCGGCCTTCGCCAAGGTGCGCGAAGCCGCGTCCGGCGCCCTTCGACATCTGCCTGACCACCGCACCTTGTTGAACCATCTCGCTCGCAAGAGCGCCGCTGCCAGTTGAAAGGTCCCGCTATGCGTTTCAAAGGTCCATTGATCGCAGCCCTGCTCGCCACGAGCATGTCCGTTGCTCTCCAGGCGCAGGAGCCCGCTGCCCGCGCGTCTCAGGCGGGGTCCGGCCCGGCGGCATCGATGAGTGCGGCGGAGGCTCGTGCGGAGCGGTTGGTGGAGCAGCTGACCCGCGAGGAGAAGCTCCGCCTGGTTCATGGCTACTTCCCGCCGTTCGTCATCGGCAAGCCCGGGATGCCGACCGACATCATCCCCTCAGCCGGCTACGTGCCTGGCGTTCCGCGGCTTGGCATCCCGACGCTGCGCGAGAGCGATGCCAGTCTGGGCGTCGCCAACCAGGTAGAGCAACGAAAGGGCGACGTCGCCACCGCCTTGCCCTCGAGCCTTGCCACCGCGGCCAGCTTTGATCCGACGATCGCCTATGCAGGCGGTGCGATGATCGGCGCCGAGGCACGGGCCAAGACGTTCAACGTGCTGCTCGCAGGCGGCGTCAACCTCACCCGTGATCCCTGGAACGGGCGCAACTTCGAGTATCTCGGCGAGGATCCGCTGCTTGCCGGTCGGATGGCAGGCGAGTCGATTCGCGGCGTGCAGAGCAACGGCATCGTCTCTACGGTGAAGCATCTTGCGCTCAACTCCCAGGAGACCGGGCGCATGGTGCTGAACGCGAAATTGGGTGAGGCAGCTCTGCGCGAAAGCGACCTCCTCGCCTTCCAGATCGCGATCGAGATCGGCCAGCCCGGCTCCGTCATGTGCGCTTACAACCAAGTCAACGGTGACTATGCCTGCGAGAACCGCCACCTGCTCACCGACGTGCTGCGGACGGACTGGGGCTACAAGGGCTTCGTCATGTCGGATTGGGGTGCGGTGCATTCGACGGTCAAGGCTGCCAATGCAGGCCTGGACCAACAATCCGGCCAAGAGTTGGACAAGGCGCTCTACTTTGGCGCACCGTTGGCGAAGGCGGTGGCGGACGGCACTGTAGCGGCAGCGCAGCTGGACACGATGGTGCGCCGTATCCTTACCGGCGTCATCGCGAGCGGGGCGATGGACCGGCCGCTCAGCGCGACGGTCCAACCGATCGACTATGCCGCCCATGCCGACGTGGCGCAGCGCGCCGCGGAAGCCGGCATCGTGCTGCTGAAGAACGAGCGGAACATGCTGCCGCTTGCCCGCACCGCCAAGCGCATCGTGCTGATCGGCGGCCATGCCGACCTCGGCGTGCTGTCGGGCGGAGGATCGTCGCAGGTGCGGTCGGTCGGTGGTGCACCGATCGAAATCCCGCTCAAGAGCGGCGCGGCAGCATCCTTCGCTCGGCTGACTTACCACGCATCCTCGCCGCTGCAGGCCTTCCGCAAATTGGCACCCGACGTCGTGGTAGAGTTCATCGATGGCGGCGACCATGCCGCTGCCGCCGCCGCGGCGAAGAAGGCGGACATCGCGATCGTCTTCGCCACGCAGTGGCAGACCGAGGCGCAGGATACCGAGACGCTAGCCTTGCCGGACGGTCAGGATGCGCTGATCGAAGCCGTCGCGACCGCCAACCCCCGCATGGCCGTGGTGCTGGAGACGGGTGGCCCCGTGCTGATGCCGTGGCTTGACCGCGTGCCTGCGGTCATCGAGGCATGGTATCCGGGCCAGCGCGGTGGCGAGGCGATCGCCAACGTGCTGTTCGGCGCCGTCAATCCGTCTGGCCGTCTGCCGATCACCTTTCCCGCTGCAGCCGAGCAGGCGCCGCGCCCGGCTCCGGTCGGGCTGGAACGGCTCAAGGATCCTGCAGCAGCCACCGCCGCCGCGAACAGCGGCGGGGGATCTGGCGTCACGGTTGATCACTTCCCGGTCGATTATCCGGAAGGCAGCAACGTCGGCTATCGCTGGTACGAGGCGAAGGCCCAGAAGCCATTGTTCGCCTTCGGACACGGCCTCTCGTACGCGAAGTTCGTCTACTCGAAGCCGATATTGTCCGGCGGCAAGGAGATGACGATCCGCTTCACGATCAAGAACGTCGGCAAGGTCGCTGGCATCGACGTCCCGCAGATCTACACCAGGCCGGCGGACGGGCGGTGGCCGGCCAGGCTGGTAGGCTATGCACGCGTCGACCTGCAGCCTGGAGCATCGACGGAAGTCACCGTCACCGCCGAGCCGCGCATCCTCGCCGACTGGAGCGAGGCAGCACGCCGTTTCGAAATCGCGTCCGGACGGTACCGGGTCGAAATCGGCCGCAGCGCTGGCGACCGCGAAAACGCGGGTGAGATCCAGCTCGAAGCACGAGCGATCAGGTGAGTGAGGCTGCGCTGAGCCCATCCGGCCGCTGACGACGACTCGATCGAGGTGCGTCCGGGTGGTCCCCGTTCCGAAGCGGAGCAGAAAGGACTTGGCTCCGGAGCGATAAACTGGGCACTGGTCCGAACGCCACCCGCGATGGACTTATGAGCCAATTCGAACCCGACGCCCCTCCGCGCGCGACCGCGCGATACGAAGCCGAGCCCGCGCCGCCGAATGCGGGGTGGATACTCGCCGCGACGATGCTCGCGTCCAGCCTGGCATTCATCGACGGGTCGGTCACCAACGTCGCTCTGCCTTCGATCGGCAGGGATCTGGATGGTGGAACTGCCGGGCTGCAGTGGATCGTGAACGCCTATCTCCTGCCGCTATCGGCGCTGTTGCTCGTCGGCGGTGCCGCGGGCGACCATTTCGGGCGGCGCCGGGTGCTCGTCATCGGTACGGCCTTGTTCGCTGTGGCATCCTTGCTTTGCGCGATCGCGCCAAGTCTCCCGCTCCTGCTGGCCGCCCGAGCGCTGCAGGGCGTCGGCGCCGCGCTGCTGATGCCCAACAGCCTGGGCATTCTCGGGAGCGCGTTCAAGGGCGAGTCCCGCGGCCGGGCCGTGGGCACCTGGGCATCTGCCGGAGCCGTGGCCAGCGCCGTGGGGCCACCGCTGGGGGGATGGCTGGTCGGCGCGGCCGGATGGCGGGCCATCTTCCTGATCAACGTGCCGGTGGCGCTTGCCGCGATAGCGATCGCGTGGAGGTACGTGGAGGAAAGCGCGGAGGGCGAACAGCCGCTCGACGTGCCTGGTGCCATCCTGGCGACCTTGGCGCTGGGCGTCCTGACATGGTCGCTGACCTTGTGGTCCAGCCATCATGGGGCGTCGCCGCAGGTCTGGGCCGGCCTCGGCATGGGTCTCGTGCTCCTCTGCGTGTTCGTGTGGGTCGAGCACCGGCGCGACGGCAATGCCATGATGCCGCTTGCGATGTTCGCCTCGCGCCCGTTCGTCGGGCTGACGTTGCTGACCTTCCTGCTGTACGGCGCCTTGGGCGGGCTGCTGGTCCTGCTGCCGTACCTGCTGATCGTGGGCGGAAACTACACGCCGCTCCAGGCAGGCCTCGCCCTGCTGCCGTTCTCGCTGGTGATCGGCGCCGCCTCAAGGCTGATGGGCAGGACGACCGAACGGATCGGGCCTCGCCTGCCACTGACCATCGGGCCGATCGTGACCGGCCTTGGCTTCCTCCTGCTGGTCCGCGTCGATCCTGCGGCGAGCTACTGGACGAGCGTGTTGCCGGGGATGCTGGTGATCGCGGTCGGAATGGCTGGCGCCGTGGCGCCGCTGACGACCGCGGTGCTGTCGTCCGTCGATGGCCGGCATACTGGAACGGCCTCGGGGTTCAACAGCGCCATCGCACGCACCGGTGGGCTGATCGCGACGGCGTTGGCTGGCGCCGTGATCGCGCAGAGCGGCGTCGCCCTCACCGGAGCGTTCAGGTCCGCCGCCGTCCTGGCGGCGACGCTCGCGGGCGCCTCCGGTTGCATCGCGTTCTTCACGATGGCAGCGGACCGGACCGGAAACGCTGACGGCGCGACATAGGGCACTTCTTTTTGCCCTACAGCCTGCATAAAGCAGCTTGCTCCTCTCCCGGCTTGACCGGTGACGTGCGGGGCCAACCCAGTCAGAATCACTGATCCAGCGATCGATGCCGAGCTTATCGGGGCAAGTGCAACGGCGCGCCGCTACCGTGCGTCGCGCACGCGTTTGTAGACGAGCCGCGCGCGCGACCCGATCTTCCGGCGATAGACCAGCCGATAGTCGGTGCGCAACGCAGCACGCAGCAACTGCGCGGTCGCCACGTTGGGATGCGGATCATAGCGGTCCGCGGAAACGATGATGTCGGGGCGTTCGACCTCCAGCACACGGGCCATCTCGGCCGTGATATCGATCCCGCTGGCGTGCGCCTCGGTCGCATCGTTCAGATGATTGGGGAATATGCGCGTTGTCACCAGGCAGGCGTTGGTCAGGTGGTAGAGGATCGGCTCGCCGTCGAACACCAGCATGCAGCCTGTGCGATAGCGGTTGATCGCGTCGGCCACCGCATGGACGTCGGCGCCCGCCCCGCGGTTCTTCAGCTGCTTCGGCACCACCAATGCAACGCAGATAGCCGCGGTGACGGTCAGGAAAACCGCAAAGGACATCGCTCGATGCCGACCGCCGACCACCATCGTGACCCCAGCGGCGCGATCGCCCAGCAGCTTGGCGGCGACCAGGCACAGCGGCACCAGCACCGGCAGGAAATAATGATCGAAATAGGTGCCGAACAGGAGCACACCGCCGATCGCGGCTGACAACCAGGCCAGTGCGAATTGCCGGGCAAGCCGTGCGTCCTCGGTCTCGCCGCCACGGCGCGTGACGCTTTCCAGCCAGGCGCACAGGAGCAGCGGGAAGGCCAGGCCAACGATCTTGCCGAGCCGCGCGGCGAGCGTTCCGAGCGGCCATCCGGCGCGGTCGAAGATCGACAGGAAGTTGGCATAGACAAAGGCCTGGTTGAACCCGTGTGCGGCATACCAGCCCCAGACGGCCAGCGTCGGCAGCAACGCACACCCCGCCCACAGAAACGCGACCAGCGGCAGCGTGCGAACACCTGCGGCATCCCGCGGCCAGCGCCACAGCAATGCGCAGCCGAAGAACATCGCCTCGAACACCGAGGAATATTTGATCTGCAACGCAAAACCGGCAAGCAGCATTGCCGCGGCGCCAAGCAGCACCATTCGCCGCCGATCCACACCGGGGGAAGTCCCCTGCAGGATCAACAGCGCGGCACCGGCGATGAAGGCGTTGTAGAAGACCGGTGTCTGCCCGCCCGAACCATCGAAGACCAACAGCCAGGCAAGGTAAGCGCATCCCGCCAGCGCAGCGCCCCGCGCATTGGCGAAGCGCAGCGCCATGGCGGCGATGAGGAACGCGGTCGTGCCGGCGAACAAGGTCGCGGCGATCTGATATTGCACGATCCCCTCGCCCCCCAGCGACCGGATCGCGGCATAGAGCAGGAACGTGCCGACGGGCTTTCGATCCCAGATATCGACGAACGGCACAGCGCCCTGCAGCATGCGTTCCCCGACGACCAGGTAGAATTGTTCGTCGATCTGAATGATCGGGTTGCCGAACTGCCAGGCACGCAAGGCGAAGGCGCAGGTCATGGCGATGACGAACTGCACCATCAGCGGCCGCGCAAGCAGACGGTGCCAGCTGCCGACTGTCGGCTGCGACCGCGCCCAGGTCTGCGCGGGGAACGAGAAGCTCATGCCGCGCGCCACGAATAGCGGGATGCTGCGCCATAATTCCACACCAGCAAGGCCAGCGATCCGGCAACCGATGCAATCGGCCAAGCCGCGCCATATTCCGACAACGATTTGGCCACGCCGATGCTGGCCGCCGCGCCGATGCTGCAGGTCGCGCAGAAGCCGATCAGCCCGCCGATCCAGCGTAGGCCACGCCGCGGGCGGGGCTTGCACGCCAGCACATTGTCCGCCGCGTAGATCGCCACCAGCGCCGCTGCCGTCGCGATGGCCTGCGCGGCCACGATGCCGGCCCCGGCAAGGCCGAGCAGGACGGCCATGGCGGCCAGCTGCACCAGCACGCCGATCGCGCCGATCATGGCAAAGGCCACCAGGCGCACCGGCACGACATCGCCGACCAACTTGTCGGCAATCATCATCGCATAATCCCAGGCGACGCCCGGCGACAGCTTGCTCGCCCCCTCCTGCCGCGTGGCGAAGCGCAGCGGAACCTCTCGGATGCGCAAGCCCGGGCCGGCGGTCATCGCGATGTCGAGCAGGATCTTGAAGCCGATCGCCGACAGGCGCGGCGCCCAGCGGTCGATCACGTCGCGACGGATGGCAAAGAAGCCGCTCATCGGATCGCTGAGATCGACCGGAGTCAGCGCGCGCGCGACCCGGGTTGCCAGGTGGCTGGTCGCGGCACGCGACTGGCTCCACTCGCCGATCGATCCGCCAGGCATGTACCGGCTCGCAGCGACCAGATCCGTGCGCTGTTCGCGCAGAATCTCCAGCATCCGGGTCAGTACCACCGGATCGTGCTGCAGGTCGCCGTCCATGACCGCGAGGTACGGTGCGCTCGATGCCAGCATGCCCTCGACACAGGCCGAGGCAAGGCCGCGCCGTCCGATCCGCCGCACCACGCGCACGCGGGGGTTTTGCGCATAGACGTGGCGGGCATGGTCGGCGGTGCCGTCGGGTGAATCGTCGTCGACGACGATCATTTCCCAACGAACACCGGCGAGCGCACGATCGACACGTGCCACCAGTTCATCGAGATTGCCGCGCTCGTTATAGGTCGGCACGACGACGCAGAGCTCGGCCGGGCCGATCGCAGGTTCGGTGAACGCGCTCGGCAATCGCACCATGCTCCGCGCGCGTGCCGCGACCTGCGGTGCGTGCCGCGGCGTTCGGGCGATCTCCGGCTCCTGCAGCGGGTGCACAGCCGTCTGCGCCAATTCGTTGTTCATGTGCGTGTCCATCCCGCCCGCAATCCTGCCGTCAGGATCAGGACGGTGCCGTCGGCGAGAAACCTTGGCCGGAATTGCCTCGATTTTAAGATCAAGGTTCGGGCGCCATGACTCCGTCTTGTCTGGCATGACCCTTCGATCCGAGACGTTCGGCTGGCGTGCTCTGTTGCTTGCCGGCGCCGCCATCCCAGCCCTGGCCGCCACCAATGCCCATGCGCAAACGGCACCCGCCGGCGACCCGATCGACTTCAGCGCCGACATGCTGACGACGAACGATAAACAGGATCGGGTCGAGGCATCGGGCGATGTCCGTGCGAAACGCGGCGAGCATCGCTTGCGGGCAGACTCGGTCGATTGGGACCGGGAGGCAGGCATCGTCACCGCAATCGGCGACATCGCGATCGATGACGGCAAGGGCAACAGGCTATACGCCGATCGCGCCGTGCTCGACGATGGCCTGCAGGACGGTACCGTCAGCGCGCCACTCGTCACGATGAAGGGCGATCGTCGGTTGGCGGCGCGCAGCGGCGTGCGCAAGAACGGGATCACCACGCTCGACAATGCGAGTTACACCGCCTGTCACGTGGTGGACGCAGCCGGTTGTCCGAAGGACCCGTTCTGGACGATCACTGCCTCGAAGATCGTCCATGACGAACATCGACACCGGATCAGCTATCGCAACCCGCGGCTCAACGTGCTGGGTCAACCCGTGCTGTGGCTGCCCGGCCTATCGCACAGCGACGGTTCCGATGAGGGCAATGCCTCAGGGCTGCTGGTGCCGGACGTCACTTATTCGGCGACCAAGGGGCTCGAATATGCCCAACCCTATTATTGGAAGACGCGTACCGATCGCGACCTGACGATCACGCCTCACGTCTATTCGGCGGTATTGCCGATGGTCGAGGCGCGCTACCGCGGTTTGCTGCCGAGCGGCGCCTTCTCGATCGGCGGCAGCATCACCAAGGCATCGCGGCTGCCCGCCGACGTGCTCGACCCCAGCGACGATGGCCGCAAGGGGTCGATCCGCGGCTCGATCGATGCGCTCGCCCGCTTTCAGCTCGATCCCTCATGGTCGATCGACGCGTCGTTGCGGCTCGCCAGCGATCGATCCTATCTGCGCCGCTACGATTTGTCGGGCGACGACCGCCTGCGCTCGATCGTCACTGCCGAACGCATCGACCGGGACAGCTACTTCGCCGCCGCCGCCTACGGTTTCCAGATCCTGAGCTTTTCCGACACGCTCGAGGATCAGGCGATCGCCGCACCGGTGCTGGACTATCGCCGCCGCCTGTCCGTGACCGGTCTGCCCGGCACGCTGGAACTGAATGCCGGCGGCGTCTCGCTGCTGCGCGACGACGGGCAGAGCGTGGCACGCGCCGGCACCGGGCTGACCTGGAATGCTCGGCACGTCGACGATGGCGGACGCTTGTGGAGCCTGACCGCTTTGGTCAAGGCGGATGGCTACCGTGTCACCTCTGCGCTCGATCAAACGCCGGCCGAGTATCGCGGGGCGCCGGGGCTTGCCGGCCGAGCGATCGCGGCCGGCGCGCTCGACCTGCGCTGGCCGTTGATCGCGCCGCTCGCTGGCGGCACGCAGACCATCACGCCGCGCCTGCAACTCGCCTCGTCCGCGGTCGCCGGCAGCGACGTCCTGCCCAACGAGGATTCGCGCGCCGCCGATCTCGATACGAATTCGCTGTTCGCGCTCAATCCGTTACCCGGCCAGGATCGCTGGGCTGGCGGTACGCGCCTGACCTACGGTGTGGATTGGCGCTACGACCGGCCGAATTGGGCGCTCACCGCCAGCGCCGGGCAGATCCTGTTCCTGCGCCACCCGGTTGCCGGATTGCGCGACGATGTCGGGCTGTCGGGACGGACGAGCGACGTGGTGGTCGACGGCAGCCTGCGCGTCGGCGCTGCGTGGCGCCTGTCGGGGCACGCGCGTTTCGACGATCGCTCCGGCGCGGTCCGGCGTGTCGATGCGCAGGCGAGCTGGAGTACCGGCCCGGCCGAGACGTTCGTATCCTATACCCAGGCCGATCGCGGCGACGTGGCGGACCGCCGCGATATCGGCGGCGGCGGCGAGAAGATCGCCGATTACGAGGAAGTCACCGCCGGCCTGCGGCTGCGTGTCGCACGCTACTGGACGGCGAGCGGTGGCGCCGTGGTCAACCTGCAGGGGCGCGGCAAGGACCCACTGTCGTTTGGCAACGGCTTCCAGCCGGTCCGCGAGCGCCTCGGTCTCGCTTATGACGACGAGTGCATCTCGGTCGGCGTCTCCTGGAAGCGCGAATACGACACGACCGGCAATGCCAGCGGCAACACGTTCCGGCTGCGCTTCGTGATCAAGACGCTCGGCCGATGAGCGACCAGGACGGCTCGGCCGGGCTGGAAGCGGTGCTGATCGCGCATCGGCAGCAATTGCTGCGCTTCCTCGACTCGCTTGGTGCAGGAGATGCGGCGGAGGACTTGTTACATGAACTTTGGATCAATCTGCACGCCCGCCCGACAGCCCCAATCGGCCGACCGCTTTCCTACCTCTACCGCGCGGCGCACAATCTAATGCGCGACCGGTATCGCTCTGCCCGGCAGGCGCGGTTACGCGACCGGGATTGGCATCAACTGACAGCGCCGGACGAGATCGAGCCCGGGCCACCTGCGATCGAACGCGCCGCCATCGCTCGGCAATCGCTGGATCGCGCCGACCGCGCCCTTATGGCGCTGGAGCCCCGCGCGCGCACCTGCCTGCGCCTCCACCGACTGGAAGGCGCCAGCCAGAAAGAGGTGGCCATCGCCCTCGGGGTGAGCCTCAGCACGGTCGAAAGCGACCTGCGCCGCGCCTATGCCGCGTTGCTGGCGGCAAAAGCTGAGCTTGACCTCGAGTAGGCGATGCGCGCCAACCGATGGAGTGAGTCACGTCTGACACCGGATATGCAAAGCGGGTGGAAACGCACACTTGCCCGAACCCTCTCGCACGACCACATCGCATGGCAACCACAATGGAGAATCTGCATGGCCGTTAAAGTGATCGCGTTCGTCACCGTCAAAGAGGGCGAAGAGAAAGCGTTCGAAGCCGCTGCCGACGTTTGTGTCGCCGCATCGCGGGCCGAGCCGGGCGTGCTATATTACGACCTGTGGCGTGAGGCCGAAGGCGAGCGCCGTTACGTGTTCAACGAACTCTATACCGATCAGGCCGCGGTCCAGACGCACATGGGATCGGACCACTTCAAGGCGTTCGGCATGGTAGCGCGCGATCTGGCAACGGGGCGGCCGACGATCATCGTGACCAACCCGATCAACGTGGCCGATTGATCGCGGCATGAACCGGGCGGCCTGCTGAGCACCCGCGTGCCGCAGGCCGGCCGCCGGCCAACAGCCCCGGTCAGAAGGCGAGATCGACGCCCAGGCGTATCGTGCGCGGGCGTTGCGGCGTGATCTGGCCGGACCCGGTCTGGAAGGGCGTGCCGAGCGCAAAGCGGTTGCCGACGCTGTCGGATAGGTTTGTGATCCCAAGCGTGAGGCCGAGGTTCGGCCGCCCGATCCGCGCCGTCAGGGCGCTGTCGACGTAGTCACCCTGCGTTTCGCCGAGCACCGGCCCGATGCCGAGCCGCGACCGCCCGACATAACGCACCCAGCTATCCACCCGCAGTTCGAGATCGCGCCCGATCGGCTGCCGATAATCCGCACCGATGCGTCCGGCCAGACGCGCTATATTGGGCACTTGGCCGCTGCGCCAGAATGCCTGAAGGAAGGCCTCGGTGGGATCGGTAACGCGGCTATCATTATACGTGAAGCCGAGATCGAGCGCGAGCGCCGGCACCGGGCGCCAACCCGCGGTCGCGCTGACTGTCCAGATTCGTCCATCGCCGATGTTGGCGGTGCTCGGCAGGCCCGATCCGTCGATGAAATCGGCCTGGATGTCATGCCACCGCGTATGCGACAGGCTGGCCGAGATATAGAAGGCGTCCGCGCCGGACAGACCATAACGCACGCCCCCTTCCAGCGTACGAACACGATCGTTGCGAAACCGCCGTACAAAATCACCCTCGATCGCCAGGCCGCCCGGCCGAAATCCCTGCTGATAGCGCGCATAGAGTGAAACCAGGGGGGTGACAGCGGCGATCAGCGATGCGGAGGGCAGCACGCTCTTCTCGGTGCGATCCGCCGTGATGCGCCTTTGCGCCAGCGCAATGAGCGGCGTCACGTCTTGGCCCACGCCAGACAACGAAGCATGTGTCGCGCGCAGCCCTGCTGTGCCGGTGAGGAAAGGCAGCAGGCGCACGCTGGCCTCACCATATAGCGTCACCTCGTCGATCCGATTGGTCACCCCGGTCACCGGCTCCGGCGCGTCGACGGCCCCAAGCGTACGCGCAAGTCGGGTGCGGTTATGTGTGAAGCTCCCGCCGATCACCCAGCCGAAGCCGTTTTCCATGGGTTGCCACAGCCGGGTTTCGTTGGCGATCAAGGTGGTGTCGTTGCGCTGCACGAAGACGCGGGGTGGGCCGTCTGCCTGCGTGGCATCGTACCGCTCGCGCAGCGACTGTCCGACGATGCCGGTGGAGGATTTGACCCGTACATCGCCGACGGCACCGGTGATCACCGCTTGGCCCAGCATGTAATCCGAACGGAAGCCCTGCCGGATCGCGCTGAGGCGGGTCAGTGGCGGCCCCGTGCGATCAGCATATTGGCTGTCGTCGCCGTGCGTCCACTGGCCGACACCCCCGAGATCGACCGTCCAGCCGTTGCCGGCATCGACGCGCAGCGTGGCACGTCCACCGGCAATGCGGGTCCTGTTGATGTCGTCGCGGCCGAGCAGCGGGTTATCGATGTAGCCGCCCTCCGACAGACCGTATCCGACAACTCGAAGTGCGGCCCGATCACCGACGATCGGCAGGTTGAGCGTCCCGCCAAGATCCACGCCAGGGTCGCCATGCTGCGTCGCCGACGCACCGAACGACAATGCGCCGCTCGTCACGGCCATTTCCGGGGCGTTGGGCATGGTCCGGATGATCCCGCCGAGCGACCCCGCGCCGTACAGCGTGCCCTGCGGGCCTTCGAGCACCTCGACCGAGGCCACGTCGTACAAGCGCAGATCGGGATCGGGCGCGTTGTAGCTGAGCCGCAGATCGCCGAGATACTGCCCGACTGTCGTCTGCGTCGGGCCGGTGAAGCTCGAATCCGCAATGCCGCGGATGAACAGCTTGTTACGCCCGGCACCGAGATGGGTGGACGAAACCGTCGCCAAGCGGGCGAGGATCGCGTCCGTGCCGCCGGCTTGGCCGAATGCAAGATCGCTTCCGCCTAGGATCGCTGCCTGTCCGGCAAAGTCGCGCGCTCGAACATCCCGCTTGCTGGCGGTGACGACGATGTCGGTTGGGGGGACCGGGGTTTCGACGATCGTGACTGGTCTTGCCGGTCGTCGCACCGGCGCGGGACGCGGCGGGGCACGTGCGACGAGCCGCCAGCCCGAACCGATGCGCCGCGGCTCGGCATTGGCCGCGCGCGCCAGCCGGTCGAGCGCCTCAGCCACCGACAGCCTGCCTCGGATCGCCGGCACCGCGCGGCCCCACAAACGCGGATCGCCAACGACAATCGTCGTACCTGACTGCCGCCCGAGTGCGAGCACCGCATCGCCCAGCCGCCCGGCCGGCAAATCGACTCTCGGCGTGCCGGCATGCGCCGGCCCTGCCACCCCGACCAACGTCACCAGCCCGAGGAGAACATGCCTGATCACGGCTTGGCGGTCAGCACCCAGGCGTTGCCGCTTTGCCGTGCGGTGAGATCGAGCACGCCCGCCATCTGCCGCGGATCACGCTTAATATCAGCGATGACGACGACGCCAAAGAAGGGCCGGGCAGCGACCGAGCGATCCGCGGTCACGCGCAGCCCCAGGCTGCGCGACAGATCGCCCGCCACTTCGGCGATCGGCGCGCCGTCATAGGCGAGGCTGCCGGAGCGCCAGGCGCCTACGGAGGCAATGTCGAGCGGTGACGACATTACCGGTGCAGCGCGGTCGCGTGCGACCAGACCCTGGCCGGCGACGAGCCGTACGGGATCAGCGTCACCGATAAAATCCACCGCGCCCTCCGATACCGCGACGCGGGTCTCGTCGCCGGTGCGCTTGAGATCGAATGCGGTGCCTACATCCACCACCTTCCGATCGCCCACCGTCACTTCGAACGGATCCTCTGCATCGTGGCGAATCTCGAACATCGCTTGTCCCCGATCCAGCGTGGCAACGCGTGCATCGTTGCGATCCAGCGTCACTCGCGTGCCGCCGCTCATCGTGATCGCGCTCCCATCGGCCAGCGCCACGGTGCGCGACCCGCCGGCGGGGGTCTCCAACACGTAAGGCGCCGCATCGTGGCGCAGCGTGGCGTAGCCGACGACCAGCGCCAGCGATGCGGCCAGCGCGCCGCCGATCCACCTGCCGCGATGGCGGGCAACCGGCACCGCCAGCGGGACGAGGGCCGGCTGTGCTTCGGGGGGGACCAGGGCAACCATGTCGTCGATATCCGTGGCCAAGGCCTGATACCGCGCTGCGTGCGCAGGATCGGCGTCCAGCCATGCCTGAAATGCGTCCCAATCGTCGAACGCGCGGTCGCCCACGCGCACCACCCAGTCGAGCGCTTCGTTTTCATCCGTGTGCTTTGCCATCATGGCCTCCTGAGAACCAGGACGGAGCCGTTGCGTTCAAGCCTCATCGAAGCGCCTCTTCAGTTCGATCATCGCCCGATAGGCCTTGCGCAGATCCGCTTCGACCGTGCTCAGACTAACGCCCATTTCGGCTGCCACGACACGTTGTTCCACGCCGTCCAGACGGTGGCGGCGGAAGATGCGCGCGGCGCGCTCGCCGACCGCGAGCAAGGCGGCATTCGCCTTGGACGCCTGTTCCCGTGCGATCAGGATGCGGTCAGCACCAGGCTCGTCCGACCTTTCCTGGTCGCCCACCGCCGCGACGCTCCAGGCCCGCTCCCGCCCCGCCGTCTGCCGGGCGCTACGGTGGCGATCGAGCATCAAATTATGGGCGGCGCGATACAGATAAGGAAGCGGCGCAGCGACCGGCCCCATCGGCGCCGATTGGATACGCAACCAGAGTTCGTGCAGCAGGTCCTCGGCATCGCTCGCGCCAAGCGACGCTAGAAACCGCAGCAGCTTGTCACGGTTCGCCAGAAAGACGGCCTCTAGACCGGCGCTCGCCATTTATCGTCCAAAGTCCGTCAATAAGGTCCGGGAAAGGCGCCACTCAGCTACCGCGCCGGGCATTCACGGTCAATCTTGCCGGCTGGTTTGTACGTCTTCGACGGCCGTGAGTAAGAAGCGTGCTCGAGACAATATCGCGACTTGCTCACAGTGTTCGAATCACCACCGATGTCGGCTCTGTCTTGGCGAGCGCGTTACGCAACGGCAGCGTGAACGGGGCCGCTTCGATCTCGAACACGTCCCCCTCTTCGGTCTTCACGCCATCGGCGAACGACAAGGTGGCGGTGCCGAAGAAGTGCACGTGCACGTCGCCCGGACGACGAAACAGCTGATACTTGAAATGATGCGCTTCGAGGTTGGCAATCGTATGCGACATGTTCGCTTCGCCGGAGAGGAACGGCTTTTCCCATAACAACGCGCCGTCGCGGTAGATCCTGCTCGTGCCGCCGATATGCTCGGGAGGGGTGCCGACCAGCAGTTCTGGCCCGAGTGCCGCCGGGCGCAGCTTGGAATGCGCCAGCCACAGATAGTTATGCCGCTCGGTAACATGATCGCTGAATTCGTTGGCCAGGCACAGGCCGAGACGGAACGGCGTGCCGTCTGGGCCGATCAGGTAGATGCCGGCCAGTTCCGGCTCCTCGCTGCCATCCTGTCCGAAGGGCGGAGATACGAGTGGCTGCCCCGGGCCGGTAAGCGCCGAGCCATCGCCCTTGAAGAACCATTCCGGTTGCTGTCCGACCTCGCCCGGGGCAGGCTTGCCGCCGGCCACGCCTTCCAAGAACATGCGCATTGAATCGGTCTGCGTCTCGGCAGCAGCGGCGTCGCGGTGCATCTTGTCACGCCCCTCGGCGGAACCGAGATGCGTCAGACCGGTGCCGGTCATGATCAGGTGCGCTGGGTCAATATGGTCGATCGGCGCCAATAGGCGCCCGGCCGCCAGCTCGGTCGCAATGTCGACGCTCGCGCCGGCCCCGCACGCGGCCGCTGCAGCGGCAAGATCGCGGCCCTCCGCGATCGCCTTGCCCGCAAGCGCACGAACGCTATCGATCCCGATAACGAATGCAGCACCCTCCGCCGTCGCGGCGATAACCGACCGCGTGCCGTCATCGGCACGGTGCTGCAGCAGACGCAAGCTCATCAATCTCTCCGTCCGGAGGGCGCCGCTGCTACGGCCACCCCAAAGGTGGTCAGTCGACGAACACGCCGTCTACCAAGCGAGGTGCCACCGTGCCGTCGCGCAGCACCGTTGGCAGCAGTTCGGGCGCCAGGTTCTGATACGAAACCGGCCGCAGGAAACGATCGATCGCCAGGCTGCCGACCGAGGTCGTGCGCCCGTCGGAGGTTGCCGGGAACGGACCGCCATGCACCATGGCATGCGACACTTCGACGCCGGTGGGCCAGCCGTTCGCGAGGATGCGTCCCGCCTTACGCTCGAGCAGCGGGATCAGCCGCGACGCCGCATCGCTATCGCCGGCATCCATCTGGATCGTGGCGGTCAGCTGCCCCTCGGCTTCGCGCAGCACGGCATGAAGCTCGTCCTCGCTCGTGCAGCGCACCAGCAAGGACGCCGCGCCGAACACTTCGTGCCCCAGTTCCTTGTCCGCCAGGAACTGCGCCGCGCTCGTTTCGAAGAACGCCGCCTGCCCCTGCGTGACACCCTCGCCCAGCTTGCCCTGCGCGATCGTCTTCACATCGTCATGCGCGCGCAGCGCTGCAACACCCTGTTCGTACGCCGCATGGATGCCGCCGGTCAGCATCGTTGCCGCCGACGCCTCGCAAAGCGCCGTCCCAGCAGCGGCAACGAACGCGTCGAGCCCTTCGCCTTCGATCGCCAGCACGAGGCCCGGATTGGTGCAGAATTGCCCCGCGCCCATCGTCAACGAGCCGACGAATGCCGTACCGAGTGCCGTGCCACGCGCCTTGAGCGCCTCGGGCAACAACACGACGGGATTGACGCTCGACATCTCGGCATAGACCGGGATCGGCACGGGCCGCGCCTGGGCGAGCTTGACCAACGCCAGCCCGCCACCACGCGATCCGGTGAAACCGACCGCAGCGATACGCGGATCCTGCACCAGTGCGCTGCCGAGTTCGTTACCCGGCCCCACGAGATGCGAGAACACGCCGGTGGGCAGTCCGCACGCAGCCACCGCGGCATCGATCGCGCCCGCCACCATCGCACCGGTTGCCGGATGCGCGGGATGGCCCTTGACCACCACCGTGCAGCCCGCCGCCAGGGCAGACGCGGTGTCTCCGCCAGCCGTCGAGAAAGCAAGCGGGAAGTTGCTGGCGCCGAACACCGCGACCGGGCCGAGCGGGATCATCCGCATGCGCAGATCGGGCCGGGGCAGCGGCGCACGATCGGGCAGTGACGGATCGATCCGCACGCCCATCCAGCCGCCGCGCCGCACGACATCCGCGAACATCTTCAATTGTCCGACGGTCCGGCCTCGCTCTCCTTCGAGACGGGCGCGGGGCAAACCGCTCTCGCGCATCGCGGTGAGGATCAGGTCGTCGCCGAGCGTGACGATCTCCGCACCGATGCGTTCGAGAAAGGCGGCGCGTGCTTCGTTGTCGATGGCCCGATAGGCATCGAACGCGCCTTCCGCGGCCGCACAAGCAGCCTCGACGTCGGCAAGGCCATGGATAGCGAGCGGCGGACCTACCGGTTGCCCGCTTTGCGCATCGATCGATCTGAAGCCAGACGCTTGCTGCGACCGATCGAGATGTTGCGTATCAGCCATGTTCAGCTCCTTATTACTCGGACATATCGGTAGACCCGCATTTTGGCAATTGTGTTTCAGGTTCCGCGGGCTGCTAATAGATCATTGTGGGGAGCAGTTGATGATGATCAAGACAGCGGCTGAGATCGATGTCGCCGCTTCGGCGATGGTCGAGCCTGCTGAGGAGCGGGTTCGCAGAGGAACGGGCCGGCGGCTGCATGGTGCGATCGCGCACAAACTAGGCGTTGCCATCCTCTCGGCGGAATATGCGCCGGGCGACATATTGCCGGGTGAAGTCGCCTTTGCCGGAACGCTTGGCGTATCGCGCAGCGCATACCGGGAGGCAGTTCAGGTGCTTACCGCGAAAGGACTGGTCGAGAGCCGGCCCAAGGCAGGCACTCGCGTGCTGCCACGCAATCGCTGGAACCTGCTGGACCCTGACGTGCTCGCCTGGGCGTTCGCCGGCGAACCGGACATCAAGTTCGTGCGCGGCCTGTTCGAGCTGCGCGGGATCGTCGAGCCTGCGGCCGCAGCGTTTGCGGCCGAACGGCGTGACCGCGCCGATCTCAAAGTGATGAAGGACTGCCTTGCCGCGATGCGCCGCCATACGCTCGCCACCGAAGCGGGACGTGCGGCGGACCGTGAGTTTCACGCTACGGTGCTGCACGCGACCCGCAACGATGCGCTGATCGTGCTCAGCGCCAGCATCGGTGCCGCCATCAGCTGGACGACGCAGTTCAAGCAGCGCGCCCGCGACCTTCCGCGTAACCCAATCCCCGACCATGTCCGCGTCTACGATGCGATCGTCGCGGCCGATGCGCCCGGCGCCAGCGCCGCCATGCGAACGCTGATCGATCTGGCACTGGAAGATACCAAATCGGCGATGGAGCGCTGATCCGCGCCCCATAGGTCGGTGCAATTCAGCGTGCGGCGGTCTGTTCGGGCAGCACGACCGTCGTCTTTGACCCCCATAAAGCGTAGAACAACACATACAGCTCGCACGCGGCGGTGAGGAAGAAGGAGGCTTGCAGGCCATAAGTATCGGCTAGCCAACCCTGGACCAGCACAAGGGCACCGCCCGCGATCGCCATTATCAGCAATCCCGATCCTTCCTCAGTCAAGGGGCCGAGGCCCTTGATGCCTAGGGTGAAGATCGTCGGGAACATGATCGAGTGGAACAGGCCTACGGAGATCAGTGCCCACATCGCGACGTGGCCGGTGGTGGTCGCGGCGATGAGCATCACGATCGTCGCACCGATGCTGGCAAAGGCGAGCGCGTGGCCGGCATCGACCTTCTGCATGACGAACGCGCCGACCAGCCGGCCGACCATCATCCCGCCCCACAGCAGGAACAGATAGTTCGACGCCTGTTGGTGCGTGAGGTTGCCGATATCCGGCTGCGAGACGAAATTGATGAACAGGTTGCCGACGCCGATCTCGGCGATCAGGTAGATGAAGATCGCCGGGATCCCGAACACCAGGTTGCGATGCTTCCACAGCGAATGGCCCTGGCGGTCTTCCTTGGCCGAACGCTGCGTCGCAGCACCCATGGCGGGTAGCGGAAACCGTGCGATGACGACCGCGAGCACTGCCAGCACGATGGCGACGATCACGTATGGCAGCACCACCGATTGCGCATCGGCCAGCCGCTCGGCCGGGGTGAGCGCCGCCGCGCCGGCGGCCGCGGTGCCCGATGTGGTCCGCCCGAGGATGAGATAGCCGCCGAACAACGGCGCAAGCGTGGCGCCGGCCGAATTGAACGCCTGCACCAGGTTCAACCGCGAGGAGGCGGTTTCCGGCTTGCCGACCACCGCGACATAGGGGTTGGCGGCGACCTGCAGCAGCGTGATGCCGCTGGCGATGACGAACAGCGCGAACAGGGTCAGCTCATAGGATGGCAGCCGCGCCGAAGGCACCATGATCAACGCGCCAACGGCCATCAGCGCCAGGCCGTAGACCATCGATTTCTGGTACCCGACGCGCTCGATCAGCTTGGCCGACGGGATCGAGGCGAAGAAATAGGCGATGAACCAGACGGATTCGATCAGCGTGGTCTGCGTATAACTGAGGTCGAACACGCTGCGCAGGTGCGGCAGCAGCGTGCCGTTGATGACGGTGATGAAGCCCCACATGAAGAACAGGCTGGCGAGCAGCGTCAGCGCCGCGCGGTAGCTTTGCGCAGGCCCGGCAGACGCTGATTGTCCCACAGGGATCTGCATTGGTCCGGCCATCGTCGCCCTCATCCTCTAGCTGTCAGGCTGCAGCAAAAGCCAGGCCGCTGCTTGCCCTGATTTATCTTGTCTGACTATATACGGTGCCAAGATGCGTCAACGTGGTCGACGCAAAAACCCGCCCCTTCGCCGCTGATCTCCCGGAACCCATACATGACCGATCCCGTCACCAACGCCCCCAAGCTGCGCAGCCGCGCCTGGTTCGACAATCCCGCCAATGTCGACATGACCGCTCTGTATCTCGAGCGGTACCTGAACTTTGGCCTCAGCCTGGAGGAATTGCGCTCGGGCAAGCCGATCATCGGCATCGCACAGACCGGCAGCGATCTGTCGCCGTGCAACCGCCATCACCTCGTGCTGGCCGAGCGGCTGCGCGACGGCATTCGCGAGATGGGCGGCATTCCGCTGGAGTTTCCGGTCCACCCGATCCAGGAAACCGGCAAGCGCCCGACCGCCGGGCTCGATCGCAACCTCGCCTATCTTGCCTTGGTCGAAGTGCTGTATGGCTATCCGCTCGACGGCGTCGTTCTCACCATCGGCTGCGACAAGACCACGCCGGCGTGCCTGATGGCGGCTGCCACGGTGAACATCCCGGCGATCGCGCTGTCGGTCGGCCCGATGCTCAATGGCTGGCACAAGGGCGAGCGCACCGGCTCCGGCACGATCGTGTGGAAGGCGCGCGAGCTGCTCGCCACCGGCGCGATCGACGACGAGGGCTTCATCAAGCTCGTCGCTTCGTCCGCCCCGTCGACCGGCTATTGCAACACGATGGGCACGGCGACGACGATGAACTCGCTGGCCGAAGCGCTCGGCATGCAGCTGCCCGGCTCGGCGGCGATCCCGGCGCCGTATCGCGATCGCCAGGAAGTCGCCTATTTCACCGGCCGCCGCATCGTCGAGATGGTCGCCGAGGATCTGAAACCTTCCGACATCATGACGCGCGACGCGTTCCTGAACGCCATCGTGGTCAATTCGGCGATCGGCGGCTCGACCAACGCACCGATCCATTTGGCCGCGATCGCGCGTCATATCGGCGCCGATCTGGCGCTCGATGACTGGCAGACGCATGGCCACAAGGTGCCGCTGATGGTCAACCTGCAGCCCGCGGGCGAATATCTCGGCGAAGATTTCTATCATGCCGGCGGCGTGCCCGCGGTGGTCGCCGAACTGATGAAGCAGGGCCTGATCCACGAGGATGCGATCACCGCCAACGGCAAGACGATCGGCGACAATTGCCGCGATGCCACGATCGAGGACGCCAAGGTCATCCGCCCGTTCGCCACGCCGCTCAAGGAAGAAGCCGGGTTCATCGTGCTCCGCGGCAATCTGTTCGATTCCGCGATCATGAAGACCAGCGTGATCAGCCCGGAATTCCGCGCGCGCTATCTGTCCAACCCGCAAGATCCCGAGGCGTTCGAGGGCCCGGCGGTGGTGTTCGATGGTCCGGAGGATTATCATCACCGCATCGACGATCCGTCGCTCGGCATCACCGACAGCCATTTGCTGTTCATGCGCGGCGCGGGGCCGATCGGCTATCCGGGTGCGGCCGAAGTCGTCAACATGCGCGCGCCGGCCTATCTCATCCGCGAAGGCGTGCACGCCCTCCCCTGCATCGGCGATGGTCGCCAGTCGGGCACGAGCGGCAGCCCCTCGATCCTCAACGCCTCGCCCGAAGCGGCGGCAATGGGTGGCCTCGCCTTGCTCAAGACCGGTGACCGCGTGCGCATCGATCTCAACAAGGGGTCGGCCGACGTGTTGATCGACAATGCCGAGCTGGCCGAGCGCCGCCGCGTGCTGGTTGAGGCGGGCGGCTATGCCTATCCCGCCTCGCAGACGCCATGGCAGGAAATCCAGCGTGCCACCGTAGGCCAGTTGCAGACCGGTGCGATCCTGGAAGGCGCGGAAAAGTACCAGCGCATCGCGCAGACCAAGGGGCTGCCGCGCGACAATCACTAGCGCTCCGCCTGGCGCCCGCCATCTGTCGGCGCCAGGTTATCAGATCGCCCGGATCTTCCGCGCGAACTCCGCTTTTACCTCTGGCTTGGCGCGCGTCTCGTTCACCTCCTGCACGAGCTTCGCCGAGCGCGCATCGAACGCGGCGATCAGCGCAGCAAGCTGTTCCGGGTGATAGTCGATCAGCCGACCGAGTTGTCCCGCCAGCGACACGTCGTCGGGTAGCGGCACCGGAGGCTCCCATTGCTCCTTCAGCCATGCCACGGCGGCGGCGGTGCGCTTCATGCGATAGAGGAGTCCATCGATGCGCGGCGCGCCATCGGGGAAAGCGATGGTCACGCTCAGCGTAGCGCCGGCCTGCTGTGCGGGAAGGACGATCCGCGCCGTCAGGCTCTCGCCATCATAATGCCAGCTTCCCTGACGCCCATCGTCCGATCGCGGATATGCCACGCCGTTGACGGTCACACGCTGCGGGAATGCGGCGCTCGCCAGTTCGACCGCGATCTGCCTGCTGTCGGGCATGCCTGCGTAGCTGCCTTCGCGCGGGCGTATCGTGACCTTTGCCTGGCGTGCATCGCGCGTCGTCTCGATCGCGGTAAAGGCATAATCGCCGTTGCGATACGCTTCGCTGTCGCCCGCATCGGCATAGACCCGGGTCTTCGCGCCACCGCCCGGCAGGACGCGCACGACGAGCCTGCCATCGTCCGCGTCCTGAAGCTTGTGTACCGATGCCGGGTTCATCGGGATCGCGGCACCCGCGCGCACGAACAATGGCACCTCGTCCAGCAGATAGTCGCGCACGATCGTGCGTCCGCCTTCGATCACCTCGCCGCGATTGTCGTCGTACCAGCGGCCGGGTGGAAGCCAAATAGAGACACTGGCGACGCCGTTTTGGAGCGGCTGAGTGACCGGCGCCACAAGCATGTCGTCACCGAACATATATTCGCCGGTCGCGCGATAGGCCTCCGGCTGCTCGGGCCAGGCATAATATAGCGGCCGCAGGATTGAGACTCCGCTGTCATAGGCCTGACGCGACGCGGTGTAGATGTAAGGGGCCAGCTGGTAGCGCAGGGCCACCGTCTGGCGAAGTGCGGCAAGCACCTCCGGCGAGAAGCGCCACGGCTCCTTGCGCAGGCCTGCCTCCTTCGACGAATGCGTACGCAGGATCGGGCTGAACGCGCCGAACTGCATCCAGCGAACGTAGAGCTCCGGGTCGATATGTCGCTGGCTCTCTGGCGTGGTCTCGGCAAAGAAGTGGCCGCCAATATCGTGGCTCCAATAGCCGTATAGCACGTTGGATGCGGTCGCGGTGAAATAGGGCTGATAGGCAAGCGACGCCCATGAGATCACCGAGTCTCCCGAGAAACCGATCTGGTAGCGATGGTTTCCGAGACCGCCCCAGCGATGATAGATCAGCGCTCGATTCTGGCTGGTCTGCTGCATCCGCGTATAAAATACGTAGTTAAGCCACCAGGTATTGGACAGGCCCGGCATCAGCTTGGAATTGGGCCATTGCTGCCAATCGAGCCACCAGAAATCGACACCCTGCCTGGCGAGCGGATCGAGCGTCTTGTCGAACCAGTTCTGCACGAAGCGCTTGTCGGCCGCCTCGAACGGCACTGGCGCCCCATCGGTCACGCCCATCGCCTTGGCAGATGCGGGGTAACTTTCTTCTCGCGCGGGAATGCCCGAGGCCGGATGCAGGTTGAGCGTGGTCTTGAGCTTGTGGTCGTGCAGCCAGCCGAGGAACCGGTCCGGTTCCGGGAACAGGCTGCGGTTCCAGGTATAGCCGGTCCAGCCGACCGATTCCCCGACCTCGTCGCGTTTGACGTATTTGGCGTCCCAGCTCAGATCGTCGGTGCGGTGCCAATCCATGTCGATGACCATCACGTCGAGCGGGATCTGGTAGCGCTCGAAATCGCCGACCAGATCGCGCATCTCGCGGTCCGAATAATTCCAGTAACGCGACCACCAATAGCCGAAGGCAAAGCGCGGCGGCATCGGCTGACGTCCGGCCACGGCGGCATAATCGCCCAGCGCTCGCTGATACCGATGTCCGTAGCCGAAGAAATACAGGTCCTGGCAGTCCGCACAGCCGCGCGGCTTGGCCCATTGCCAGCGCAGGTCGGCGTCGAACAGAAACGATGTCGAGTCGTCGACGACGTGCCACCCATCACGCGACAACAGACCCTGGCCGAGATCTAACCGCTTGCCGCTGTCGATGTTGATGTCGCCCGAATAACGATCCATCGTCCGAGCGGTGCCGTGCAGATTGCCGGTTTCTGGATCGCCCGGATGCCAGTCGAAGGCCGGCGCGAGCTTCCTCGATCGGATCTGCAAGTTCCGCGCGTCGAACTTACCGCTGCCCAGCACATAGCTGAGCTGCAGCGAGGCGGTCTCGATCCGCAGCTTGCCGCCGCTCGTGGTCACCGTGAAGTGCGGCACCGGCTGATCGCGATCGATAAAGATTTGTGAGGGATCGTCCACGAAGCGGCTGTCGGGGGACCATTCCATGCGGATCAATTGTGCCGTGAGGATGGTGAAACGCACCTGCCCGCGCTGGACGATTGCGGCTGGCGCCGCACGACCGTGCATTGCCGGGGTGTCGGCATGTGCGGGTGCACCGATGATGCCGGTCAAGGCCAGCGCCAAGCCGCACCATGCCACGTTCAACCCACGCCGCGTCATCCCCGTCATCCCTCCGCTTGTGGCCGCTCGCGTCCACGGCACCATCCTGGACCTGGCTAGCACAGCTTCCCGAGCAGAATATCAATTTAATCCTACCACGGGCGAGGATGCGGACGCCCGGCAGAAAGTGGCAACCGGATCACCGTTGCGCTACATAGGCCTGCAGCGGCAGGACCAGCCCCGCGGCAACGAAGTATCTGTCTGCCATCCTCGCCGCCACGTCCTGGTTGAGCCGCCCCGCTGCATCGCGGAAGGCGCGGCCGAGCGGGTGATCGGGGACGATGCCCATGCCGACCTCGTTGGTGACGATGATCAGCGGGAGGGGCGTTGCGTCGATCGCGGCGCACAGCGCATGCGAGCGCTGGGCGATAGCGTGATCGCCGAGCATCAGGTTCGACAACCACAAGGTCAGGCAATCGACCAGGATCACGCCCGCATCGATCGCGCCGATCGCCTCCGGCAGCTCGAGCGGGCATTCCACCGTGCGCCAGCGATCGTCGCGTTCGGCACGATGCCGGGCGATACGATCGGTCATCTCGTCGTCCCATGCCTCGGCGGTGGCGAGATAGTGTAGCGGCCCGTCATGTCGCTCTGCCGTGGCCAGCGCCAGCCGGCTCTTGCCCGATCGGGCGCCACCCAGGAACAACGTCTTCATCGATGCCATCTTGCCTTACTCTCCGCTCGACCGTAGGGGCGCAAGCGCGACAGGTTTCCAGAGATGGAATGAAAAGGGAACCCGGAAGCGAGCATCTGTTCGTCATCCGGGGCTGTCCCCGCAACTGTGACCGGTGAGCCTTGCTCCTCGTGTGCCACTGGATCCTTGGGATCCGGGAAGGCCGGGCAAGGCGATGAACCGGGAGCCAGGAGACCTGCCTGTCGTGGTTGTCCTTCGTGCGGACGGGGTGTTCCGGGCGATCGAGGTTTTTCCTCGCGTGACGACGTCGTTGGGGTCGTGCGCGATGGGAAGCTGTCTTCCTTGGCGAAGCATCACGTGCGTCCCCGCTCATTGCCAAGGGGAAACCACGTGACCAAATATTCTGCCCTGATCCTGCTGCCGTGCATCGCGGCCGCGACACCAGTATTCGCGCAAACCGCGCAATCGACTGGCGGCCTGACACAGGCCGCCGATGCCGGCAGCGACGTCATCGTCACCGCCAATCGCGATGCACGGCCAGCATCCACCGTCGGCCAGGCGGTCACCGTGCTCGACACGCAGACCATCACCGAGCGCCAGTCGGTGACCGTCTCGGACCTGCTGCGCCAGACGCCTGGCGTCACCGTGACGCGCAATGGCGGTGTGGGGACGTCGACCTCGGTCAACATTCGCGGCGCGGAGAGCGATCAGACGGTCGCCTTGATCGACGGCATCAAATTGAACGATCCCTCGTCGCCGGGTAGCGGGTTCAATTTCGGCAGCCTGTTGATCGGCAACATCGCGCGCATCGAGGTGCTGCGCGGTGCGCAATCGGTGCTGTGGGGCAGCCAGGCGATCGGCGGCGTGGTCAACCTGATCACGCGCCAGCCGACCGAGCAGCTCGCGGTCAATGCGCGTGCGGAAGGCGGTTCGTTCGGCACGGGCCAGGGCTTTGCCAACGTCTCGGGCAAATTCGGGCCGGTCTCGGCCAGCGTCGGCGGCGGCTATTACACCACCGATGGCATCTCGACCTTTGCCGGGGGCAAGGAGAAAGACGGGTTCCGCAATTATAGCGCGAACGGCAGCCTGGGGATCGCGCTGGCCGAGAACGTCTCGATCGATCTGCGCGGCTTCTATACCAATGGCCGCACCGAGATCGACGGGGGCTTTCCGTTGCAGGATACGCGCGAATATGGCGAAAGCGAGCAGTGGATCGGCTATGCCGGGCTGAATGCGGCTCTGTTCGACGGCAAGTTCCGCAACCGGATCGGTTTCGCGCATACCGACAGCGATCGCCGCAACACCGATCCCGATGGCGATCCGACCGAGACGTTCCGCGGCATCGGCCGCAACGACCGGCTGGAATATCAGGGCGTGGTCGACCTGAGCGATGCGGTGTTCGCGACGTTCGGGGCTGAACGCGAAATCTCGCGCTTCTCAACCTCTAGTTATGGCGGCCCGGTGACCAAGGGTCGTGCGCGGTTGTTCAGCGTGTATGGACAGCTGGCGGTGACGCCGATCGCCGGCCTTACCGCGACGGCGGGCGTACGGCATGACGACCACAATGTGTTCGGCGGCGAGACGACCTTTTCGGGCAGCGGTGTCTATTCGCCCAATGATGGCGCGACCCAGTTCCGGGCGAGCTATTCCGAAGGCTTCAAGGCGCCCACCCTGTACCAGTTGCAGAGCGAATACGGCAACAAGGCACTTACCCCGGAGCGTTCGCACGGCTGGGACGCGGGGGTAACGCAGAAGGCTCTGGATGGCGCGATCGAGGCAAGCGCGACCTGGTTCCACCGCAACACACGCGACTTGGTCACGTTCGTATCGTGCGCCACGGCGATCGGCATCTGCGTCGATCGCCCGAACGGCACGTACGACAACATCGCCCGCACCCGCGCACAGGGACTGGAAGTCGCGCTGCTGCTGAAGCCGGTCGAGGCGCTGACGGTCAGTGCGAGCTATACCTATCTCGATGCCACCGACCGTTCGACCGGCAGTGCCAATTACGGGCGCGATCTGGCGCGGCGTCCGGGGGACAGCGTGACGGTGAATGCCGATTACCAGTGGGCGTTCGGGCTGAAGACCGGTGCGACGATCACCGCGGTCGGCGACAGTTTCGACAATGCCTCGAACGCACGGCGGCTCGACGGCTATGTGCTGACCGACCTGCGTGCGGCGTTCCCGATCGGCGATCACTTCGAGATCTATGGCCGCGTCGAGAACGTCTTCGATGCGGGGTACCAGACGATCTACAATTACGGCCAGCCGGGCTGCGGTGCGTTCGGTGGCATCCGGCTGACCTATTGATGCGCAATGCCGTCGCCACATTCTGCACGCATGGCGGCCGGGTGGCCGACGCGCGTGCGGCGTTTGGCGAAGGCGACTGGATAGACCTGTCAACCGGCATCGCCCCTTGGGCGTGGCCGGTCGGCGTCCTGCCGCTCGGTTGGGATCGGCTGCCCGAGCCGGACGAGATCGCGGCGCTGGAGAGTGCGGCCGGGCAGGCGTTCGGGGTCAATGCGGCGCAAGTCGTCGCGGTACCGGGCACCGATCTGGCGTTGCGGTTGCTGGCGCTGGTACTTGGGGCGGAACGGCCGGCGGTGGTCGTGCCGGGCTATGCAGGGCATCGCGCGGCGTGGCCGGATGCCGTTGGCATTTCCTCAATTACCTTGTTGAGTGAGGGTGACTTACCAACACACCCACCGTCACCCCGGACTTGGTCCGGGGTCCACCGTGCCGCAAACTCGCAGGCACCTGATCGTGCGAGGCAGTGGACCCCGGAACAAGTCCGGGGTGACGATGCGGGAGAAGCTTACGCGCCCTCCGCCGCGGGTGACGGGGCGGCCTACGACCTGCTCGTGCTCGTGCTCGCCAGCCCGGCCAATCCGGATGGGCGGACAAGCGATCCGGCGATGCTGCGCGCGCTCGCCGAGACGATGACCGTGGTCGTCGACGAAGCCTATGCCGATCCTGCGCCCGGCGTCGCACCGCATGCGTCCGACACGCTCATCGTGCTGCGGTCGTTTGGCAAGTTCTACGGCCTGCCCGGCCTACGCCTCGGCTTCGTCATTGCCGGGGAGTCGGTCGCCGCGCGGACGCGCGCGATGCTCGGCGACTGGCCGGTATCCAGCGCGGCGGTGGCGATCGGCACGGCCGCGTACCGCGATGCCGCCTGGCGCGGCACGCAGCAGGCGCGGATCGGCGAGACGGGTGCATTGCTCGATCAGGTGCTGAGCGACGCCGGCCTGCCGATCGTCGGCAGCGCGCCGCTGTTTCGGCTGGTCGCGCACGAGCGTGCGGCGGATCTTTTCACCCATCTCGCGCGGCATGCTATCCTCACGCGTCCTTTCGCCGACCAGCCCGATCGGCTGCGCATCGGCCTGCCGCGCGGCGCCGCGGCGTTGGTCCGGCTTGCCACTGCCCTCGAGGAGTTCGTTCGATGACCGACACGCCTAAACACGTTGGCCCCAAAGACGCTGGCGAAGACTATGAGCGCCACAATGCGCGGATGAAGCGCATGGCCGAGGCGCGCGCCAAGATGCAGGCGCGGCGCACGCTGGAGCGCGGATTGCTGATCGTCCACACCGGCAACGGCAAGGGCAAATCCTCCTCCGCGTTCGGCATGGCGATCCGCAGCATCGGCTGGGGCATGAAGGTGGCGATCCTGCAATATGTGAAGGGCAAGTGGGAGACGGGCGAGCGCAACTTCTTCGAGGCCTATCCCGATCTCGCCACGTTCGAGGTGATGGGCCAGGGCTTCACCTGGGACACGCAGGACCGCGCGCAGGATATCGCCGCGGCGCGCGCGGCGTGGGAGCGATCGAAGGAAATGATCCTCGATCCAGAGATCGATTTCGTCATCCTCGACGAACTCAACATCGTGCTGCGCGACGATACGCTGCCGATCGCCGAGATCGTGGCGTTCCTGAAGGATCGGCCGCTGACCAAGCATATCTGCATCACCGGGCGCACCGCCAAGCCGGAACTGCTGGAGATCGCCGATCTGGTGACCGACTTCACCGAGGTGAAGCATCCATACCATGCCGGGTTCAAGGCGCAGAAGGGCGTGGAGTTTTGATGCGTGCCCCGGGTGCTTACCCGTCATTCCCGCGCAGGCGGGAGTCCATACTGGCTGACATGTCGGCCCCGCAATGTGCCCCCCACATTATGGATCCCCGCCTGCGCGGGAATGACGATAAGGTAAGGCGGCCGTGGACGACGATAGGGCTGGCACTGGCCCTCATCCCCCTCCTCGTCTCCGCCGCCCCGCCCCGGTCGCCGCGCATCGTCTCGACCAACCCATGCGTCGATGCGGTGCTGATGCAGATCGCCGACCCTGCGCAGATTGCCGGGATCAGCCATTATTCGCAGGATGCGCGCAGCACCTCGATTCCGCTGGCGCAGGCGCGACGCTTTCGCGCGACCTCCGGCACGGCCGAGGAAGTCGTCGCGCTGCGGCCCGATATCGTCATCACCGGCCCGCATGTCGAACCGGCGACGATCGCCGCGCTGAAGCGCATGCATATCGCGCTGGTGCAATATCCGGTGCCGGATTCGGTCACGGAAAGCGCCACGCAGGTGCGCGAGATCGCCGCCCTGGCGGGACATGCCGATCGTGGTCGCGCACTGGCGGGGCGGATCGAGGCGGCGGCGCGACCGTCGCCCGCGACGCCGCTGCCGGCGCTGATCTGGCAATCGGGCGGGCTGGTGCCGGGCGCCGGCACGCTGTCCGATGACCTGCTGCGTCGCGCCGGTTTCCGCAACATGAGCGCGGTCTACGGGCTCAAGAAGTGGGATGTGCTGCCGCTCGAATATCTCATCGCCAAGCCGCCGCGCGTGTTGCTGTCGATCAGCGCGGCGGAGGTCGGCGAGGATCGGCTGACCTCGCATCCCGCGGTCGAGCGGCTCGCGCGGCGCATCACGCTTGCGCCCTATCCGGTGCGGCTGATGAATTGCGGCGGGCCGACGATCATCGCGGCGATGGCGCGATTGACGCAAGTACGACGGGGATTCGGTTCATGACGCGGTTGAATGCCGGGCTGCTGGTGGCTGTGCTGGTGGCGGCGTGCCTGTCGGTGGCCTCGGGCAAAGTGTGGGTGCCGCTCGATGCATGGACCGCCGCCGATCCGCGCTCGATCATCATCGTCGAGCTGCGGCTGCCGCGCACCGTGCTGGGGCTGCTGGTCGGGGCGGCGCTCGGCCTGTCCGGCGCGGTGATGCAGGGCTATCTGCGCAACCCGCTGGCCGATCCGGGGCTGTTCGGCGTGTCGGCCGGCGCGGCATTCGGCGCGGTGATCGCGCTATATTTCGGCTATGCCGCGCAGATCTGGCTGCTGCCCGCCTTCGCGCTGGCCGGCGCGGCAGGGACGATGGCGCTGCTCGCACTGATCGCCGGCCGCTCGGGCAGTTTGATCCTGTTCACGCTGGCGGGGATGATCCTGACCAGCATCGCCGGCTCGCTCACTTCGCTCGCAATCAGCCTTGCGCCGACGCCGTTCGTCTCGTCGCAGATCGTCACCTGGCTGCTCGGCGCGCTGACCGATCGCAGCTGGGACGACGTGAAGGTCGCGCTGCCGCTGATCGTGCTGGGGAGCGCGATCCTTGCCACGACCGGACGGTCGCTCGACGCGCTGACCTTGGGCGAACAGGCCGCGCGCTCAATGGGCGTCGATCCGCGCCGGCTGCAGCTCGCGGTGATCGCCGGGGTCGCGCTGACCGTCGGCGCGTCGGTGGCGTCCGCCGGGGTGATCGGCTTCGTGGGGCTGATCGTGCCGCACATGGTGCGGCCGCTGGCGGGCAACCGGCCCTCGGCGATCCTGCTACCCTCCGCGCTTGGCGGCGCATTGCTGCTGACGCTGGCCGACAGCCTGGTGCGGCTTGCGCCGACGGTGAGCGAGCTCCGGCTCGGCATCGCCATGTCGATGCTCGGCGGGCCGTTTTTCCTCTACCTACTGATCCGCATGCGGCGGAAGCTGGCATGAGCATGCTCGCCGCCGATCGCATCGGCCTGACGCTTGGCGGCAACGCCGTGCTCGACGATGTCAGCTTCGCCTTTCGGCCGGGCCGCGTGACGACGCTGCTGGGGGCGAACGGCGCGGGCAAGAGCAGCCTGCTTGCCTGTCTTGCCGCATTGCGCGTGCCCGATCGCGGGACGGCGACGCTGGACGGCGTGGATGTGCAGACGCTCGACCGGCGCGCGCGGGCGCGCGCGATCGGGCTGCTGCCGCAAGCCGCCGACGTACATTGGGACGTGGATGTCGCGACCCTGGTCGGGCTCGGGCGGCTGCCGCATAGCGGGCGCTGGAGCAGCACCGCTGCCGATCACGAGGCGGTCGAGCGTGCGCTGGCCGCGACCGACATGACCACGCTGGCCGGGCGCGGCATGGAGCGCCTGTCGGGCGGCGAACGCAGCCGGGCATTGCTGGCGCGCGTGCTGGCCGGCGAGCCCGATTGGCTGCTGGCCGACGAACCGCTCGCCAGCCTCGATCCCGCGCATCAGCTCGACGTCCTGGCGCGGCTGCGCGACGTGGCGGCGCAGGGCAGCGGCGTGATCCTGGTATTGCACGATCTGCATCTCGCCTCGCGCGTTGCCGACGATGCGGTATTGCTGAAGGGCGGCCGCGTCGTCTCGGCGGGGCCGGCGGCGGACGTGCTGACCGCGCCGTCGATCGCGCAGGCTTACGGCGTCGAGGTCGAGATCGGGCTGACGCCGGCCGGGCACCGCTTCATCCTGCCGATCGGGCAATGACCCATGCCGCCGTGCTGCTGCCGATGCTGATCGTGGAGGCGGCGTTCGGCTATCCGCGGCGCTGGTGGCATCCGGTGATGGCGGCGGGGGCACTGATCGACGCGGCGGAGCGGCGCTGGAACCGCGGCAGCGCCGGGCAGCAGCGACTGGCGGGCGTGGCGTTGCTGCTCTTGCTGGTGGCGCTATCGGTGATGATCGGCGCGGCGATCGATCGGGTGGCGGGCGAGCGCTGGGGCTTACTGGCGGTCATCGCGATCGGCACCACCGGGCTCGCGCAACGCAGCCTGTACGATCATGTTGTGGCCGTGCTGCGTCCGCTGGCGGCGGGCGATCTGCCGGCGGCGCGAGCGGCGGTCGGGATGATCGTCGGGCGCGACACGGACATTCTCGACGAGGCAGGTGTGGCGACGGGGGCGATCGAGAGCCTGGCGGAGAGTTTCTGCGACGGCGTGGTCGCGCCGGCATTCTGGTTCCTGCTTGCCGGACTGCCCGGATTGTTTGCGGCCAAGGCGATCAACACGGCGGATTCGATGATCGGCCACCGCACGGAGCGGCTGCGGTATTTCGGCTGGGCGGCGGCGCGCGCCGACGACGCGGTCAACTGGCTGCCGGCGCGATTGTCCGGCGCGCTGATCTGTCTCGCCGGGCGCGGCGGGTGGCGGACGATGGTGCGCGATGCACCGGGTCATGCCTCGCCCAATGGCGGCTGGCCGGAAGCGGCGATGGCGGGGGCGCTGGGTCGGCAGCTGGGCGGCGTGGTGCGGTATGACGGCGAACCGGCGTACCGCGCCGTGCTCGGCCGCGGCGCGGCGCCGGATGCGACCGATCTCGCTCGCGCGCTCGGCGTTTATCGCGTGGCTTGCCTGCTCTTGTGGGCGCTGGTGGGGATGCTCGCATGGCTGCTGTGATGCTGCAGGGGACCGGGTCGGACGTCGGCAAATCGGTGCTGGTCGCCGGCCTGTGCCGCGTGCTGGCCAATCGCGGGCTGACCGTCCGCCCGTTCAAGCCGCAGAACATGTCGAACAATGCCGCCGTCACCGCCGAAGGCGGCGAGATCGGGCGCGCACAGGCCTTGCAGGCGATCGCCTGCCGCGTGGCGCCGCATGTCGACATGAACCCGGTGCTGCTCAAGCCGCAAAGCGACCGCACCGCGCAGCTCGTGGTCGGCGGGCGGGCGCGCGGCACGATGGCGGCGGGGGATTACTGGCGGCGCAAGCCCGATCTGCTGGGTGAGGTGCTGGAGGCGTATCGGCGACTGTCGGCCGAGGCGGGTATCGTCGTCGTCGAAGGCGCGGGATCGCCGGCCGAGATCAACCTGCGCCGCAGCGACATCGCCAATATGGGGTTTGCGCGCGCGGCGGATGTGCTGGTGATCCTCGTCGGCGATATCGATCGCGGCGGGGTGATCGCATCCTTGGTGGGCACGCAGGCAGTGATCGACCCGGCCGACGCGGCGATGATCCGCGGCTTCATCGTCAATAAGTTCCGCGGCGATCCGGCACTGTTCGATGACGGACTGCTGGCGATCGCCGAGCGCACCGGCTGGCGCAGCATCGGCGTGGTGCCGTGGCTGGCGGATGCCGCACGATTGCCGGCGGAGGATGCGGTGGCGCTGGGGCGTGACGCCGATGGCGGCGCCGGGCCGGTGATCGCGGTGCCGATGCTCAGCCGGATCGCCAATTTCGACGACTTCGATGCGCTGGCGCACGAACCCGGCGTGCGGCTGAGGATGATCCCACCGGGCCAGCCGCTGCCCGGCGACGCGGCGCTGATCGTGCTGCCGGGTACCAAGGCGACGATCGCCGATCTCGCCTTCCTGCGCGCGCAGGGTTGGGATGAGGATCTCGCCGCGCACGTACGCCGCGGTGGGCGGGTGCTGGGCATTTGCGGCGGGTATCAGATGCTCGGGCGGACCATTGCAGATCCTGCCGGCATCGAAGGCGCGGCGGGGTCGATCGCGGGGCTCGGATTACTGCCGATCGATACCCAGATTGCCGCCGACAAGACGACGCGGCCCGTGGAGGGGCAGATCGTCGGCAACGGCGCGCGGTTCGGCGGGTACGAAATCCATGCCGGGGTGACGACGATCGATCCGGACACGCCGCCAATGTTGCGCTTTGCCGATGGCAGCACCGATGGCGCGCGCGCGCGCGACGGGCAGATCGCCGGCTGCTATGTGCACGGGCTGTTCGACCGGGCCGAGGCGCGTGCGGCGTTGATCGCGACGCTGGGCGCAGCGTCCGACGGGCTCGACCGGCGGGAGGAGGTCGATGCCGCGCTCGAGTCGATCGCCGCGACACTCGAACAGGTGCTCGATATCGATGCCATCATTGCCATTGCCGGAGAAAAAGCATGATCGACCAGGACGTCGTCTGGGCGCATCTTGACGCGCTGGCCAAGCCGCGCCGCAGCCTCGGGCGGCTGGAGGAGATCGCGGTGCGGCTGGCACTGACGCAAAGGCGGCTCGATACGCGGACCAGGCCACGGCAGATCGTGTTGTTCGCCGGCGACCATGGCTGCGTCGCCGATGGCGTCTCGGCCTGGCCCTCGGCAGTGACGGGGATGATGGTCGACACGATCCTGGCCGAGCGCGCGACGAGCAACGCGCTGGCGGGGGCGAACGATTGCCCGCTCAGGCTGGTCGATGTCGGCTTGGCCGGGCCGCGGATGAGTGACGCACCGGCGTTCTTTCGCGACGCGCGGATTGCCGATGGCACGGAGAGCCTGGCGCGTGGCGCGGCTATGACCGGCGCGCAGGTCGACGCGGCGTGGCAGATCGGTGCGGCGGAGGCCGATCGCGCGGTCAATGCCGGCGCGGCGCTGCTGATCGCAGGCGAAATGGGCATCGGCAACACCACGCCCGCCGCCTGCCTGACGGCGTTGCTGACCGGCCTGGACCCGGCGGCAGCGGTGGGGCGCGGCGCGGGGGCGGATGACGATGTCGTGGCGCTCAAGACGCGGGTCGTCACCACCGCCGTCGCGCGCGCCAGGTCGCTGGCGGCCGAGGACATGACCGGGGCAATCGCCGCGGTGTGCGGTTACGAAATCGCCGCCATGGCCGGCTTCTTCGCACAAGGCGCGGCGCGCGGTGCGACCTTGCTGCTCGACGGCTATGTCGCCACCGCCGCCGCGCTGATCGCCGAACGGCTCGCGCCCGGTACGGTCGCCGCGATGATCGCCGGCCACCGCTCGGCCGAGCCGGGCCATGCCGCGGCGCTGGCCGATCTCGGGCTCGAACCATTGCTCGATTGGGGCATGCGGCTGGGCGAGGGAAGCGGCGCGCTGGTCGCGCTGCCGCTGCTCGACGCCGCGGCGGCCTTGCTCGGCGATGTCGCGCGGCTCGACTCGATCGGTGCGTCGCGGGCCGACTGATGGGGGACCGCGCACCCTCGTGGGCGCCGCCATTGCTCGCGGTCCAATTCCTGACGCGCCTGCCCGTCCCGGTCCTCGCCCGGCTGACGCCGACGCAGGCGAGCGACGGGTTTACGCGCGCGATGGCCTGGCTGCCCGCGGTCGGATCGCTGATCGGCGCGTTCACCGCGGGCGTGTACGTGGCGGCCGGACTCGTCTGGCCGCCGGTGATTGCCGCGCTGTTGGCGCTTGCGATCGAGGCCGTGCTGACCGGTGCGTTCCACGAGGATGCGGTGGCCGATTTCTGCGATGCCTTTGGTGGCACGGCACGCGGCGAGGAAGCGCTGCGCATCATACGCGACAGCCGGATCGGCAGCTATGGCGCGCTGGGGCTCGGCCTGGCGGTGGGCCTGCGCCTTGCCGCCATCGTCATGCTGCCAGCCGATTTGGCCGTGGCGGCGATCATCGGCGCCGCGACGGCTGGGCGGCTATGGGCGGTGCTGCTTGCGGCGATCCTGCCGCCGCCGGTAACCGGCACGGGCATCGCCGCCCGGATTGGCGGCCGTATGCGGTGGCGCCGCGCGGCCGGCGCGGCGTTGCTGACCATACCCGGCGTGCTGCCGCTCGCATTGCTCAGCCCCTGGTCGCTTGCGACGAGCATGGCGACGGGCATGGTGCTGTTATGGTGGCTGGCGCGCTTCCTGCGCGCGCGGATCGGCGGCAGCACCGGCGATTGCCTCGGCTTTGCGGCCTATATCGGGCAGTTGGTCGTATTGCTGGCCGCAGTGGCGGCGTGAGCGCGACAATCCTGCTCGTGCGTCACCCGCCGGTGGCAAGGGCCTGGGCTGGCCGCTGCTACGGCCGGTCCGACATGGGCTGGAGCCGGGAAGGCGCCGCCGCCGCGCATCGGCTGGCGGATGGATTGGCCGCAAGGCAGCCCGCGATCGTGGTGCATTCGGGTGCACGGCGCACACACCGCCTTGCCGAACTGATCGTACGCCGCACGGCCTGCGCCCTCCACGCGGACGCTCGCTGGCTGGAGCGCGATTTCGGCACGTGGGAAGGGCGGCGCTGGGACGCGATCTGGCGTGAAACTGGCGACCTGATGGACCGCATCGTCACCGACCCGACGGGCTTCCGCCCCGGTGGTGGGGAGACGGGGCTGGAGTTGATGACGCGAGCGCAAGCGGCCTGGGATGCGGTGCCCTCTGCCGGACTGGTCATGGTGATCACGCATGGCGGCCCGATCGCGGCACTGCGTAGCTGGTGGGCCGGGCAGCCGCTCGAGAGCATGATCGACTTCGTGCCCCAGCCCGGCGAGATAGTCGAGGTTTCGGATCACGCTCTACACCAACGAAGGGGGAATAAGCCGAGATCATGATACTCTAGCCATCGGGTGGCGCAGCGCGGTCGGCGGTCGCCAGCACGGCAACCAGATGCTGCACCGTGGCCCGTAGATCGGCGAGGTCGTCGGGCGGCAGCGCCAGGCCGCTGGCGAGCGTCGTCGGCACGTCGCGCGCGCTGTGGCGCAATGCCCTTCCCTGCTCCGTCAGCGCGATCAGGACACGGCGCTCGTCCCGGGCGTCTCGCCGGCGCGTGACCAGCCCGGCCGTTTCCAGCCGCTTGAGCAGCGGCGTCAGCGTCCCGCTATCCAGGTGCAGCCGACTGCCCAGCGCACCGACGCTTTGCGGCGCCTGCTCCCACAACACCAGCATCACCAGATATTGCGGATAGGTGAGTCCGAGCCGGGCCAGCATCGGGCGATAGAGCCGGCCGAACAGATTGGAGGCGGCATAGAGCGGGAAGCACAATTGCCGATCGAGCCGCAGATGATCCGCTTCTTCCGCCATTGCCGCCCCCTGCCCGGTCAATCCGCAGTGACCGTGATCACCACGTCGATATTGCCCTTCACCGCGTTCGAATATGGGCAGACTTCGTGCGCCGCCGCGACGATCGCCTCGGCGGTGACCTGGTCGAGCCCGGTGATCGTCACGTCGAGCGCCACCGACAGCGCAAAGCCACCCTGGCCGTTGGGCGACATGCCGACCTCCGCCACCACGACGATGTCGTCGTCCTTCACCTTCTCCGCCTTGCCGCGCGTGACGTGGATCACGGCATTTTCGAAGCAGGCGGCATAACCGGCGGCGAACAATTGCTCGGGGTTGGTCGCCCCGCCCTTGCCGCCAAGCGCGGTCGGCAGTGCGAGCTGCAGATCGAGCAGCCCGTCCTCGCTGCGGATGGTGCCGCTGCGGCCGCCGACGGCGGTAACCTTGGTGCTGTAGAGCGTGCTCATGATCTTCTCCGGGGGAAAGGCGTGGTGGGCTGAACAAGGATATTCATTGTGCACAATATAATTGTGCGCAACTTGTTCCTCCCGTGCATTGATCGATCCAAGCTCCCATATCCGCAATATCGCTCCTCAGACCCGCAATGGTGCCGCATGTCCAAGCCGCTCAAGATCGATTTCGTCTCCGACGTCTCCTGCCCGTGGTGTATCATCGGGCTGCACGGGCTGGAGGAAGCGCTGGCCCGCACCGGCGATCTGGTCACCGCCAACATCACGTTCCAGCCGTTCGAGCTGAACCCGCAAATGGGCAAGGACGGGCAGAATATCGGCGAGCATATCGCCGAGAAATATGGCTCCACGCCAGAACAGTCCGCCGCCAACCGCACGATGATCCGCGATCGTGCAGCGGAACTCGGCTTCGCGATGGAGATGAGCGACACGAGTCGCATCTACAACACGTTCGACGCCCACCGCCTGCTGCACTGGGCGCAGATCGAGGGCCGACAGGCGGCATTGAAGCACGCCTTGTTCGACGCGTATTTCACGGCTCAGCAGGACCCGTCCGATCATGCGGTGCTGGTCGCCGTGGCGGGGCGCGCCGGGCTGGATCCTGCGCGTGCCGCCGACATCCTGGCCAGCGATCTATACGCGCAGGAAGTCCGCGGCGCCGAGCAGCTGTGGCAGTCGCGCGGCATCAGCGCGGTGCCGGCAGTGGTCATCAACGATCGCTATCTGATCTCGGGCGGACAGCCGCCCGAGGCGATCGAACGAGCATTGCGCGAGATTGCTGCTGCGGCGTGATTGGCGGTGGTTTCGGGTAGGGATCGACATTCGCCACAGTGAGGCTCGGTCGCCACACAAGCGTCACCCCGGACTGGTTCCGGGGTCCACCGCGCCGCACGCTCTGCGTTCAAGGCACTATCCTTACCGAAAGCCGCTTGGTGGACCCCGGAACAAGTCCGGGGTGACGGTTTGTCTAGATCGCGCGTCCCCGGAGAAGCAACGCCTGCGCGCATGATACGTTGATGCCACCGGAGCAACGGGAAGAAGCCATGTCGATCGACGATCAGATCATCGAAACACCCGACGGCCCGATGACCTGGGCGGCGTGGAAGAAGAAGAACCCGGTGCAGATCCCGTCACGCCGCACCAAGGGCAAGGACCTGCCGGTCAAGATCAAGCGCTTCACCGAAGATCCCAAGCCGACCAAGCCCAAAGCCACCAAGCCCTGAGCTGCAAGCCACTGCGCTCCGCGCGTCAGCGCCGTCGGATCAGCGCCTCCAGCTCCACCGGGCTGATCTCGCGCACGAGCTGCTCCTGGGTGCACTGCTCGGGCGCCTTGTCCGGGCGCCAGCGGAGCAGCCGCGTGCCGTGTCGAAAGCGGCCGTCGGTCACCTGATCATAGACCACTTCCACCACGCATTCCGGGCGAAGCGGCGTCCACTCCGCCGAGCGCTCGGTCGCCCAGCGGCTCGGGCCACCCGGCGCCCGTCCGGTAAAGCCCGTGCCGCCTGCGTAAGCCGACAGGCGCTCCAGCAGCATAGGGCGCTCGGCCGCGCTGATCCCGGAGGTGAAGCCGACATGATCCAGGGCGCCGCCCGCCCCAAACAGGCCGAGCAGCAGCGAGGCGATGCCGGTGCCGTCCGCCGTGGTACGATAGCCACCGACGACGCAGTCCGCCGTGCGCAGTTGCTTGAGCTTGGCCATGGCCCGTTCGCCGCGCCGATAGGGTTGGTCGAGCCGTTTGGCGATCACGCCGTCGAGCGCGCCGCCGGCCCGCGACACCCATTGCTCTGCCACCGCCTTGTCGCGACTGCACGGTGACAGCAACAGTTGCGCGCTGCCGTTTGCGGCGTGGAATCGCTCCAGCACCTCGCGTCGCGCCACGAGCGGCTCCATCTCGTACGAACGATCCTCCAGCGACAGCAGGTCGAACAGGATCATCTGTGCCGGCGTCTCACCAGATAGCTTGGCGATCCGGGTTGCGGCGGGATGCAGCCGCGCCTGTAGCGCGCCGAACGAGAGGTGATCGGCCAGCGGCACGACGATCTCGCCATCGACCACGAAGCGCTGCGTCTCGCAGGCGAGAAGCAGTACAACCAGTTCTGGGAAATAGCGATCGAGCGGCTTGCCCGACTTGGACCAGATCGCCACGCGGTCCCCGTCCCGCACCGCGATCGCGCGGAACCCGTCCCATTTGGGTTCGAACTGCCACTCCGCACCGTCGGGCAGGGCCGAGACCAGCTTGGCCTCCATCGGCGCGACCGCCTGGGTCAGCGGATCGCTCACCGCGGTCTCCGTTCCGGCGCTGAGGGCCGAAGGCTCATCGGGCGCGCGCAGGGATGGTCACGGATGATCCTTATGATCGGTGAAGATGCGCCAACGCAGTGTCGCGCGAGCCGTTCCCCGGCAGCCATCGATCGGCAAGGCGCGGAACTTGCCACCCGCCTCGCGCTTTGTGCCCGAAACAGGGAGATACGACATGGCTGACGACAAGAGCAAACGCGGTGGCAACGATCGCACGCAGGTGGCGGGCGACGAGCCGTATGAAGTCGAGTATTTCGCCCGCAAGCACGACATCAGCCGCGACGAGGCACAGGCGCTGATCGACCGGATCGGCAACGACCGTGGCAAGCTTGATGCCGCCGCGGCCGAGCAGAAGGGCAGTGCACCGGCTAAGCCGCGCCGGGCGACACGCACCCCGGCAGCAGCATCGAGCGACACCGCGCCCAAGCCGCGCCGCACGGCGCGCACAGCGGCGGCGTCGAGCGACACATCAGCCAAGCCGCGCCGCGCCAAGGCCGCGGCAGCGCCGAAACGCGCCGCTGCCGCACGTGTGGCGGACGCGCTGTCGCTTGCTGCGGTCGCCGACACGGTGAGCGAGGCCGTCGTCGAGCCGGTTGCCGAGATCGTCGCGCCGGTTACTCGCCGCGCCAAGGCCGCAACCAAGGCGGTCAAGGACGGATCGGCCAAGGTCGGCACGACGGTGGCCAAGACGCCGGCGGCAGTGCGCAAGAGCACGCGCAACACGGTCAGCAGTGTCAAGAAGGCCGGATCGGGCCGAACCGCATCGTTCGTGGGTGCGGCGGCGGCAGGGCTGGTCACCGGGCTGGTGCTGAATCTCGGGCGCAAGGCGGCGGTGCAGGCGCCGAGTGCTTTGGCCGGCGACTGGTTCGACGCGGTGAAGCTCGAGCATCGCATGGCGCTCGCTTTGTTCGACAAGCTGCAGGCGACTGGCGACGAGAACACCACGCAGCGCAGCGTGTTGCTGACGCAGTTGAAGCACGCGCTCGGCAAGCACGCCTTCACCGAGGAGAACGTGCTGTACCCGGCGCTGCGGGCGTGGGGCGATACCGCCGATGCCGACAAGCTGAACCACGACCACGGCTATGTGAAGCAGAACCTCTACGACCTCGAACAGATGGACAATGCCTCGCCCGCTTTCCTGGAGAAAGTCGCCACCTTCCGCGCGGAGATCGAGGAGCATATCCGCGAAGAGGAAGAGGCGATCTTCCCGCCGCTGCATGCGGCACTGAGTGATGCCGACAATGCCAGGGTCACCGCAATGGCCAACAAGGAAGGCTTCAAGCTCGCCTGAATGACTCGTCCGGCCGGCGCCCTATTGCGTCGGCCGGCGGCGCCAGTGAGACCATCGGCATCGACGCGAACCGATCCGTCACCCCGGACTTTACCCGGGGTGACGTTGATCGAGGGTCGAGTTAACCAACGCCCGCTAGATCCTCGAGCAATGCCTGGACACGCTCCGCCCGATCATCCTCGGAGGTTTCCTCGGCCAGCAGCCAGCGCCCGTTTTTCTCGATCAGCCCTGCCTCGGCAAACGCCGCATCGCAGCCGCGGCGCGGGGTGAGCGCGATCGCAGATGGTCCCGCGTCGATCCGGGCGATGCCGGTCGTCCGCGCCAGCATGCCGATCCTGAGCGCGGCGACCAGTCGCTCGGCGGCAGGCGGCAGCGGCCCGAAGCGATCGACCATTTCCTCTTCCAGTCCGTCCAACGCGGCGCTGTCGCGCGCGCGGGCCAGCCGCACGTAGAGCGACAGCCGCAAATCGGGTTCGGGAATCCAGCTTTCCGGCAGTCGCCCCGCCGATCCCAGGTTCAATTCCGGCGTCCAGCGATCGACATCCTCGCCGCGGATCTGGCGCAGCGCCATCTCCAGCAATTCCTGGTACAGATCGACGCCGATCAGCTTCATGTGCCCGGCCTGCGTCTCGCCCAGCAGGTCGCCGCCGCCGCGCATGTCGAGATCCTGCGCGCTGATGTCGAACCCAGCGCCCAGCCGATCGAACGCTGCCAGGGTGCGCAACCGCTTCAGCGTCCGCTCGCCGATACCGTCTTCGGCATCGGTCAGCAGCATCACCTGCCCGCGCCGATTGCCGCGGCCGACACGCCCACGCAGCTGATGCAATTGCGCCAGCCCGAAGCGGTCGGCGCGCCAGATCACCATCGTGTTGGCGCGCGGCACGTCGAGCCCGGCCTCGATGATGTTGGTTGCAAGCAACACGTCGCCGTCGCCATCGGCAAAGCCGACCATCGCCGCATCGATATCCGCCGCGGCCATCTTGCCATGCGCCTCGACCACCGTGACATCGGGTACTATCCGCCGCAGCCGCGCGCCAAACGTCGCCATGTCGGAGATGCGCGGCACGACCACGAAGCTCTGCCCGCCGCGCCCCTTCTCGCGCATCAAGGCGGTGCGCAACCGCACGTCGTCCAGCGTATCGATGCTGGTGCGGATCGGCTGGCGCCGCGCGGGCGGCGTTGCCAGGATCGAGATTTGCTGCAGCCCGACCAGCGCCATCTGTAACGTGCGCGGGATCGGCGTGGCGCTGAGCGTCAGCAAGTGGACATCGCCCGAGCCGCGCAGGCGCGCCTTGTCCGCCGCGCCGAAGCGCTGCTCCTCGTCGATCACGACCAGGCCGAGCTTGGCATAACGGACATCCTTGCCCATCACCGCGCCCGTGCCGACGACGATCGCGATCGATCCGTCGGCAAGGCCGGCCTTGGTCGCCTTGCGCTCGGCCGCGGTCGATAGCCGCGACAGGCCCGCCACGGTCAGTCCGGCGGCGGCGAAGCGGCGCTGGAACGCCTGCAGATGCTGGCGGACCAGCACCGTCGTCGGGGCCGCGATCGCCACCTGGTACCCAGCGAGCGCGGCCAGGGCGGCTGCGCGCATGGCGATCTCGGTCTTGCCGTAACCGACATCGCCGATCACCAGCCGGTCCATCGGCCGCCCGGCCGCCAGATCGTCGCGCACGGCATTGATCGCGCGCGCCTGATCCGCCGTTTCGGTAAAGGCGAAGCCGGCCGAGAAGCGCTCGTAAGCGGCAGCGTCCGGCACCATCGCCGGCGCCTCCAGCTTGGCCCGCGCATCCGACAAAGCAGCAAGGCCCCGCGCGCTTTCGACGATCGCAATGTCGATCTCGCCGCGCCGTTTGGCCCAGGACGATCCATCCAGCTTGTCTAGCGCCACCGCATCGCCGTCCGCGCCGTAGCGCCAGATGCGATCGGCACCCGTCGTCGGCACCAGGCGTCGGCCTTCGCCCGCGAAGGTCAGCACGATCGCCTCGCCCGGCTCCGCGCCGGCGTCCATCACCGGCATGTCTTCCAGCCCGCCGACCACGGCAACACCGTGATCCTCGTGCACGACGACGTCGCCGACCTGGATGTCGCCGCCAGCACCGGAGAACGGCTCGACCGTGCTTGCCGCATGCCCGTCATCGATCACCGCGCGACTGCCCAGCAGGTCGCCGGCGGCGATCAGGACATGTCGCTCGGTGACGAAACCCGACGACACCGGCATCGTCAGCGTCGCGACCTGGCCCGGCTCGAGCGTGCCTGCCGCCGTCCAGCTGTCGATCTCGGCGATCTCGCGCTTCAACCGTTTGGCGACCTTGCCGCGCAGGAAGCGCAGGTCACGCGTGCCGCCGGCCAAAACCAGCGATTTTCCCTCGGCCAGCAGCGGCGTGGCGAATTTGGCGAGAGCGGCCAGTGGCGATCGCGTCTCGGCGAAGCGTGGCGCCGGTTCGATCCCGCCGCTGAAGTCGCGCTCTTCCCACTTCTTCAGCGCCGCGGCCCAGTCCTTGGGCTTGGCGGCATCCGCCTTGCCCTTGCCGGCGGCACTATCCGCCAGCTCGATGAACCGCTGGCGGCGCTGCAACGCCTTGGCGCTGAAGGCGATCACGCCGGGCGTTATGTGCGCCAGGATCGGCACCGAGGGCGACGCGGCAGGCTCGGCCGCGCGCCCGATGCCCAAAGAATCGCGCGGCTCCAGCGATCGTTGCGTGACCGGGTCGTAGCAGCGGATCGCCGCGATCCGGCCATCGGCCAGGTCGATGCGTACCGGCAGATCGGCATCGACCGGAAAGATGTCGATCACCTCGCCACGCACCGCGACTTCGCCGGGCTCGTCGACCCGGTCGTCGGTGAAATAGCCGATCTCGATCAACGTCTGCTCGATCGTGGCGCTGTCGATCGCATCACCGACACGCAGCGTCGGCGGCGCATCATCGAACGCGGCCGGCGCGGGATAGCCCCGCGCCGATGCCTCGCCGCTCATCACGCAGGCGAAGCGCGGCCGATCCGATACGGCCTGCAATTCGCGCAGCCGATGGAGCGCCGCCACCCGGTGCCCGATATTGGCCGGCGATGCCGGCGCGACGTCGCCGGGCAACGCATCGCTCGACGGCAGGAAGATGACGTCGCCGTGCGGCAGGATGGCGCAGGCCGCAGCCGCGATCGCGTCCGCCTGCTGATCGTCATCCGCCACGAAGACGACATCGTGCGTCTCCAGCGTCTCGGCAATCCGCGTCGCGATGCGGGCGATGTTGGTCAAGACCGGGTGCCTAGGACGATCGGCAGGCAGGAAGCGTCGGCCGGCGCACGATCGGCGCCGAAGCTGAATGTCATGATGCGGCTTTCGGGAACGAAAAGATGCGAAAGGTAGTCGGTCCTAACCTTCTTGATAGCGCGACGGTTCCGCCCGAGCAGTGTGGCGAGCCGGCGAATAATGGGGGCCGGCTTGTGGCGGCATGCGCGCTCTTCCACTAAGGGGCGGTTTCAATGGTGCTTGCCAACCCGGAACGATCGAGGCCGCTCGATATCGCCATTGCCGGCTGCGGACCGGCGGGGCTCGCCGCTGCCCTGCTGCTGCACCGCGACGGCCACCGCGTGACGATGTTCGAACGCTTCGATCGTCCACGCGCCCTCGGCTCCGGGTTGATGATCCAGCCGACCGGCCTCGCCGTGCTGGGCAAGCTGGGATTGGCGGACACCATCGTCGCGCGCGGATCGCGCGTCGACCGACTGTTCGGCCAGGCCGCCAACAGCCGTCGTACGGTACTCGACGTGCGCTATACCGCGCTCAGCCGCCCCTGCTTCGGCATCGGCATCCACCGCGCCAGCTTGTTCGACGCGCTCCACGATGCCGCGATGCGCAACGGCATCCCGATCGAAACAGGCCGCACGATCGTCGACACCAAGGAAGTGACCGGCGGGCGCGCGCTGGTCTTTGCCGACGCCGGCAACACGGCACGCTTCGACCTGATCGTCGATGCGCTCGGCACGCGCACGCCGCTTGCCGCACCGACGGGGCGGACGCTGGCCTATGGTGCGCTTTGGGCAAGCCTCGACTGGCCCACAGGCGCAGGCTTCGATCCCCATGCGCTGGAGCAACGCTATCGCGCCGCCAGCGTCATGGCCGGCGTACTGCCGATCGGCATGCCGCCCGGTGCCGCACGCGGCCAAGCGGCGCTCTTCTGGTCGATCCGGGCCGACCGCGTCGCCGCTTGGCGTGCGGCCGGGCTCGGCGCGTGGAAGGCAGATGTCGGCTCCTTATGGCCAGCCACGCAGGCGCTGCTCGAACAGATCACGCATCCCGATCAACTGACCTTCGCCAGCTACGCGCACCGCACGGTGCGTCGACCGGTGGAACAGGCGCTGATCCATATCGGCGACGCCTGGCATTCGGCGAGCCCGCAGCTCGGCCAGGGTGCCAACATGGCGCTGCTCGATGCCTATGCGCTCATGCTCGGGCTCCGCCGCGGCGCGAGTGTCGGACACGGACTCGCTTTGGCGAGCAAACTCCGCCGCCGCCATGTCCTGCTCTATCAGGCACTCACCGACATGTTCACGCCGGTCTATCAGTCGGACAGTTACGTCCTGCCGTTGCTGCGCGACTGGCTGGTGGGGCCGCTGTCGACGATCTGGCCGGCGACACGTATCCAGGCCGCGCTGGTCGCCGGGCTGGTCGGCAATCCGTTGCGCCCGCTTGGGCTGGAGTAGCAGCGTCGGGATAGACCGGCGCGGCGCTTGGCCCGTTCGGGGTACTTGCCCGCGACGCCAGTCGTCGGCCGCTCGGCGACATAATTCGCTGTTATTGGGCGAACGAGACCATGATCGCCGACGGCTGCTTGCGGCTATGATAAATGGAATGGGTCTGTCGCTGAAACTCCGAAGGTTTTGCCTTTAGAATATTATCGACGAACGTCTGTGGGTTCCGGTTGATCAGCGGAAACCAGCTGCTTTGGATCTGCACGCCGATGCGGTGGCCCTTTTGGAAGACGTGCGATGCGGAGTGCAACGGAATCGCATAGTCCAACACCGCGTTTGGCGTGATCGCTTGCGGCTTGCCGAAACCGCTGCGGAAACGGCCGCGGAACACATCGTTGGCGATCATTCTCTGTCGACCGCGCAACTCCGACGAGACGCTGTCGTCGTTGGGGTAGATGTCGATCAGCTTCACCACCCAATCGGCGTCCGACCCGGTCGTGCTGGCGAACAGCTTGGCGGCGATATTGCCTGAAATACTCACATCTTCGGTCAAAGGATCGGTCTGCCAGAACAGTACGTCCTTGCGCCGCGCGAAAGGCGCTTGGTCGTCGGCGAGCCAGGTCGCCCAGCTGGAGCCCTCGGCGATGAACGGCTTGATCGGCCCGGCGGCGCGGTTGCGATAGGGCACTGGATCGGCGGGATCGGAGACGAAGCTGTCGCGCGGCGCCTCGCCCGGTTGCGGCGCCTGGAACGACAGCTTGCCGTTTTCGTGCAGGTACAGGTTGCGCGTCACCGTACCGCGCTTGAGCGGCCAATTGTCGAGGCGCTGCCAGCGATTGCTGCCGGTCTGGAAGATCAAGGCTTCGGGCTGGTGCAGCGTGCCCTGGTCCTTCAGCCAGTAGCGAAACCAGGGCAGTTCCACCTTCTGGCGATACCAGTCACCGGTTGCGCCCTGCATGTCGTATGGCCCGTAAGCGGCACCCGGACCGCGCCAGCCGCCGTGATTCCACGGGCCCACCACCAGATAGTTCAGGTTGTTCGTGTCGCCCTTTTCCTGCTCCTGGTAGATAGAGAGCGGGCCGTAAAAGTCCTCCTGGTCGTACCAGCCGGCGACGATCAGATTGGGAATTGCAACCTTCGCTGGCATGTTGTTCGTCGCCCGCTGGGCGCGCCAATAGCCGTCATACGTCGGGTGCTTCACGAAATTCTGCCAGCTCGGCATATCGACGCCTAGATGCTGCCGATCGAGCGACGCCAGATCATGCTGCTTCAGATACCAGGCATAGGCGTCGCTCTCGCCGCCAAAGTCGAACGGCTTCATGGTGCGGCCGTCCGTCTCCAGCAACGTCACCCAGCTCCAGGCATAATCGAGGCGGAAGGCGCCGTTGTGTAGAAAATCGTCACCGATGAACATGTCGTTGGGCGATGCCTGGGAAGACACGGCCTTGAGTGCCGGATGCGGATCGATCGTCGCCATTGTCGCGGTCCAGCCGCCATAGGATACGCCGATGACCCCGGTCTTGCCGTTGTTCGCCGGCAGGTTCTTCACCAGCCAGTCGATCGAGTCGTACGTGTCAGTGGACTCGTCCACGCCGTTTTTGCCGGCTTTGCGCGACCGCAGATTGACGAAGCTGCCACCCGATCCAAGACGCCCCCGTATGTCCTCCAGCACGAAGATGTAGCGGTCTGCCGCCAGTTCCTTGTACGATTTGGTGAACAGGTTGGTGACCGCGTCGAGCGTGTAGCCGTATGGCGACCGGCTCATCAGAATCGGCAGCGGACCGGTCGCGTCCCTGGGGCGCCAGACCTGGGCATGAAGCCGTGTCCCGTCGCGCATCGGGATCATGACATCGTCACCAACATAATTGCCAATGGTCGCGCCGGGCTGGACCTGATCGGTGAGGTCCGGCGCGGTAGCGGCGACTTGGGCTGCCGGCGCTAGACTGCTCGTGGCGACGAGCGCAGGGGCGGCGCATGCCAGAACCCGGGCCATGAAGAAGCCGACCATCCCGGTGTTCACTTTCTGGCGCATGCGATGTCCCCGGATGATCTTCGACGTCAGGTCAGGATTTGACGAGGCGGTAGACGACGTGCGGCTGCGACGTGAAGCCGAGGCACCATTCGCGGCCGCGCTGATAGAAACGCAGCCGTTCATAGGGGCCGCCCGCGCGCGTACCGGTAACCTGCTCGAACAGCATCGGCCCGATACGCTGCCAATACGATGTCCGACTTTCGCTGGCGACCGTGATCCCGCCACCGTCGGCACTGGCGATCTTCAGGTCTTCCTTGGGGTCGACCGGCTCGGAATAGTCGCGCCGATTGGAACGGTAGGCGCCCAGGGGAAGCCGTTCGCCCGCCGGCGCTGCCACGCGTACAGCCGGCGCTTGCGGGAAGAGCCGCCCGATCAGCGCTTCGGTGAGCTCCGTGCGGCCGCCGTAACTCCCCTCGCCCCCGGTTTCCGAGACGAAGAAGCCAAGCCCGGCCTCGGGCGCCAGGATCATATTGGAATGGAAGTCGTCGGTGTTGCCGCCATGACCGACCAGCCGTGGTCCCGCGGCGCGAACGACGAAGAAGCCGTGCGCCATGCCGGGAAAGCCCGGTGTGTTGGCGACGGAATCGCGCATCAGCAGCCGCACCGATTCAGGCTTCAGGATGCGTGCGCCGTCCAGCCTCCCGCCGCCGAGCATCGCCAGCATGAATCGGTTCATGTCGACCGCGCTCGACGTTGCCGATCCGGCGGGCATGATGAGGCTGAACAGCTCGAACGGCTGCGCGATCAGCCTGCCGTCCTCGTACCGGTAGCCCGTCGCCATGCGCGGTGCGAGCGCAGGCGGCAACGGTTCCCGGAACGTCGTCGAGGTCATCCCCAGCGGCTTGAAAATATGGCGCTCGACATAATCGGGGTATTGCTCGCCCGATACGCGTTCGACGATGTAGCCGGCGAGCGCTGCACCGTAATTCGAATAGGCGACCTCGGTGCCCGGCGCCCAGAGGAGCTGCGGCATATGCGTCTTCAACCATGCGGCATAATAAACGAGCTTGTCGGGCGAGGCGGCGACGATGTCCGAACGGTCGCTCATGCCCGGCGTATGCGAGAGCAGATCGCGCACGCGGATCGGCTGCCCCTTATATTCCGGGATGCGATAGTCGAGGTACGTGTTAACGTCGGCATCCAGGATGACGCGTCCCTGCTCGACCTGCTGCAACAGTGCGGTCCAGGTGAACATCTTGGAGACCGAGCCGGGCCGGAACAGCGTGCGGGCGGCATCCACCGGCACGCCTTTGTCGACGTCCGCCATGCCATAGCCGCGCGTGAACAGCACGCGGCCGCGATACACGATTGTCACCACCGCACCGGCCACCTCGCGCGTGGCGATCTGCTGCGCCATGACGCCGTCGACGAAATCCGCCAGTCCGTCGATCCGCTCGGCCGGGACCTGGTACGTCGGCGCGGCGACCGGAGGCCGCTTGGCGGGCGCCGGCGCGGCGGTCGCGAGCAAGCCAACGGCAGTGGTCAGTAACAAACGCGTTTTCACCATAAACGAGCGGCTTTCCGAAGGGTGGGACAGGAACCCGCGGCGGCGATCGCGTGCTGCGGGATAGCGGCGGTCATGCCAGACTATGCTCGATCAGACGGTCGAGCGCCGGGCCGCCGCGCACCGGGTCGGCCGCCGGAAGGCCGAGGCGGTCTGCCACGCGGGCGATTTCCGCTTCCGCCGCCGCGGGGTCCAGCGCCGCCGTGTTGAGCGAGATGCCCCCGCACCGGATCGCCGGATTGGTGCGCCTGCCGAACATCAGATTGGCTTCGATCGCCTCCTCGATGCTGGGCAGCGCATAACCCGGCACGCCGAGCATCATCTCGCGACCGGGTTCATGGCACACGATGATGACATCGGGTTGGCTGCCATGCAGCAGCCCGAGCGACACGCCGGCATAGGCCGGGTGAAACAGCGAGCCCTGGCCCTCGATGATGTCCCAATGATCCGCCGGCGCGGCGGGCGACAGGATTTCGGCCGCGCCCGCTTCGAAATCGGCAATGATAGCATCCATCGGCAGGCCGCCGCCGGCGATCATGATGCCGGTCTGTCCGGTCGCGCGGAACGTGGCGTCCACACCGCGCGCGACGAGCGCGCGATGGATCGCGAGCGCGGTGTATTTCTTGCCCAGCGCACAATCGGTGCCGACGGTGAGCAATCGCTTGCCGGCGCGCTTGGCACCGGTGGCGACGGGAATGGCCGATGGTGGCACGCGCACGTCGATCAGCCGGCGCTGATGCAGGGCGGCGGTGTCGGCAAGACCGGGAATGTCGGCAAGGCGGGCGTGCATGCCGCTGACGATGTCGAGCCCCGCTTCCAGCGCGTCGACCAACGATGCGCGCCATTTCGCGGGGATCACCCCGCCCGGATTGGCGACGCCGATGACGAGCGCGCGTGCACCATTGGCATAGGCCTCGGCCGAGGTCATCGCCGGCAATCCGGTCGAGACGGTGTCGGGTGTCAGGCGATATTCGCCGACGCAACGCTCCGGCGCCCAGTCGCGCAGGCCGAACGCCGTCTTGGCATAGCCGGGCTCGGTCATGTCGCCGAGGAACAGGAGATACGGCTGCGGCAGCACGAGGCTCCCGATGACGCTGGGGGACGACGGGTTCATGGCGTTGCTCGCAAAGATGAAGGGAGGATAAGCGGCATCGTCAGCCGCCCCAGGTGGCGGTAAGCAGCCGCTGGAAATTGCCGCCGAGCACTGCCCGGATGTTCGCGTCCGAATAGTTGCGGCGGATGAGCTCCTCGGTCAGATCGTACATCTTGAGCGGGTGATCGAACCCGTCGACATCGATCTTGTCGCGAAAGGCGTAGCTGCCCTTATAGGCGCCGCGCAGCATCTTGTTGGTTTCCGGCGACGCATCGTCATAGCCGTTGAGATCGGAATCGGTGCCGATCCCGACATGCTCGATCCCGACCAGCTTCACCACGTGATCAATGTGATCGACGATGTTCACGATCGTCGTCGGATCCGTCTTGCTGACGAACATGCGCACGCCGGTGGTGCCCATCACGCCGCCTTTGGCGCTCAGTGCCTTGATCGCTTCGTCCGTCTTCATGCGCGGATGATCGATCAGCGCACGGCAATTGCTGTGCGTGATCGCGATCGGCTTGGGCGACAATGCAATCGCGTCGAGGGTCGTGCGGTCGCCGGAATGCGAGACGTCGATCAGCATGCCGACGGCGTTCATCGCCTTGATGATCTCGACGCCGAAATCGCTGACACCGCCATCGACACGCTCGGTCGAGCCCGACCCGATCCGGTTCTGCTCGTTATAGGTGAGCTGTGCGCAGCGTTGCCCCAATTGGAAGAACGCCTTCACGTCCGATGCGTCGCGGAAGTGATCCGCATTTTGCAGGCCCATGATGACCGCGCATCTGCCATCTCTTTTGGCCTGGAGAATGTCCGCGACCTTGTCGACGCCGGTAAAGACATGGCTGTTGCGGGCCACATAATTGCCCCATGCGGCAAAGAAGGTGAGTGCCTGGTCACGTGCCTCGGGGCCGTCGATGCCGATCGAATGGTGGATGGCTGTTATACCGCTGGCGCGAAAGTCGGCCGCATCCTGATCGCTCAGGCGCCGCGCATAAAATTCGGGATTGAAGTCGATCTTGATCGGCGCCAGCATGTCGATGACGATCGCGCCGCGGACGAGATCCACCGCCCGTGTCGAATAGCGGCGATGCGTGTACGGGCTCACCTGAACCGCCGCCTTGGCAATGTACGGCGTGGCAATCGCCATGCCGGCGCCACACAGCGCCTCACGTCGGGACAGGATCATCGGCAAGCATCCTCATTCTCTATTCAGGATGCTAAGTTCCTGATCGGAAAACGTCAACCTAGCTTCGTCGAATACTGATTACCTCCACTAAGCCCAGATCTATTTGATAAATGGGGTTGACAGCGTTTCATTCAGGACAATAGTTTCCGATCAGAGAAGGCGCGATAAGCGCCGCTTTGCAAGGGGCCGAGTGAAATGAGCACGTTCAAACGGGCATTGTCCGTCACCTGCGGCCTGACGGCGCTCATTGTCGCCAACGGTGCCGCCGCACAGGATGCTCAGTCGGCCGCTACGCAAGCAACCGCGCCGGCCGAGGCCGCGCAGGAGCTCCAGCAAGGCGATATCATCGTCACCGCGCAAAAGAGGTCGGAAGCGCTGCACGAGGTGCCGCAATCGATCTCGGTCCTGCAGGGCGAAGCGTTGGAGAGTCGCCAGGCCCGCAGCATCGCCGATTATGCCGCGCTGGTTCCCGGCCTGTCCTTCGAGCAGGGCAACCCCGGCCAGACCCGGATCGTGCTGCGCGGCATCAACGCCGGCGGGGCGGGCGCCACCGTCGCTGTATATGTCGACGATACGCCCTTTGGTTCCAGCACCAGCCAGACCAACGGCGCCAATCTCGCCGGCGATTTCGACACGTTCGACATCGAGCGGCTCGAAGTGCTGCGCGGCCCGCAAGGAACGCTGTACGGGGCGAACTCGCTGGGCGGCGTGGTCAAGTACGTCACCGTCGCGCCGCAACTCTCCAAGTGGGAAGCGCGCGGCCAGAGCGGGGTCGAGACGACGAAAGGGGGCGGTACCGGCTATTTCGGCAATGCCGTGATCAACGTGCCGCTGGGCGATACATTGGCATTCCGCGCCAGCGGTTTCTACCGTCGCACGGCGGGCTTCATCGACGCGATCGGCATTCCGGATCGCGACGTGAATGGATCGCGGAGCTATGGCGGGCGGGCGTCGCTGCTGTTCAAGCCGACCGACCGCTTCTCGGCGCGCCTCTCCGCCGTGGCACAGAATATCCGCGTTCGCTCGCGCACGGCCTTTGATGCCGACCCCGGTACGCTCGCGCCAATCTCGGTCGATCCATTCTCCGGGGCCGCCGTCGACGGCGAGAACCGCTATCAGCTGTTCCCGGATCGCAATCGTGCCAATTACCGGCTGTTTACGGGAACGCTCGATTACGATTTCGACTTCGCGACGCTGACCTCGGTGACCAGCTTCAGCCGCCTGGCGACGGAGGACCGCAGCGACGTTTCGTTCAACGATGTCGGCGGCGGTACGACGCTTGCCGACGCAGCGTCGCAGGGCATCTACGGGCTCCCGACCACGTCCTACGGCGTCTATTATCCGAACCAGTCCACGCAGAAGAAGTTCACCCAGGAGGTGCGGCTCGCATCGCCCGATTCTTCCACCTTCGAATGGCTGATCGGCGGATATTACACGCGTGAGCCGGGCCAGCTTTACCAGCAATATTTCCCGTATGACATCGCCACGGGACAGCCGATCACGCCGCCGCCGGCGATCCCCGGCTTTTCCGACCTCGTCCTGGCGCAGCTGAAATCGAAATATCGTGAATATGCCGGGTTCGGCAGTGCCACGCTGCACCTCGGCGATCGCTTCGACATCACCGGTGGTGCTCGCTACAGCCGGAACAAGCAGCGCACGCTCCAGGTTCTGGACGGCGCGCTGTTCGGCGGACGGAGCGAGGAGGCGGCGACATCGTCGGAAGGCGTCTTCACCTGGTCGGTTTCGCCACGCTTCGAATTCGCGCCGCGCAGCGAAGTGTATGCGCGCGTCGCCAAGGGGTATCGCCCCGGCGGCCCGAACGTCATCCCGCCTGGCGCTCCTGCCAATTATCCATCGCAGACCGACGCGGATACGTTGCTCAGCTACGAAGCCGGCGTGCGTGCCGAAACCGCCGACCGTACCTTCGGAATCGATCTTTCCGGCTATTATCTCGATTGGGACAAGACGCTGATCGTGGCGATCTTCCAGTCGGCGGCGGGGCCGATCAGCGCCGACGCGAACGGCAAGGGCGCGCGCAGCTATGGCTTCGAAGCGACCGGCACAATGCGCCCGATCCGCGGCCTCAGTGTGGTTGCGTCATTGGCCTACAATCACGCGACCTTGCGCGGCGACACCGGCAATGGCGGGCTCGACGGCGATCAATTGCCGTTCGCGCCGCACTGGAATGCGTCGATTTCCGCCGACTATACCTGGTCGATGGGCAATGGCGTGAAACCCTATGTCGGTGCGGACTTCTCGACGGTCAGCGATCGGCCGGGCAATTTCGACGACGCGTACCGGACGACGTTCGGCCGGCGCCTCACGCTCGATGGCTATTCCACCGTACATCTGCGCGCCGGTGCAGACTTCGGCCGGTTCAACCTGTCGCTCTATGCCCGCAACCTCACCAATTCGCGCGGGCTGGTGTCGGCCGGCACGTTCGGCACCCGCCCGGCCGGCGGGATCGAGGTATCGCCGATCCAGCCACGGACGATCGGCGCCGCGCTCGGCTTCAACTTCTGATCGCGGCTGGGGCGTGATGGCGGGGCTCAACGGGCGGCAAGAAGCGCCGCCAGTCCATCCGCACGCCCGGCAATACGCTGCAAGCGCGGGTATCGCAGACCACCGCGATAATCGATCGTCCGTGTCACCGAGCGGCCGTCCTGCTCCCAGGTGAGCGCCACCGGGGTCGTGACGGTGTTCCGCACGGCATCGCGGATCGCGCCTTGTGTGTACGGCGCGCCCGCCACCGCGGTGATCCGAACCCCGGGCGCCATGCCCGCGCGGAACGCCGGCCCGCCCCAGGCGATCGCGCGGACCCTCCCGTCATCGGCAACCGTCAGTCCGACCGAGTAGGACAGGTCCGCGCCGCCGAGTTCCTGTTCGTTCTGCTCGAATGTCGGCGTCCGCTCGGGCGTATAGGTCAAACGCCATCCAAGCCGCTCGAGCCCTTCGGACGTACTCACCTCGCCATGCCCGTCGATCCAGCGATTCAGGAAGCCCGCCCAATCGAATGGCGCGACGCGGTGCAGGGCGGCGCAAAGATCGTCGAACGTGTAGGTGCGGGCGGGCTCCTCCGGTCCGGCTCCGGCAAAGAAGTCACGGGCAAAGTCGTCGATGCCACGACGCCCGCTGGTCTGCTCGCGCAGCATGGCATCGATGTCGAGCCACAGCATCACGCCTTCGAGATAGTAATCCTTGCGCCGTTGCCAGTCGCGCCACGGGACCGACTGGCGCAGCATGAAGGACGGGTAGTTTACGTCGTCGGATAACGGCCGCCATGCCCGTCCCGCTCGATTGGCGACCTCGGCCGCGTCGAGCGCGAGCTTGTCGAGCGTCTCCTCGCGGCTCCGCAGCCCGGCGCGCGCGGCAAGCACGCGCCCCCAGAACTCGGTCTGGCCCTCGTACATCCACAACAGGCTGCCGCCTTGCGGCGTGTTGGGTGTGGGCGCCCACAGATCGGCAGGCACGCGGTAGAGCCCGTTCCAGGCGTGGACGAATTCGTGCGCGACGATATCGCGGTTGTTGAGCTGCCCGGCCCAGTCGCGGAAATAGGACGAAGCCATGCCGATCTCGGCCGATGCACGGTGCTCGGTACCGCCGGAGGAGCCGTCGTCGCTCATCCGTGCCAGCACCTCGTACCGGCCGAACGGCGGCGGACCGAACACCGCGCGCGCCTGCATTACCATGCGACGCAAACCGTCGATGCGGTCGGGCGGGATGGCGAGATCGCCGGCGCGGGTCGCGACCAGGTCGAGCGTCACCGCGCCGGGCCCGTCCGGTGCGAGTGGCACGCGTGCGGCATGACGGCCCGCGAGGACCGGCGCGTCGAGCAGCTGCTCCAGCGAAACCGGCTTGAAACGGAGCCTGCCTTGCAGCGCCTGGACGATGTCGAGCGACGTGAATGGCCTCAGCCCCGTCGCCAGCATGAGCGACGGCGCCACCGCGATGTTCCGCGCGTACCACCCGGCCGGGTACAGCAGCAGATGCTGCCATGCGACGGCCACTATGCCGGCGGACAGGCGGTCGTCATCCGCGACGATCTGGAAGCGCAGGTCGATCGTCGGCGTGCCCTCGGGCACCTCGAAATGGAAGGCGTGCGGCTCGATCGCGTCCCGGCGCCATGTCAGCGGTCGTCCGTTTGCGGATATCTCCAGCCCGGCCAGTTCGGTGACGGTGAGGCTCGGCCCGTGGCTCGCCGCCTCCCAGCGCGGGTAGAGCAATGTCATCGCGCCGGCGCGCTGCACCGGCACGCGTTCGTGGACGACGAACACCCGGTGCGCCACGTCACGCGCGTCCACGTCCAGCGCGATGGTTCCTCGAAATGGACGATCGGCGGGCGCGGCGATCGGTGTTCGTGCCAGTGTCTGGACCGGGAGTTCCACTCGTGCCGCCGCCTGCGGGGAGGCCGCCGCGCCTAGCACGGCGCCCGCGGTTGCTATCCAGTTCGCGATCGAAATCATCCGACCCATTACTTCCCCCGCCATTCGGTCATCGACCGTCCGCAAAGGCGCGGACGGTCGCCGGCACGCCTATCTCAAAGCTCGTCGCGGCAAAACCGAAGCGTCGGACGAATTTGGCACCGTCGACCACGTAAGGGCGATCCCAGGTAAAGCCGACATCCGCGACTTCCTTGGCAAAGCGGTAGAACAAGCCCAGCGGCCGGAGCAATGCCAGCGGCACTCCCCACACGCGCAGCTTGTGGCCAGCCGCGGCAGCCGCCATCGCCAGCAGCGCACGCGGCGTGCGGGTGGGCGCACAGGGCATGTTCCAGACCTCGCCGAAATCCGCGTCCGGTGCGTCCAGCAGGATCACCGCCGCGCGGGCGATATCGGGCACATAGGCGAAGTCGTGCGGCGTATCGGCGGGCACGAGCAACTGTGCGGGGCTGCCTTTCGCGACTTCGCCGATGGCAAGCGCGCCAAGGTGCGACACCGCGACGCCGGGTCCGTAGAAGTCTGTGCAGCGCAGCGCCGCCACGCGCACCCGGCCATGCGCCGCCTGCCAGATGCGCGTGACCTCGGCCAGGATCACCGGCTTCTCGCCGACCGTGGTCAGCGGCATATTCTCCGTGCGCGGCGCGGTCTGGGGTCCGAGCTGGTAGAGGTTGTCGATGAACACCAGCCGCGCGCCAGCCTCGGCACAGGCCTCGACCATGTTGGTCATCGCCTGCGGCCAGACGGTACGCCACAATCGCGAGTCATATGCAAAGCCGACCGCCAGCACCGCCTGCGCGGCACCCTCGAGCGCGGCGCGCACGTCGCCGGCCTTGAGGACATCGCACGGCATGTGCTCGACATCCGTCGGCAGGTTCGCCGGTCGGTTGCGCGAAGCGACCCGCACGCGATCCCCGCGCGCCACGAGCCGCTCGACGATCGGCTGGCCGACTGCGCCATATCCAAACACCGTTATCTGCTGTGTCATCGTCCGTCTCCGTTCCTGTGCGACCCTGTTACGCGCAGCAAAGAGCGCCGAAAATCGCACAAGAACGTAGGGGCGCTATACGCAAATCGATGAGCGGCGATCCGTACGCCCCACCTTGATCCGTCATTCACGCTCGCTCATGCGATTGACAAACATGCGTCGAAGCACTTGACGTTAACGTTAGACATCGCACCTAAGGGGCATACAAGACGGCGCGCGGCAGCGTTGCGCTCGACCATCTGATGGAGACACATTCCGTGACCAACGTCGTTATCGCCAGCTACGCCCGCTCGCCATTCCACCTCGCCGGAAAGGGTGACCTCGCCCGTGTGCGCCCGGACGATCTCGCCGCGCAGACGATCCGCGGGCTGCTCGATAAGACCGGCGTCGATCCGGCGGAGATCGAGGACATCATCCTGGGGTGCGCGTTCCCCGAGGGCGAGCAGGGCCTGAACGTCGCGCGCATGATCGGCCTGCTCGCCGACCTGCCGCTGTCGGTCGGCGGCATGACGGTGAACCGCTTCTGCGGCTCGTCGATGAGCGCGATCCACATCGCGGTCGGCCAGATCAACATCGGCGCCGGTGACGCTTTCATCTGCGCCGGGCTCGAATCGATGAGCCGCGTGCCGATGGGCGGCTACAACCCGCTGCCCAACCCCGATCTCTTCAAGCTCAACGCCGGCGCGTACATGGGCATGGGCGAGACTGCCGAGAATGTCGCGCGCGACTATCAGATCACCCGCGCCGAGCAGGACGCCTTCGCCGTGAAGAGCCAGGACAAGGCCGCTGCCGCGCGCACCGATGGCCGGCTGTCCGACGAGATCGTCACGATCCAGACCAAGGCCGGCCCGGTCAGCCAGGACGGCACGATCCGCGCCGGCACCACCACCGAAACACTCGCCGGCCTCAAGCCCGCCTTCAGCGCCGATGGTTCGGTCACCGCTGGCACCTCCTCGCCGTTGACGGATGGCGCTTCCGCCGTGCTCGTCACATCGGAAGAGTTCGCGACCAAGCATGGCCTGACGATCCTCGCCCGCATCAAGTCGGTCGCGGTATCGGGCAACGATCCGTCGACGATGGGCCTCGGCCCGATCTACGCCTCGCGGAAGGCGCTGGAGCGCGCCGGCATCACCGTCGCCGACCTCGACGTGGTCGAGATCAACGAAGCGTTCGCCAGCCAGGCGATCGCCTGCATCCGCGACCTCGGCCTCAAGGAAGAGACGATCAACCTCGATGGTGGCGCGATCGCGATCGGCCATCCGCTAGGCGCGACCGGCGCGCGGATCGTCGGCAAGGCCGCGGCTTTGCTGGCACGCGAAGGCGGCCGCTACGCGCTCGCCACCCAGTGCATCGGTGGCGGCCAGGGCATCGCAACGGTGCTGGAGCGCGCATAATGGCCGATGCTGTAAAGAAGGTCTGCGTCATCGGGGCAGGCGTGATGGGTGCGGGCATTGCGGCGCAGGTCGCCAATGCCGGCATTCCGGTGCTGTTGCTCGACATCGTGCCGCGTGAGGGTGACGATCGCGACGCCGTTGCCAAGGCCGCGGTCGCGAAGATGCTGAAGACTGATCCCGCCCCCTTCATGTCGAAGCGCGCGGCGAAGCTCGTCGAGACCGGCAACATCGACGATCATCTCGACCGCGTCGCCGAGTGCGACTGGATCGTCGAGGCGATCGTCGAACGGCTCGACATCAAGCAGTCGCTCTACGCCAAGCTGGAGGCGCTTAAGCGTCCCGGCACCGCCGTGTCGTCGAACACCTCGACGATCCCGCTCGGGCATCTCGTCGAAGGACGGTCGGACCAGTTCAAGGCCGACTTTCTGATCACGCACTTCTTCAATCCGCCGCGCTACATGCGGTTGATCGAGATCGTCCGCGGCGAGCATACCGATGTCGCCGTCGCGGAAAAGGTCGAGAACTTCGTCGACCGCTTCATGGGCAAGCGCATCGTCCGCGCCAAGGACACGCCGGGCTTCGTCGCCAACCGGATCGGCACCTATTGGCTGGGGGTCGCGATCAACGCGGCGATGGACCAGGGCCTGACCGTTGAGGAAGCCGACCAGATTGGCGGCCGCCCGATGGGCGTGCCCAAGACCGGCATCTTCGGGCTCGTCGACCTGGTCGGCGTCGACCTGATGCCGCTGTTGTCGAAGAGCCTGTCGTCCACGCTGCCCGCCGGCGATCCGTATTTCGACACCCTCCGCCCGATGCCGCTGGTCGACAAGATGATCGCCGACGGCTTCACTGGTCGCAAGGGCAAAGGCGGCTTCTACCGCTTCGACAAGGCGACGCGCACCAAGTTCTCGCTCGACCTGGCGACCGGCGAGTATCGCCCCGAGGCGAAGCCCGCCGACCTCCCGGGCAAGACCGGCAAGGACCTCGCCGCACTGATCGCCGAGCCCGGCAAGATCGGCACTTATGCCTGGACGATCCTCGGCAGCGTGCTGTCCTACGCGGCGATGCTGGTCGGTGAAGCAGCCGACGACATCGTCGCGATCGATGACGCGATGAAGCTCGGCTATAATTGGAAGTTCGGGCCGTTCGAGCTGATCGACAGCATCGGCCCGGGCAAGTTTGCCGAACGCCTCGCCGCCGAGGGCCGCGAGGTTCCGGCGATCTTGACGACGGCAGGCGACCGCCCGTTCTACCGCGACGAGGATGGCAAGCGTCAGTACCTCACCACCGCCGGCGCCTATGCCGACGTGCCGCGCGGCGATGGCGTCGAACTGCTCGAGGACATCAAGCTGCGCACGCAGCCCGTGCTGACCAATGCATCGGCATCGTTGTGGGATGTCGGCGACGGTGTTGCCGCGCTCGAATTCCACACCAAGATGAACGCGCTCGACGACCAGGTCATCACGCTGATCGAGGAAGCGATTCCCGTTGTGCAGGCGCGCTTCAAGGCGCTGGTCTTCTATAACGAGGCGAGCAACTTCTCGGCCGGTGCCAATCTCGGCGCGGCGATGTTCGCGGTCGGCGCCAAGCTGTGGGACATGGTCGAAGCGAGCGTCGCGCGGGGCCAGGCGGCGTACAATGCGCTCAAATACGCCCCCTTCCCCGTCGTCTCAGCTCCCGCGGGCCTCGCGCTCGGCGGCGGCTGCGAGGTGCTGCTCCATTCGGACGCGATCCAGGCGCATGCCGAGACCTATGCCGGTCTCGTCGAATGCGGCGTCGGCTTGGTGCCGGGCTGGGGCGGCAATGGCGAGATGCTCGATCGCTGGACCAAATCGGGCACGCTGCCCAACGGGCCGATGCCGGTGCTGTCGAAGGTGTTCCAGATGATCTCGACCGCGCAGGTCGCCAAATCGGCGGCCGAAGCTCGCGAGATGATGATCCTGCGCAAGGACGACGGCATCACGATGAACCGCGACCGCCTGCTGGCGGACGCCAAGGCCAAGGCGCTGTCGCTGGTCGAGGGCTATGCCGCGCCTGAAAAGCCGACGTTCCGCGTGGCCGGGGCCAGCGGTCGCACAGGGCTGCAGATGGCAGTATCCGACTTCCACAAGAAGGGCTTGGCGACCGCCTATGATGTGGTCGTCGCTGATCGTCTGGCGGTCGTTCTGACCGGTGGCGACGCTGATCTGATCGACATCGTGACCGAGGAGCAGGTGCTTCAGTTGGAACGTGCCGCGTTCATGGAGAGCGTCAAGGACGAGCGCACGCAGGCGCGCATCGTGGCAATGCTGACGACGGGCAAGCCCTTGCGGAACTAGGATCTCTTCGGGTCGGCCACAGCGCCGACCCGACGCGCTCGGAACTCAGCGGGCGGTGACGAACGGGTGGTCCAGCCGTACGGTATCGAGCAGGCGCTCGATCGCGGCAGTCTCGCGCACCGTGCCGGAAGGCTCGACTTCCCAATTGCAGTGCGGGTGCGTGGCCGCGTCGCGCACCTTGATCGGACCAAGCGCCATGCGCCAACCGCGCGCCGTACCGCCCGACGCGCGGGTCAGCCGAGCAATGATCAGATCTTCGAGTGCGCCGGCGGTCATGGGGCGCCATCAGCATCCCAGTCCGGCGGACGCAACCGGAAAAAAGCGACCGGCTGGATCCCACCCTCAGGAAGTTAAGCCCTCCACATAGGATATTGTTCACCGAGGATGGTGGCTACGCCGGGTAACGTCGCCGATCACAGGCCCTGATTTGGCGTCCCAGTGACCTTGCCCCACGCCTGATCATTGCCACTGTCACCGAGCTCATGCCCAGGTTCGGCCAAGGATATACGCCAGAAGGCCGTTTCCGCACCCTCCACGCCGAAATCATTGTCGTTGACCAGCAGCAGCACCGATGGCGACAGCAGCACCATTCCTTCGAGGTCGGCCGAGATCTCGGGATGATCGTCACTCGAGAAGAGCAGCGTCTTCGCCAGCACCGAAAACGCAAGCTGGTCGCCACGCGCACTCAGTTCCTCGAGCGTTGGGCGCGTGGACAGATCGAGCTGCGCTTCGTCCAGTGGCGCGGCGTCAAGGTCGCAGCGGTAGATCTTGGTGGTGGCCGACCCGCGCTCCAGCACCAGCAATCGGTCACCCGGTAACCACAGCAATTCGCTGACCTTGATGTCGCTCTGCTCGACATTGCCCAACGCACAATCGCGCGCGAAGCTTTCCGGCGGGTCGAGTGGATAGGCATATTGCGCCCTCACCGTGCGGCTCTGCGCGTCCAGGCGCCAGATCCTGACGTGGCGCGCCGCAAGGTGTGCTGCCTCGTCCGGGTGGGCGAGCGGGCTCTGGAAAGCCAGGTACAAGGACCGACCATCATCCGAGATGGTCAATGCTTCGAAGCCGCGGTTCAGCTGGCGCCGCGCCGCCAGCACGGGAAGCGCTGAAACGCCGTCGGTGGGCGCGAAGCCGCTCGGCAGCAGACGATCGATCACCGTGCCACCCGCATCGACCCGCACTAACGACGGGCCGAATTCGTCACCGATCCAGAAGCCGCCATCGGCAAGTGCCACGAGCCCCTCGCTATCCAGCCCATCGGGATCGGGCGGTATCGCCATGCCGGCGAGGTCGAACACCGGTTCGGAGAATAGTTGCTCGCTCGCCGGATTGGGCAATCCCGTTACCGATCGTCCATCGCCATGCTTGAGCGGCAGGATGCGGAGCAGTTCGACGGCGTCACCGATGATCCGGAACTCGGCGAGCGCCGGCCCGATATCAATGCGCGGCATGATCTTGGCGCCGGCGATGTCACCGAGCGGAGCCAGATGCTCCAGGCCATACAGGCGGATCGCATCGCGCACCTTGATGTTGGGACCGCGATCGCCGATTGCCCAGAAATGGCCGGGCGGATCGCCCGGGCGCATGGCAAGCCCGGAGCCGAAGCCATGGCGCAGCGTCATCGTGCCGCCGGGAAAGACCAGGCGCCCGACCTCGGGATCGTGCCAACGCAACCGCTCGACCGTTGCGTCGATCATCTACCGCGCATCCGCATAAGTGACGATCTTCACCATCTCACCCGGCACGAGCGGACGATCGCCGCCGCGCCCGTTGAGCAGTTCGAACAGGGGGCGCGGCGCCGGATCGGCGACGCGGCGGATGAGCGCTTCCGGCGTCTCTCCTGCAGTCGCCCTCACGGTCCTGATGAAGCGCGGTCGCAGCGTGGCGGCCTCATCGGGCGACAGGCGTCGGAAGGATCGAAACAGCGCATTCACGGCCGCGGCGCTGGCATCCGCCGGCGGAGAAACGACGATGAAATGATACACCTGCCCGCCACCTGCGTCATAGACGGCGATCGACAGCGGCACGCTGCCGTCGCGCACCGCCATGCGCAAATGGGTCACGATCGCGGGGAGCCCGTTGACCGTGAGCGCCGTGGCACTGGTCAGCTCGGCGGGGGCGTTGCCGACAACATGGGCGACGAGCGTCTCGGCATAATCCTTGAGCGTGCCGCTTTGCATCGTGCCGCCGCCGAACTCGCCGACGATGCCGTCCGGGCCGGTCAGTCGGATCGCCTGCGGGCTGTTGGTCAGCGAGAATCCAGTGGGCGCCTCGAACGAGATGCGCATGATGGGGTGGGCGAAGCGCTGACCGATCACGAAACCCTGCTCCGGATCGTCCCCATACAGCAGGCCGTCGACTGCCGCGAAATAGGCGGCTTCATTCTCCGGCAACGCGTCGTCGGCAAGGCCGGTGGCCTCGGCGGCGGCCTTGGCACGCGCGATCCGGTGCCCGGTCAGCGGGTGGCTGAGCGCCCATTCGGGTACGCCGCGGGCCGTGTCGCGGCCGCGCGTGGCAGTCATGAACTTGTCCTGCCGATCCAGCGCGGAGAGCATGTCTGCCGCCGCATAGACATCGTAGCCGGCGCGCTCGAGATAGCCGACGCCGAGATCGTCGGCCTCATATTCCTGCTTCCGCGAATAGCGCAGGCCGAAATACTGCACGGCCTGGCTGGCGAGCCGGGTCAGCCGCTCCGAGCCCGTCGCACTGGCTGCGATGACGCCCAGCGTCCGCCAGATCGACCGGCGTTCCTGGCGCTGGGCATGACGACTGAGGATGTGACCCAGTTCGTGCCCGAGCACGGAGGCAAGCTCGGCCTCGCTGCCGACGATCGCGACGAGCCCGCGCGTGACGTAGATGTAGCAGCCGGGAATGGCGAAGGCATTGACCACATCGCTGTTGACCAACGTGAAGGTGCATTGGCCCTCCAGCCCCGCGGCGATGGCCACCCGCTCACCCACGGCGCGCACGTACGATGCCTCCGGCCCGCTATAGGCGCCGCCGAAGCCGGCGAGCAGTTGCTGGTGCGCCTGCCCGCCATGCGCGCGATCGGCGTCCGAGATAGCCGGGCCGTCCACGGGCCCGCTGCCGCCGCAGCCCTGAAGCAGGCACGCCAGCGGCAGCAACAGACCGGCGCGGCCGCGCAGCGTCACAGCCAGCCGAGCAGGTAGAGCAACACCAGCGTGATGCCCGCCGATATCAGCAAGGACCCGACGCAACCCAATCGCCGCGAGAAGAGAAAGAACATGGTGCCTCCTACGAGCTCAAGCGGACGGCCGAGCGGCAGCTTGGTTGCCTGCCCACGACGATGGGCGAAGGGCGATCATCGGCTGGTTGCGCGCCGTGCCATGTCCGCGACCGGCATGTCGTGCAGCCGCCGGTATCGCGCCTCGATCAGGCTGAACACGCCGAAGCCCGACAGGCCGATAGCGATGATGATGTCCGCCGGGCTAGTCAGCCAGGACAGTGCCTGGGCCATGCCACCGGCCTGGCTGGCCTGGTCGTTCAAGCCGGCCTTGAGCAGCAGATAGCTGCTGATGATGAACACGATACCGCGTGCGGCGTACCCCGCGCGGCCGCTCCACCGCGCCCAGGGCTGGTGCGCGATCCGTGGATCGAGATATTGCAGGAAACTGCCTTTTGTCGCCTTGACCAGCTGGACGAGGCCGACGCCGAACAGCACGACCGCACCGAGCATCACGATCAGCGTGCCGCCGGGCAGGTCGAGCGCGACCTGCGTCCCCGCCTGCGTCCCATCGCCAGCCGACTTCACGCCGCGGATCAACCGCACGGCCTGCCATGTGAGCACCAGATGCACCACGCCGCTGACCATCGCGCCCACCCGTTCGGCGACGCCCTTGCGATCCGATCCGTGCCGCTCGATGTCGAATGCCGCATCGGACAATCGCCAGATGCCATAAGCCAGAAGCCCGGCTGCCATGACGACGAGCAGCACCCGCCCCGCGCCATCGGCGACATATTGCAGCGCGCCGCTGGGATCCTCGGTGCGTCCGGCGCGGATCACCAGGAAGGCGATGACGAGATACAGGATCCCGCGTGTCGCAAACCCGATCCGCGTAAGTGTGGTCAGCCGTGCGCTGGCATTCATAGCAATGTCCCCCTTCGTCGCCCCCGAACGGCCTTGGTCGCCGTTCCGTTCCGTTGGCGCGACCAAACGAAACGCGTCAGAGCTTCACGAACCGGTAGGCGAAGCGATCGGTCTTGCCCTTGATCGAGGGATCGAACACCTTGACCGCGTGCGGATCGTCCTTGTTCGCAAGAATGGTGCTTTGCGCCTCCAGCACGAAGCCGGCCGCCTCCACCTCTTTGCGGACGGACGCCGGGTCGATCCGATGCAGCGACTGGGTGTCGCTCGTGCCCGACGCCGCCGCCGCCGCGTGATCGACGATGACGTAGAACCCGCCGGATTTCAGCCGATCGTAGACCGCACGATTGAAGGCGGCCGCAGTCGCGCCCTTGGTTTGCATCAACGCGGTGTGGAGATCGTGATAGAATAGATGCATCCACACTAGGTCGGCGGGTTGCATGGCCGCCGGCATCGCGACGAGGTCCGCCGAGACGGCTTCGACATTTTCTCGGCCGGGCTGCTGCGCGAGGGTGCGCATACGATCGAGTTGATCGCCCATCACCTCGACGATTTCGGTCGGTACGAAGCCGTAGACCCGCCCATCGGGGCCTACGGCATCGGAGAAGAGGCGCGTCCAGTCGCCGTCACCGGGATAGACGTCGATGACAGTGGCGCCTGCAGCGACGCGCGCGAACCCGATCAACTCGGACACTTTGGACTGTTCGTACATGGGGATCTCCATCACTGTTGGGCATTCGACAACTGCGCGCAAAGTCTAAATGGCGTCATGAGGCGCGCAAATGGCTGCCGTCCTCGGGCAAATTTTCTGCCAGCCCGGGCCCGGACGTCTCGGCGGCTCGTGCCAAGGCTTGCGTGTCGACATATTCCCGGATGTTGGTCAGTCTGCCATCCCGAACCGTGATGGCGAAGATCCAGTCATCCTCGAACGCCTTGTTCGTCGCTTTCATCTTGCCGCTGGCGAAGCCGACCACCAGGACCCGGTCTCCTTGCGCCACGAACTCCCGGGGTTCCGTGGACGTCTCGATTGTCCGGGATGCCGTCTCGAGCAGATCGGTCAGCCCGGCATGTCCCCGGTGGATGCCGGCCAGCGGCCAGCCTTGGCCGGGGATGATCCACTCGATGTCCTCGGCGACCAGCGCCAGCAAGCCCTCCCTGTCGCCACGGCCGAGCGCGGCGAAGAAGTCCTTCACGGCCTGGACGTTTTCCTGGGTATTCATGGCATTTCCTCCATTGCTGCGTTCGTGGTGTCCGTCAGTCGAACTTGACCAGATCCTTGAAGATCAGGCGGCCCCAGCTTTTGTCGTGCGCCTGCACGAGCAACCCACCTTCCGACAGAGCGCCGAGGTTGATCGGTACGAAACCAAGATCTTCCGCGAGCGCACCAACCTGCGCGGCGGCATCGTCATCGTCGCTCGTCAGGAACACGACCCGCCTGCCACCCTGGACGGCCGGATCCTGATCGAGAACGCCCGCGACCAGATGGTTGAAGCCCTTGACCAGCCTGCTGCCAGTAAACGCCTGCGCGACGACCTTGGCCGATGGCTGTCCGCCCAGCTCCTCAGAGGACACGCCGTAGGCATTGGTCACATCGACGATGATCTTGCCCTGCCAGTTCGGCAGTGCCTTCGCGACCTCCGCGTGCGACTGGAAGCGGACAGCCAGGAAGATGACGTCTGCCGTGACCGCGTCGGCGAGTGTCGTGGGAGTGATATCGGGGCCGATCGCCGCCGCGACCGATGCGAAGCTTTCGGGGTCGCGTGTGGTTGCGACGGATACGGCGATGCCGCTGCGGGCAAATGCCTTGGCGAGGGTCTGGCCGATCTCGCCGAAACCGATGACGGCGTAGTTCATGATTATTCTCCAATCTTTTGGGATGTCGGGGTTCAGACTTGTGCCAAGCCCCCATCGACCGCGAGATCCACGCCGGTGATGTAGGAACTCTCGTCCGAAGCGAGGAACGTGACGGCAGCCGCGATCTCCTCCGGCTTGGCCCGGCGACCCATGGGGATCTGCGACGCGAATTGCCCGGCCGCCTGCTCGGCTTGCTCGGGGGTCAGGCCCGTCGTCTTCTCCAGGGCCGGGGTTTCGGTCGGTCCGGGGCTCATCGTGTTCACGCGGATGTTGCGATCCTTGAGCTCGAGCGTCCAGGCGCGCGAGAAGCTGCGCACCGCCGCCTTGCTCGCGGCGTAGGCGCTGAATCCTGGCAACCCCATCACGTTCGAGACAGAGGAGGTCAGGATGATCGACCCGCCGTCTTTGAAGAGCGGAAGTGCCTTCTGGACCGTGAAGAACAGGCCCTTCACGTTCACGTCGAAGGTCTGGTCGAAATGGGCCTCTGTCGCCACGTGGAGCGGCGCGATCGTTCCCGCGCCCGCGTTGGCGAAGAGGATGTCGATTTGACCATGTTGCTCCTTCACGACCGCGTAGAGCCGATCCAGATCTTTCCAGGCGCGATACGTCGCCCACGACCGTCGTGACGTTTCCGCCGATAAGGGCTGCGGCCTTTTCCAGCTCTTTCGCTCTGCGCCCGGTGATGACGACATGCGCGCCTTCTTCCACGAAGCTTTTGGCCGTGGCCAATCCGATCCCGCTGCTGCCGCCCGTGATGACGGCGATCTTACCTTCTAGCTTTTTCATCGTCTTATCCTCGTAGTGTGCCGGCCCGGCATGGGCCGGATTTGGGTCAGAGCTGCGCCAGGCCACCATCGACGGCGACTTCGCTGCCGGTCATGAAGCTGCTGTCGGAGGATGCGAGGAACGCCGCCGCCGCGCCGAGCTCGGCCGGATCGCCCATGCGCTGAAATGCGGTCATCGCGCCGTAGGCCTTCAGGCCGTCCTCGCCGAGTGCCTCGGTCGCGAGTTCGGTCGCGATGGCGCCGGGCGACAGGACGTTCACGCGGATGCCGGTGCCCTTGAGATCCTCTGCCCAGGTGCGGGCAAGGTTGCGCACGGCCGCCTTGCTGGCGCTGTACGCCGTGAATGCGGGTGCACCCGTGGTACCGGCGCTCGATCCGGTCAGGATGATCGATCCGCCGTCGCCCATCAACGGCAGCGCCTTCTGGACCGTGAAGATCGTACCCTTCACATTGACATCGAAGGTCTCATCGATGTGCCGGGCGGTGATCGCGCCGAGCTTGAGTTGGCTTCCCACTCCGGCATTGGCGAAGACGATGTCGAGGGTTCTGCGCTCGTCCTTCACTGCCGCGTAGAGCCGGTCGAGATCGGCTTCATCGGACACCGAGCCCTGCACCGCGCGGGCGTTGGACCCGAGCGCGGTGATGGCGGCGTCCAGCGCATCCTGCCGGCGACCGAAGATGAAGACGACGGCGCCCTCCTCGATGAAGCGTTTGGCAGCGGCGAAGCCGATGCCCGTGGCGCCGCCGGTGATGACGGCGGTCTTTCCGTTCAATCTGGTCATGTCGTGCATCCTTCGTTTCACCGCCTCTGGTCTTTGGCTGTGCGGGTAGCTTCCCAGTGAGCTTAAGATGGGCGGGTCGAAGGCGGGCGGTGAGTGCGGATTTGCGCACATCGGTGGTGCAAATACGATCCGGCCAGACGGTCGCCCGCTCCACCGGGCTCGCGATCGTCCAAGCGACATGGTAGAACAGGGTTTCGGGGGGCGGAGCTTGCGGCGCGGAATTGCACCATGATCGACTGGGATGACGTTCGCTACTTTCTGGCCGCCGCGCGTGGCGGTTCGGTGCGGGCGGCGGCCGGGCGCCTGGGCGTGAACCACGCGACCGTGCTGCGCCGCATCGCCCAGCTGGAAGAGCGCCTCGGCGCGCAGATGTTCGATCGGCTGCCCACAGGCTACCGCCTGACGGTGGCGGGCGAGGAGGTTCTAGAACTCGCGATCCAGATGGAGACCTCGTCGCATCAGTTGGAGACGCGCGTCCTGGGGCGCGACCAGAGCGTGCGCGGTCTTCTCCGCGTGACGTTGACGCCGATCCTCGCGACCCACCTGCTCATGCCGGATTTCGCCGATTTCGCGCGTCAGCATCCCGACATCGAGATGGAAATCCTGTCCTCGGGCGAACTGGCAAACCTGACCAACCGAGAAGCCGACGTCGCGATCCGCGTGGTTTACGACCGCAAGACCCTGCCGCTCAATCTTCACGGACCGAAAGGACCGGAGCTGTTCGGTGGCGTCTACATATCCCGCGATCGGCTCGCCGCCTGGCGGGCGGGCACGGCCGATACCATCAAGTGGATCGTCATCAGCATGCATGGCGTTCCGGACTGGGCCAGCGAGGGTGAACTCCGCACCACCGAGGTTCCCTTCAGGGTCACGGACGCAGGGGCGGAGATCGCGGCGGTACGGCAAGGGCTGGGGATCACGACGCTGCCGTGCTTCGTCGGCGACGCCGACCCCATGCTGGTAAGGGTGCCGGGCACCGACCTGCACCTGTACGGAACGCTCTGGCTCCTGACCCAAGGAGAGACGCGCAAGACGAAGCGCGTACGGCTCTTCACGGAGTTTATATCTCACAGCCTCGCCGCGCACGCGCCGCTCCTCACCGGGATGTCATTCCCGGGCGGCTGATGCTGGCAGATCCTCGCCCCGGCGGGGCGCCGGGAGCGCGATCCCCCGCGCCGACAGGACGGGTGTGGGTGCGTCCATGTTCGCGTGGCGGCAGATTGCCTGATCCATCACTCCGATACGCCTGCTACGGCCTCGTCAACCATATCGATCACGCTCTTGCCGAACGGCCCGCGCCGAGCCGGTCCAGCGCGTTCGGCAGATCGGCGAGCGGAAAGCGGCGGTCGATCACCGGCGTCATGCCGGTCCGCGCGACTGCGCGCACCATGTCCTCGAGCGCGCGGCGATTACCGGTGCCGATGCCCAGGATCGTCACGTCCTTTATCATCAGCGGCATGGCGGGGGAAGTGATGTCGAACCCGTCGAGCGCGCCGATCTGATAGATGCGCCCGCCGACCGCCGCAGCCTGGACCGACTGGCCGAGATAGGCCCCGCCGACGGTCTCCAGGATATGATCTGCGCCCCGGTCGTAGGTCAGCGTGTATAGCGCCTCAAGCCCGTGCGTGTCGTACCGGTCGATCGCATGGTCGGCACCCAGTGCCAGCACGCGATCAATCTTCTCCGGGCTGCAGGAGACGAGCACGGTCGCGCCATGCAGCTTCGCGATCTGCAGCCCGAACAGCGCCACGCCGCCGGTCCCCCGGATCAACACGGTGTCGCCGGCGCGGACGCCGCCGCGCTCGACCAGCGCGAACCAGGCGGTGAGCGCGGCGCAGGGCAAAGTGCTGGCTTCGGCGTCGTCAAGCTTCGCCGGCGCCGCGGCCAGCCATTCCTCGGGCAGGACGACATACTCGGCCAGAACGCCTGCAAAAAAGCCGCCGAGCGTGCGGTAGGCCGGTGTGCGGGCTGTACCCGCGCGCGCACCGTCGATCCACTCGGGCGTGAAGCAGGAGATCACGCGATCGCCGACGGCGAAGCGTTTGACGTTGTCGCCTGTCGCCACGATCCGGCCGGCAAGATCGGAGCCGGGCGTGAACGGAAAGTCGAGTGCCAAGCCGCGCCCGCTTTCGATGACCATCTTGTCGCGGTGGTTGAGCGAAACGGCCGCCACCTTCACCAGAACTTCGTGCCGAGCGGGGACCGGGATCGGCCGCTCGCGCAGGGCGAGGCGGTCGCGACCAATCCCGTCCATTTCCCAGCGTCGCATCATGTCCGTCATCGTCGATCCTCTTCGCGTCTCGAACGGATATCGGGCATTCGCCAAACGAGTATAATACGCTTGATTTGGCACGGGCCATTGAACAGGATTCACCAATATGCGTGGCGCGGAGTTTGCCGAACTGATGGCCTTCATGGCGACCGCCGAGGAACGAAGCTTTCGCGGCGCCGCGCGGCGGCTGGGCATGTCACCGTCGGCGCTCAGCCACAGCATGCGCTCGCTCGAACAGCGCCTCGGCGCCCGTCTCCTCCACCGCACGACCCGCAGCGTCGCGCCGACCGAGGCGGGGCAAGCCTTGCTGGAGCGGCTCGGACCGCCGATCGCCGAGCTCGGCGACGCGGTGCGCGATGTCGGCGCCTTCCAGCAGCAGCCACGTGGGCTCGTGCGGATCAACATGCCGCGCATCGCGGCGCAACTGGTCGTGATGCCGAAACTGGCCGCTTTTCGGGTCGGCTATCCCGAGATCCGGCTGGAGCTTGTGATCGACGACGGCATGACCGACGTGATCGCCAAGGGATTCGATTTCGGGATTCGGTCGGGCGCGATCGTCCAGCAGGACATGATCTCGGTGCCCCTCACCCAGGACCTGCGCATGGCGGTGGTCGCGTCACCGACCTATTTCGCGGAGCGGTCGCTGCCGCGGACACCGGCCGAGCTCAACGGCCACGACTGCCTGACGTACCGCTGGTACGAGACCGGAGCTCTGCATCCCTGGCGCTTCGATGGCCCGGAGGGGCCGGTGGACGTGATCGTCGACAGCGTGATGACCGCCAACGACACCGACCTCCTGCTCGACGGCGCCTTGCGGGGTTGCGGCGTCGCACTGCTGGTCGAGAGCCTGGTCGAGACGTATATTGCGGACGGATCACTTCAGCGGGTGCTGGCGGACTGGTGCAAGCCGTTCCCCGGATTCCATCTCTACTATCCGAGCAGACGCCATATGCCTGCCGCCATGAGGACCTTCAAGGACTGGATGAGATTATCGTGACGCCCACGAAGCCGCAGATCTCGGGCAACATCGCAACATGGCTTATAAACGCAGGCTGCCAGAGTAGGCAGATGTCGATTGTTTCGACGGATAACGGTTGCTCGACACCGCGCATGCCCTTGCGCCAGAACAGGATCGGAACGCGGCGGTCGTAATCCAGAGGGCTGTCATGGGTGGCAAACCCGCCGTGAGAGTTGGCCGGGATGGCCGTGATCCTTGGCTTGAGGAAGACGCTAAGATCACCTGACAGAGCTGTCACATGCGAGGCCCGGCGCGTTCGAGCAAAGTCCAACTTTCCGGTACGCGTGTCGGCACCGCCGCATTGGCGATCTCGGTGGCGGAGAATCGCGACGGCGAGATCGATCCGCTTGACTTGAGGGTGTCCAAAGCATTCCCCGCGGGGCGCGCCCCGACAGCAGCCTCGCAAAGCAATAATGTTTTGAAAATGCTCGCGGGTCAGATGAGGTGTAATCCTTGTCGCACCCGCTCGTCTGCCCTACCGAGCAAACGTCGCGAAAAACGGCTTTTTTTGTATAGCGCCCGCGCTCTGCAAGCCGCCGCATATACGTCGTCCGCGCACCCGCGTTGGCGCCCAGCGTCTCCGAACAACCGCCGCATCCGGCGACACTGGAGCGCGTGAATGCGAGACACCATTGCTATCATCGGCGCCGGTCTTGCCGGCCTGACCCTTGCCCGCACCCTCTATCGCCACGGGGTCGAAACCACGATTTACGAGGCTGAACGCTCGCCTGTGGCCAGAACGCAAGGGGGCTTGCTCGACATAAACGAGCATTACGGCCAATCCGCTCTCGAGGCCGCCGGCCTGCACGACGCATTTCTGAGGCTCGTTCGACCGGGTGAGGATGCGAAGCGCATCGTGAACAAGGATGGGATCATCCTGTTCGACACGGCAGCGGACCATCTATCCAAGCGTCCGGAGGTCGATCGGGGTGAGCTTCGTGCCATGTTGATCGGCTCGCTCCCGGACAATGCGATCCGCTGGGATCACAAGGCCGTATCCCTGAAGCAGATCGGCGCTGGCCGCCACGAAGTCTGCTTTGCCAACGGTACACAGGCAACGGTGGACCTGCTCGTCGGTGCGGATGGCGCTTGGTCGAAGGTCCGCCCACTCCTTTCCCATGCCACACCGGAATATTCCGGCACCTGCTTCATCGAGATCGCGCTTGCTGCCAGCGACGCGCGTCGGGCCGGAAACATCGCGGTGATTGGAGCCGGCACCCTCATAGCAGCGGCACCGGGCAAAGGCATCATCGTTCACCGCAACGCGGATGGCAGCGTGGCCGGATACGTTGCTCTCAACGCGCCGGAGGCGTGGATGAGGGCGATCGATTGCACCGACGCGCGCGTAGCACTGGACTTCATCGCAGGGCAGTTTGCAGGCTGGGCGCCATACCTGACCAGCTTCATCACTGGCAGCATCGCCGATCCGACGATCCGCCCCATCTATGCGCTGCCCGTCGAGCACGAATGGCCACGGATGGCCGGCCTGACCCTGGTTGGCGATGCGGCCCACCTTATGTCGCCCTTCGCAGGCGAAGGGGCAAACCTTGCCATGTACGATGGTGCGGCACTCGCTCGGGCAATCCTGGACAACCCCGAAGACATGGAAACCGCCCTTTCGGCGTATGAAGACGCGCTGTTTCCGAGAAGCCGAGCAGTGGCGCGCAGGTCGGCGCAGAACCTGACGCTCTTCTTCGGAGAAACCTCCCCGCAGGCGCTGGTCGATCTGTTCGGCAGGCTTGCCGCACCTGACACATGACCTGCCGCCTCAACCGCGCCTATGCAACTCAGCCTCCCGCGAAGGCACGGCAAACCGGGAAAGCGGGCGCGATCCTGCTCGGGCTAGCGTAGGAGAGAGCGAACGCGCAGGTTACCAAGAGGTGGAAACGGTCGGAGCGGCGCGCTGCCGCCCCGCCGGCCAGATCAGCAGCTCTCCATCAAGGTACGAAGGCGCTCGTCCCGAACCTCGAATACGTTGAATACGCCAAGCACGTTCAGTGCCGACGTACGAACGCGTGCAATACGTCGGGCAAACAGCGCCGTCTTGTTCGGGAAATGCGGATAGATCGTGCCCTCCGCCAGCCCGAACGTCGGCTTGACATAGGAAGCAATCGCTTCCTATGTCTTGAGCGTGATTGATGAAGCATCTTCCGCCAAGGGTCCGATGGGGCGTCCCCGTGCCTTCGACGTTGATTGGGCGCTCGACCGCGCCATCTCCGTGTTCCGGGAGCGCGGCTATGGGGGCGCCTCGATCGATGCGCTCCAGGCGGCTACGGGGCTCACCACTGGCAGCATCTACAAGGCGTTCGGGAGCAAGCAGAAGTTCTTTGCAGCGGCCTACGCTCGCTACGTTGCAGGGAGGCGCGCGGTCATGGCCGGGCAGCTCGACAAGGCAATGACCGGACGCCAGCGCATCGCGGCGACGTTGCACTCCTATATTGACGCTGCATCCGGCGATCACGGACGGCGCGGCTGCCTGGTCGTGGCGAGCCTGATCGAAGCCTCGACGCTCGACGCGCCGCTGCGCGACACCGTCGCGACGACGCTGGCCGAAAATCGAGCGGGTCTTTTCGCCATGCTGGAGGACGGCAAGCAGGACGGATCGGTTCGTGCCGATGTGCCGGTGGAGCCGTGCGCCGACCTGCTGCTGAGCCTGCTCCAGGGACTGCGCGCCACGGGCAAGTTGCGCGACCCGGTCGATCGGGACGGCCTTGTCGAGCTCACACTCAAGATCCTCGATTGATTAGCCCGGAGACACCGCATGACCGATCCGACCCTCGCCGCCGACGAGCGGCTTGAGCATCGCTACGCGACGGTCGATGGCCTGCGCTTCCACTATGTGACAGCGGGGCAAGACGATGCCGAACCGCTGGTCCTGCTCGCAGGCTTTCCGGAAAGTTGGTATGCGTGGCGGCGGGTGATGCCGCTCCTCGCCAAACGCTTCCGCGTCATTGCGATCGACCTGCCCGGGCAGGGCGACACCGACAAGCCTATGGACGGGTACGACACAGGCTCGATTGCCCGGCGCGTTCACGGCCTGCTCGCGCGACTGGGCGTTTCACAATACGGCCTTGCCGCGCACGACATCGGCGCATGGGTGGCGCTGCCCTACGCGCTTACCTACCCCGACGAGGTGGTTCGGCTGGCGCTGCTGGATGCCGGCATTCCCGGCGTCACCCTGCCCGACCTCCTACCCGCCACGCCGGATCGCGGCTGGAAGACGTGGCACTTCGCCTTCCACACCGTTCCCGATCTGCCCGAAGCCCTGATCGCCGGTCGCGAGCGCATCTATCTCGACTGGTTCCTGCGCCGCAAGGTGGCCGATCCACGCAGCATCGGCGACGCCGACCTCGACGAATATCACCGCATCTTCACGCTTCCGGGCGCCCTTCGGGCAGGCCTGGCCTATTATCGCGACGTGAGCGTGTCAGCAGCGCAAAACCGGGCGCTTGTCCAAGACGGCAAGCTGACCATGCCGGTGCTTGCGATCAGCGCGGACCAGGGCTCCATTCCCGATATGGCAGCGCCACTGCGCGCCTACGCCGACGACGTGCGCGGCGCGATCGTCGCCGACAGCGGCCACTTCATCCCCGAGGAGCAACCCGAAGCGGTCGCAAACTTGCTCGCTGCCTTCTTTGCAGAGCAATCCTGATGTCTGCCGACGCTCATTTCCGCGGGCGGCGAGCGGCCATTACGGGGCAGCATTGGTCATGTTTTCACCTCTACTGCCGGCGTGGCAGGCGGCATTCGCCCACGGGGTCAAAGGGTTTGCTTTGCTCAATTCGGCGACAGGCGACCTCCCAAGCCGGCAGCCTGTTTGAACCATAACCCTTCAAAGTGAGCCAGCACATGCGCCTGATCGCGATCGAAGAGCACATCCTTCCCCACGCCGTACGCGACGCGTGGAACGCCGCTCCGCCCCCGCACGACCCCGTGTCCGCCATTGCCGATGGCGGGGAGAATGGGGCCCGTCTCGCTGATCTGGGCGCAGGTCGCCTGGCGCTGATGGACGAGCAGGGCGTGGACGTGCAGGTATTGTCGCTCACCACGCCCGGGCTCCACAACCTCGCCCCTGAACCCTCCGTCGAGATGGCATACCGCGTGAACGACCTGATCGCGGAGACCTGCGCGCGCCACCCGCACCGCTTTCAGGGCTTCGCCGCTTTGCCCACCCCGGCTGCGGACGCAGCGCCGCGGGAGCTGGAACGCGCCGTTCGTGAGCTTGGCCTGAAGGGAGCGCTGCTTTGCGGTCGGACGCGTGAGCGTCATCTCGACCATCCCGACATGCGCCCCATGCTGGCAAAAGCGGCGGAACTCGGCGTGCCGCTTTTCATCCACCCGCAAACCCCATTGGCTGCCGTACGGGAAGCCAATTACTCCGGGATCAGCGACAAGGCCGATCTGGCGCTCGCCGCCTTCGGCCTCGGATGGCATTACGAGGCTGGGCTGCAATGGGTTCGCTTGGCAGCGGCCGGCGTCTTCGATGAACTGCCGGATCTCCAGATCATTCTCGGCCATTGGGGCGAAGTGGTATTGTTCTACCTGGAGCGCGTCTCGGCCGTCTTCGAACGCGCGCTCGATCTTCGACGGCCGCTGGCGGACTATGCGCGCCAAAATCTGTATGTGACCGGCAGCGGCATGTGGAGCGAGGCATATCTGCTGCGCTGTCTGGAGATCGTCGGTCCCGAGCGCCTGCTGTTCTCCACCGACTTTCCGTACCAGTATCGCGAGGGCGGCGCGCCGCGGCGCTTTCTGGATGAAGTCCCGCTCGACGATGCTGCACGGACAGGGTTTGCGCATGGCAATTGGGATCGCCTGGCCGCGACACGCGCCTAGCGAATTACAGGCGCTCGGACCTGATCTGCAGATCGACCGGCCATACGAGCCGATCGCGCGATCGTCGCCCCGCAACCGATTTCGCTGAGCTCGTTCTACCGCACGATATGCCGACCATCGTGGCGTTCATGCCGCAGCAGCGGCTGAGCAGGCCGATCTTCATCTCGCTCAGGTCGGGGCGGGAGGGGCCCCGCTCACGGGCGCATGCCCACCAGCTTGATTTTGCTCGACGTGATGCGGCACGCCGTCTCTCCTAACCGGCCGGTAGCGTGCGTTCGTTGTCCGCGTCGTACACGCGCACGTCGCCTTGCAGGTGCGGTGCCCACCGCGATACGAAAGCCTCCGTTTCATCCGCACGCAGGTGCGCGGCGAGCGCTGCCTCGTCACGCCACCGCTCCGCCACCAGCAACCGCCCGGTCGCCGCGTCGAGCACGGCTGTGTCGTAGGACAGGTTGCCGCTACGCTTTCGCGTTACGGCCGCCAGGGCGCCCATCTCGGCGACGAAGCGCGCGAGGTCGGTAGGAGGCACGAAGAGGGTGCCGGTGACGATCAGCATCTCAGACGCCTTTCTATCGCCCTCACGGTCACGCGACCGTCAGGACGATCTTGCCTTGGATACCACCCTTCGCCGCTCGCGTGTGGGCGGCCGCCGCATCCGCGAGCGGGAAGCGACTGTCGATCACCACCCGGACCGTCCCCTCGTCGAGCAGGCGGCCCGCTTCAGCAAGCTGCGCGCCGTTCGAGCGGACCTGGGTGGACGATACGGTGATGCCACGCTCGCGCGCCGCGCCATGACCGGCGAAGCCGAGCGGGTTGACCAGGAACAGCCCACCGCCGGGTTTTAACATGCGCAACAACCGCTCCATGTTCGCGCCACCCACTGCGTCGACGACGAGGTCCGCATCGTGGATCACATCCTCGGCCGCCTCTTTGGTATAATCGACGAAGTGGTCGGCCCCGAGCTCGCGCATCAGCTTTTCGTTCCTGCTCGACGCAACGGCGACGACCTGCGCCCCTTGCCATTTGGCGAGTTGGACGAGCAGGTGGCCGACCCCACCGCCGGCGCCGTTCACCACCACCGTCTTGCCTTCGAGCGGCACGGGCTCGTGGCGGGACGGCTGGAACGGATTAGGCGCGTCGTGTCCTACCGCGATCAGGAACTGCCAGGCGGTCAGCAGCGACATGGGTGCCGCCGCGGCTTCGACGTGATGGATGCCCAAAGGTTTGTGGGCCAGCTCCGTGGCGGCCACCCTGACATATTCGGCATAGGCATCGCTGCCCTTCATCAGGTCCTCGGGAAAGCGGACCATAGAGAACACCTCGTCGCCGACCGCGAACCCCGTCACGCCGTCGGCCACCGCCTCGACGACGCCCGACACATCGGTGCCGATGATGATCGGGAACGCAGGGTGAGGCTGCCACTCCAGCGGCAGTGCCCGATAGCCGTCGCGCAGGTACAGGTCGGGCGGATTGATCCCCACCGCGTGAACGCGGACCAGCACCTCTCCCGGCCCGATCGCTGGGCGGGGCGCCTCCTCGTAGCGTAGCATCTCGGGGCCGCCGAACGCGTGCAGTCGCACGGCCTTCATCACTTCGGTCATCGCACTCTCCATCGTCTCACCAAGCATGCACAAGATATGAGGGCGCATCTGGGTTGATAATGCGCGCCGAAGTCGCTTCAGTGTTGCCATGAAGGAACAGATGGTACTGGAGCGGCTGACCGGCCTCATCGCCTTTGCGCGGGCGGGAACGTTGGGCAGCTACACCGCCGCGGGGCGGTCGCTGTCAATCTCGCCCTCCGCGATCAGCAAGAGCGTGCAGCGGCTCGAGAAACAGCTCGGCGTCCCGTTGTTCATGCGCACCACACGGTCGCTGACGCTTACCGCTGAGGGACGCGAACTCCACGGACGGGCGGTTCGGCTCCTGAGCGACGCGGACGAGATCGGGCAGGTCGCGGCTTCGGCGCGATCGGAACCGTCGGGCAGCTTGCGGATCGCGGCGTCGCTGCCGATCGGGGTGCATGTCATCGCGCCCGCACTGCCTGCGTTTCATCGGCAATACCCGAAGCTGTCGATCGATCTGCGGCTCAGCGATCGCTACGTCGATATGGTAGAAGAGGGCATCGACATTGCCGTCCGCATCGGCGACCTTGCAGACTCGCGGCTCCTCTCACGAACGCTCGCCCCGCTCCGCCTCTGCTGCTTTGCCTCCCCCGCCTATCTGGCGGAGCGTGGTACGCCGGCGCACCCGGATGACCTTGCCGCGCACGACACGGTGACTCTCCGGTACCAGAGCACCGGGCAGCCGTTGCAATGGCCATTCCGCATCGGCGGCAAGATCATCGAGATCGTTCCCCCTTCCACGCTGACGACGGACACCAGCGAGGCGCTTATCGCGATGCTCGCTGCCGGCGCCGGTATCGGCATGGGCGGGCCATTCGTCACCGCGCCTTACGTCGCCCGTGGCGAACTGGTCCCGGTGCTGGGCGGCTTCGCCATGGAGCGGAATAGCATCACTGCGTTATGGCCGGAAAGTCGGCGGACGAACCCTGCCGTGCGAGCCACCCTGGAGATGCTGCAGGAGACGTTTGCTCAACGCCTATGAAGCGTTCGCGAAACGGCAGCATCAGACGGAGCAGTGGGATCCGTAGCGTTCGACCCGGACATACAAGCCGACCCGCCGGCCCGCCCCGAAACCAGCCCGTCGTCAGCAACCATCCAACACGTCCCTGGCATCGGCCGCGGGGCGTCGTCCTTTCCGCGTTAAAGCGGAAACGACCGATCAGATCGGGTGGGACCCAACAGTTCAGTGCGCTGTCGCGATCGCGCGCGCCGCCTAGAACCCGATGTCGCCCGCAGCGAATTTCTGATCGCGCTCGGCAAGCTCGAGCTCGTCCGCTGGGCACATCATCGACATCCCCTCACTTGCCGCCCGCTCCTGCACTTCTTCGACAAAGGATCGCAGCCCATCCTCATAGTGCCGGAAGGCTGCGGCATGATCGGCGGAATGTTGCTCCAGCGCGGCCGCTAGACGCCCCGCCCCGATGATCGCCATGGAGCCGCCAAAGCCCGCGAGCGGCGAGACACAATAGCCTGCGTCGCCGACCAGCGTGGCGCGCCCGCGCGACCAGCTCGGCATCCTGATCTGGTTGATCCGGTCAAAGTAGAAGTCGTCGTCACCGGACGTGGCGGCGAGCATCGCCGGCACCTTCCAGCCGAGCTTGTCGAACCGTTCGTGGATCAGGCGGCGCTGCTGCGCTCGGTCGCGATAATCATAGTCGATCTCCCCCTCTGTCCGAAAACCAAACCCGATGTCGGTCCGGTCGTCATAGCCATTCAGCATCGCCATCCGACCGGGGGGGCTGAAGACCTCGGATACGTTTGCAGACAACAGCCCCGTCTGTGCCACCACCTTCAAGAAGAAGTAGCCACCCATGAAGTAGGTGAATTGCTCGCCGTCGCCAAAGAGCAGCTTGCGCGTGTTCGACCGGTTGCCGTCGCACCCGAAGACCAAGGCAAAATCCCGTCGCTCGCCATCGTTGAAGGTGGCCGACACGGCGTCCGCCCCCTCCTCCAGGCGATCGATCGACCGGCCGAACAACAGCTCGACGTCGCTTGCCACCCCGCCGAACAGGATGTCCAAAAGATCGTCGCGGTGGATCTCGTACCGTTCGTTTCCTGGCTGATCGTCGCCCACCGTCCCCAAGGTCATGCCGGCCTCGTTCTTGAACTCGAAGCGGCGCGGCGGCAGTGCCTTGGCGCGCACCGCGTCGGCGAGACCCATGCGGGCCAGAATGTCGATCGTCTCGCCTTCGATATCGACCGGGGTTCCTCCCCGCCGAAGCCCCTTCGCCACCTCGACGACGGTGACGCGATAGCCAAGCCGGTTCAACCAATATGCAGACGCGAGACCAGCGAAACTGGCGCCGCTGACGAGCACGGCTTGATTGCGGGCTTCGATCGGCGCCGGCTTGATGGTTGACGAAGTCATGGAAAAGGTCCCCAAAGTGGATGAACCCCATACATGTACTGGGTATATATAAGTACGCAAGCCATGAAGGATCGAATTCTGGATCGAAGAACCCGCAAGCGCCTGGCGACACGCCAGGCAATTTCCGACGTTGCCACGCGCCTGTTCATGGAGCGCGGCTTCGACCAGGTGACGATCGACGAGATCGCGGAAGCAGCCGACGTCGGACGCATGACGGTGTTCAACCATTTCCCGCGCAAGGAGGACATGTTCTTCGACCGCGAACAGGAGGGGCATGATCTGGCGTTCGACGCCATCCGATCGCGCGCACCCAGCACATCGCCGATCCAGGCACTGGGGGCGCTTGCGCACCAGATGGTCGAACAGCGCCTGAAGGCTTTCCCGCTGTTCACGGACACGCGAAGGTTCGTCGAGACGGCGCAGGCCAGCGAGGCGTTGAAAGCTCGGGCGCGGCAGATGCGCGACGACTTCGTGCGCGCGTTGGCCGGCGTGTTGGCAGAGGGGGTGGGCCGCTCCGCTGATGATCCCGAGGCCGCCCTTGCAGCGGCACTGATCGCCGCGACATGGAGTATCGCGTTTACGCGGGCGCACACCGAACTGAGTGACACCGGCAACGTCGAGGCGGCAAAAGACATCTTCTTGCGCCTGATCGACCGGGGGGTTGTGGGTACGCATGCTGCATTGGAAGGAACGCCGTTACTAGAGGTCGTTTGACCCAAAATCCGGAAGATCAGCGCGAGCTTGTTACCTCCGCTTAGCCGCTGAGCCGCCCCTTCCTTAGTTATCGAACCTGTTGCCAAGTGCTGATCGCCTACTATGGTAGCGCTCTCAAAAAGAAGAAGTATCAGAGAGGATTGTCGATGCCCTTAGCTCGTAAGGCCCTGTTTGCAGCCGTGCTTATGGCTTCGGCGGTGCCGGTATCGGCCCAGACGGCGCTGCGTCTCGACCGTGCCGACTATTTCGAAGCACCGGGCGTCAATTGGCTCGTGTTCTCGAACGTCAACGAAGGCCTTTTTGCCGATGCCAAGATCAGCGGCGTCGAGTTGATTCAACAGGGCGTGCGCACGGCCACCAACGGCGATGTCCGCCTGGCCGCCACTCCGGGGCAATGGGATCCCGCGGCCGCCTTCGTCAGCCGCCGCGTGGACAAGGCCGCCGGCGTGATCGAAGCGATCATGAAATATCCCGACTTCCAGTACACCGTACGTGCGGAGCGGCGCGGCGGAACGGTGGTGCTGTCCGTGATTCTGGATCAGCCGCTCCCCGCGGCGCAGGTCGGCAAAGCCGGGCTCAACCTAGAGTTCGTGCCCTCCGCCTATTTCCACCACAGCTACACCGTCGATAGCAAACCTGCCCTTTTTCCGCGCTATCCCGCCGATGCGATGGTGCTTACGCCGGAGCGCAATCTCGCAAGCGGTCGCAGCGACGGCCCCGGCGCCGAGCCGCTTCCCTTCGCCACCGGTCGCAGCCTGTTGCTCTCGCCCGAGGATCCGTCGCGGCGCGTCGGCATCTCGACGCGCGAGGGCAGCCTTTCGCTGTTCGACGGGCGCAATCAGGCGCAAAATGGCTGGTTCGTGGTGCGCCAATTGCTGCCGGCGGGGCGCACCGGCCGTGTGCTCGAATGGACTCTCGACGCGAACAGCGTGCCCGGCTGGCTCAGGCCGCCGGTCATCGGCCACTCTCAGATCGGCTACACGCCCGCCAGCGCGAAAGTCGCCACCATCGAACTGGACCGCGATGATCGCCGCACGCTGCAGCCGCGCCTGCTCAAGCTCGACAGCACGGGCCGGTTCGCACCGGTCGGCACCACTCCGGCACGCGCGTGGGGCAACTACCTACGCTACCGCTACGTGCAGCTGGACTTCAGTAAGGTGACGACCCCCGGCACCTACGCCATCGAATATGGCGTTACGCGCACCGCGCCTTTCCCGATCGACGCCGGCGTTCTGCAGAACGTCTGGAACCTGACCAACGACGTCTATTTCCCAATCGCGATGGACCATGTCGTGGCGAACGAGGCGTACCGCGTGTGGCATGGCGATCCCCATCGCGACGATGCCCGCCAAGCGCCGCTGAACCATGAACATATCGACCTGTACCGTCAGGGCCCGACCACCGACACGCCGTTCAAGCCCGGCGAGCATATTCCCGGGCTGGCGGTCGGCGGTTGGCTCGATGCCGGCGATTTCGATATCCGCACCCAGACCCAATATCAGGTCGTGCGTCAGCTTGTTGACGCATGGGAAACCTTCGGCATCGACCGCGATACTGTGTCGGTCGATTGGCGGGCGCGGCAGGTCGAGATGCATGTACCCGACGGCACGCCCGACATCCTGCAGCAGATCCGCCACGGCAGCATGCAGTTGCTCGCGCAATACGAAGCGGTCGGCCATGCCATCCACGGCATCGTCGAGCCTGATGTCGGCCAGTACACGCACCTCGGCGACGCGGCGAGCAAGACCGACGGGCTGGTCTACGACTCGAAGCTGAAGCCGTATGAGCGCTCCTACGACAAGCAGGGCGAGCGCAGCGGGACGCCCGACGACCGCTGGGCTTTCACCAGCAAGGCCTCTGCGCTCGATTACGGCTCGGCCGCCGCGCTCGCCGCCACCTATCGCGCCTGGAAGGATCGCGATCCCTCCTTCGCCAAGCACTGCCTGGAATTAGCGCAATCGATCTGGACGGACGAGCACAGCCACGCGCCGGATCTGTTCAAGCATGGCAACACGACAGGCGGCCCCATAGAGGTCGAGGAGTTCACGGCCGCGGTGGAGTTGCTCGCCTCCACGCGCGACCAACAATATGCCGACCGGGTTCAGGCCCTCACCCCAACAATGCTGCGTAGCTTCGCCTCCACCGCGACCACGACGGCACAGGCCATCCCGTACATGCCGGCCAGCTACCGCGCCGCACTCGAGCCCGCCGTGCGCGCGTGGGCGACTAAGGCGCAAGCAGCCTTAAAGGAAAACCCCTTCGGGGTGCCGATCACGACCGGCGGCTGGGCAGGCAGCGGCGCGGTGCTGAACTTCGGACTTACCGGGTACGCGCTCAACCGGGCCTTTCCCGACTTGGTCGACGTGGCACCGGTCATGCGGGCGCTCGACTTCCTGCACGGGCACCACCCAGCTTCGGACCGCTCCTTTGTGTCCGGCGTGGGTGCCGTGTCCAAGGAAGTGGCCTATGGCAGCAACCGCGCAGATTTCTCCTTCATCCCCGGCGGAGTCGTGCCGGGCGTCCTGCTCCTCAAGCCCGACTATCCCGAGAACCGCGACGATTGGCCGTTCTTCTGGGGCGAGAACGAATATGTCGTTCCTGAGGGTGCCATGTACATCGCGCTTGCCAACGCCGGAGCACGGCTAGCGCGTGATCTCGCCAAATAGATCGCCTGCCGAGGAAGACGCCTGGATAACGGGGATTAGCGACTTCCGCTTCTGCCGTCTGCATCGCCTCGTCAAACCATCCTGCGCCCGCCCCACAGCTTGACCGACCGAAGCGGCATCGACGACAAGGCGGTCATGGTGGGCCGCAAGAGATCTGGACCGAAGCCCAAGGCAACCACCCCCGCGCCCGAGGTGGCCGCCTGGAAACGGTGGCTAGGCGCTGTCTTTATCGTGGTGTGCGGCTGCGGGTCCGCCAGTTGGGCGTCCATGACCTCCTAGCCTGGATGTCCGCGCTTCGTGCACGCGAAGGCACGATCGAAGTGGCAAGCGCGCTTCTCGGGTTTGCGCCGTTAGGCTTAGGCATCGCTGCGTTTGGCGCACTGCTGATTATCCCGGCGGCGGGCGGGTGGCGCGAGGCCGTAGCGTGGGCTACCTTTGTCGCGGCGCTTGTACTGTCGATTGCCGGTATACTACTCGGGACGGTCGGCAGCTTCGGCGTGACGGCGGTGATGCGTCATCATGGCTACCATGTCTGCCACGTGTGGCGGGGCACACGCATGTCAGTTACCACATGGACGGCGCGCGGCCGCGCCTGCGCCAACAAGGATGATGATGGCTGAGCATTATAACGCTCCACTCCAAACGGCATCCGAGCGACGCGCCGGCCTACCGCGAAACTCAGGTTCAAAAGGCCGTATCAGCACCGACACCGAGCCTTACGGTCGATCTCTTCGCGATCACTACGGCCGTATTTAGCAACAGAAAAGAGGCTGTGGATCGGCCGTCGCGGCGACGATTGAGGCCCGCCCCTCTGCCGTACCCGTCGCTACTGCGCTAACGCGCGACGATGGCAAAGAAGAAGCGTTTCCTGACCGCGACAATGACCGACGGCTACGTGAAGACGATCGGCCCAACCGCCGCGGCGTTCACCCATTACTGGCGCATCGTTGCGCATCTACACAACGGCAAAACCGAGGTGTTCTGGGGCCACGCCACCTCTGCGAAGGAGGCCGCGGGCAAGGAGGCGCTGACAGAACAGACGGCGCGGCGGCACGGGTGGAAGCATTTCGATTTCGAGGTCGTCGAGCTCACCGAACACTGACGCCTTTCACTCTGCGTGAATGGTGATCGCTGCTTCTTGAAGCCGGCCGCCTGTGCAGACACCCGTAAAGCAGGAGCGCTCCAGCGCCCCCTCTCAGCCAGCACCGGCAGCGCTATCGGTAAGGCAAAGGACGGCTCGCGCGATCTCGGCGCCCTCCTGAGACTCCATGACCCGCACGACGACACCTCCGCCGGTGGCGGCATGATCCATCGGAACACCCGCCCAGCCGAGGTCCGCGCAAATCCTCGATCGGACCGCGGCATCGTTTTCACCTATCCCGCCTGTGAAGACGATCATTTCCGCACCGTCGAGCGAGACCATCATTGCGGCTATCTGCTTTGCAACCGACCGACAAAAAACCGCGATCGCCAGCGCCGCATCGGCGTTCGTCGCGGCGGCGGCATGCAGCTTGCGCAGGTCGCCCGACACCCCGGAGATACCGAGCAGCCCCGAGCGACGATCAACCATATCCTCGATATCGGCCGCATCCATACCCCGCTCGCGCATGAGATAGAGCAGCAGGCCGGGATCGAGATCCCCTGCGCGCGATGCCATGACGATGCCGCCCGAGGGCGTCAGGCCCATGGTCGTGTCGGCAGACATGCCGTTCCGGACGGCGGTGACGCTGGCCCCACTGCCGAGGTGGGCGATGATAAGCCGCTCCGGCAAGTCCTGACCTAGCTGGTGGACGATCGATTGGCAGGACAGGCCATGGAATCCGTAACGCCGCACGCCATCCGCCCGGAACTCCTTCGGGATCGGGAGTATCGCGGCCACCTCCTCCAAACGCTGATGGAAGCCCGTGTCGAAGCAGGCGACCTGCGGCACGTCCGGATAGTGCGCCTGTGCCGCCCTTATCAGCGACAACGCGGCCGGGCCGTGCAGCGGCGCGAATGCCGTCGCTCGCTCCAGTTGCGCCATGACGGCCGGGTCGATTTCGACGGGGTGGAACAGCTCCGGCCCGCCATGCACGATCCGGTGTCCGATCGCCACGGGCCGCGCTCCGGCCAGCGCCGCATCGATCCGGTCGAACATGTCGCCGGGCTGCGCACCATCGACTTCCCCCGACATGCATTCCTCGACCCCCTTCGGTCCGGCCGCATAGAAGCCGAACTTGAGCGAGGAAGATCCTTCGTTGAGCGTAAGGACGCCAGTTCGGCCAGTGCTCACCGCCGCCATTGCCACGCACGAATTTCGGGCAGGTCGTCGCCCTCTTCATAGACGTGCAGCTTGTGCCGCTCGATGAGCGCCCAATAGCGCGCCGTCTCGTCCGGTACACGATCACGCAGCCGAGGAATCCGCTCGATCGCGTCGAGCGCCAGGCGGTAGCGGTCGAGATCGTTGAGCACGACCATGTCGAACGGCGTCGTCGTCGTACCCTCGTCCTTATAGCCGCGGACATGGATATTGTGGTGGTTGGTCCGGCGATAGGTGAGCTTGTGGATCAGCGCGGGATAGCCGTGAAACGCGAATATCACCGGTTTGTCAGTGGTGAACAGCGTATCGAAGGCGCGCTCGTCGAGGCCATGCGGATGCTCCGACTGTGGCTGCAGCACCATCAGGTCGACCACGTTGACCACGCGGATGCGAATGTCGGGCACATAGTCGCGCAGCAGCATCACCGCCGCCATCGTCTCCAGCGTCGGTACGTCGCCTGCACAGGCCATGACCACGTCCGGTTCGCCTTCATCGCTGGCCCATGCCAGATCCCGGCGCCGGCGGTGCAGTGGCGCACGGCATCATCGATGCTCAGCCAATTCGCCTCGGGCTGCTTGCCGGCAACGATCACGTTCACGTAATTGCGGCTGCGCAGGCAGTGATCCGCCACCGACAACAGGCAGTTGGCGTCGGGCGGCAGGTAGATCCGCACCACATCGGCCTTCTTGCTCGCGACATGGTCCAGGAAGCCGGGATCCTGGTGCGACAGGCCATTATGGTCCTGCCGCCAGACATGCGAGGTCAGCAGGTAATTGAGCGAGGCGATCGGCTTGCGCCACGGGATGGTGCGCGTGACCTTCAGCCATTTGGCATGCTGGTTGACCATCGAATCGACGATGTGCACGAACGCTTCGTAGCACGAGAACAGCCCGTGCCGGCCGGTGAGCAGATAGCCTTCCAGCCAGCCTTGGCAGAGATGCTCGCTTAGCACCTCCATCACGCGCCCATCGCGGCTGAGATCGGTGTCGCTCGCATCGGTCTCGGCCATCCATGCCTTGCCCGTCACTTCGTACACAGCCTGCAAGCGGTTCGACGCGGTCTCGTCGGGCCCGAACAGTCGGAAGTTCGCGGAATCGGCGTTGAGGGCAATGACATCGCGCAAATAGCCGCCCAACGCCGCAGTCGCCGCTGCCTTCACCGCGCCCGGCCCCGACTGGGCGATCGCGTATGCCCGGAAATCCGGCAGCGACAGCGGCTTCATCAATTCCCCGCCATTGGCATGCGGGTTCGATCCCATGCGCCGATGCCCCGTCGGCGCGAGGGACGCATAGTCTTCGCGGAACTTGCCCGCTTCGTCGAACACCTCCTCGGGACGGTAGCTTCGCATCCACGCCTCGAGCTGTCGCAGATGCTCCGGATCCTTGAAGTCCGCGATGGGCACCTGGTGCGCACGCCACGTGCCCTCGACGGGCTGACCATCGACGACCTTCGGCCCGGTCCAGCCCTTGGGTGTCTTCAGCACGATCATCGGCCAGCGCGGACGTACGGCGCCCGCATCAGCCGTACGCGCGGCGGACTGTATCGCGGTGATGCGGTCGAGCACGGTATCGAGCGTGGCCGCCAGCAGCTGATGCACGTCGGCATGATCGTCGCCCGCAACGAAGTGCGGCTCATAGCCATAGCCGTGCATCAGGTCGATCAACTCGTCCTGACCGATCCGCGCCAATACGGTCGGGTTGGCAATCTTGAAGCCGTTGAGGTGCAGGATCGGCAGCACCGCGCCGTCGCGCGCGGGGTTCAGGAATTTGTTACTGTGCCAGCTCGTCGCCAATGCGCCGGTTTCGGCTTCGCCGTCGCCGATCACGCAGGCGGCGATCAGATCGGGATTGTCGAACACCGCACCAAAGGCATGAGCAAGCGAATAGCCGAGCTCCCCGCCCTCATGGATCGACCCGGGCGTTTCCGGGGCGACATGGCTCGGGATGCCGCCGGGCCAGGAGAATTGCCGGAACAGACGGTCCATCCCGCCGCGGCTCCGCTCGATCGCCGGATAGCGCTCGGTGTAGGAGCCCTCGAGATAGGTGTTGGCGACCAGCCCCGGCCCACCATGCCCCGGGCCGATAATCGCGATCATGTCGAGCTCGCGTTCGACGATGACCCGATTGAGGTGGACGTAGAGCATGTTCAGCCCCGGTGTCGTTCCCCAATGCCCGAGTAGCCGGGTCTTCACATGCTCGATCGCAAGCGGTTCTTCGAGCAGCGGATTGCTCCGCAGATAGATTTGTCCGACCGACAAGTAGTTGGCGGCTCGCCAGTATCCATCCATTCGACGGAGCATGTCGTCGGACAGCGGGCCTGCCTTTGCCGTCGCGGAACCCGACATGGCGGGAGCGTCGGCCGGGCTTAGTGCACCGTTCGTCATAGCGATTGTCCTCCGCGCGGGTTTCGCACGACGACAGCTTAGCAGAATTGTGGATCGCATGTGAGGTTCTCATGTGATCCCCACCCTCGACGCCGCGGCTATGGCTGATTTTGGTCTGGACATAGATAGACGAGGGTCGAGTATTACGTTCGGCCCGTGTTTTCGACCGCGTTACGCAAGCTCTTCCAAGTGCATACGTTCAACCTCCTGACGCGGCTGTCCATTTAGTTGTCCGTTCACCGGCATCGCCAACCATAGATCCAGACGGCGACTTGACCCCGTCCATTGTGCCTTGCGGCGGGGGCTGCTGCCACGGGCCGTGGCGACGCTGTCATCGATCCCAAGGGACCACCGGCAATGGATTGTGGCCAGTTCGTCAAGGCTTTGGCGAAACAGAAGCTGTTTCGGGAACGGGCAATCATCATGCAGCTGTAGAGTCGACTGTTCGTTCGCGCGCGCAGGTTATGTGCCTGCTGCCGATCATCATCCTTGCCGCTGCTCGGACGGTTAGTCGCGGTTTTCGCCTTTAGCGGAAGCGGGGATCAGAAGATAGCAAACGCCGGGGATCGAGAGCTCTGTTCCCGTTGGCGAAAGGCAACCGTCGCCATCGATCACCAGCGTAGAAACCGTCTGCCCCTTCTCGTTCGCCACGAGCATCAGGGCTTGGTCCTCGAGGAGCAGGAAGAAGCGCGGGAACGCGCCGCCAGCGCGGGCATGTTGCAATAGCGTTGGGATGGCATCGTCGCCGATCGCGAACACCGCGATGCTGTCGTGCCCGCGGTTCGAGACGTAAAGGCGGGTGCCGGCTTGGTTGATCGCTACGTGTGCGACGATCGTGTCGCCCTGCCAATCGGCCGGCAGCGTCGACATGATCAGCGGATTGTGGAACTTGCCGTCAGCATGATCCAGCACCGTGAGCGTGCTGGCAAGTTCGCTCGCTAGATAGACTTTGCCGGTCAGATGGGGGTGGAGCAGCAGATGCCGCGGGCCCGAGCCTGGCGGCGCCTGATAGGACCGCTGTGCTGCGCGAAGGTCGCCCGCGCCGTCGATGGCGAAAGCGAGGATCTCGTCCGTTCCAAGATCTGCCTGATAGAGCCAGCGCCCGTCGGCGCTAAATCCGACCCAATGCGCATGGGGCCGGTCCTGCCGCTGCGCATCAGGGCCGGAACCATGATTGGCGTGCACACGCGCTCGCTCCCGCGGCAATCCATCGTGCATATCCAAGCGAAAGAGCGACACGCTGCCGCTGGCATAATTGGCGACGGCCAGAAGGGTTTCGGCAGGGTTCAGCGCGATATGGCACGGCGCAGCTCCTTGGGTCGGGATCGTTGCCAACATTTCCCAGCGCCCGCCGCGATGGCGATAGGCTCCGACGCTGCCTGCGTTTTCGTCGACGAGATAATGGATGTCATGACGGGCGGAGTATACGCTGAACGAGGCGTTTGCGGCATGAGGATAGACGCTCCCGAGAGCCAGGTCCCCATCAGCGCGCTGACGCAGCGCGTACATCCCGCCTCCTCCGCCGCTATCGTACGTGCCAGCAGCAACTAAGAAATTCGATTGCGGATCCATCTGTCTTACTGACACTGGCTTAGACGTACCGACAAGCGAATATGAGCCAGTTGCGGCCGTTCTCGCCCAGATCTCGGCGCCCGACTTCGGCCACTCATCCATGTCGGCTGCACGGCATTCAGAGCGCGGGTCCATGCGCGCTCACAGTTCGATCCCTGCGCCGGCCAGCACGCCGTCGATCCGCTCATCCACCCGCATTGCCAACAACGGGCCTACGGGTTCATGGCCATAGCAGGATAGCTCGAGGTACTGATGTCCGATCGCCTGAAAGTCTTGCTCCAGTACATACTGCCCAAGCAGCGCCTGACCACCTTTGCCGGTCGGATCGCCGGTGCGCAGGGAGGCGCGATAACGACGCGGCTGATCCGTTGGTTTGTTGGCCAATACGCAGTCGACATGAGCGAAGCCGCAGATCCGGACATGGGCAGCTACAAGAGCTTCAACGACTTCTTCACCCGTCCCCTCAAAGCCGGCTTGCGCCCGATGGCAGCCGCCGATTTCGTCTGCCCGGTCGACGGCGCGATCAGCCAGTTCGGCGCGATCGATGACCATCATCTGCTACAAGCAAAGGGGCATCGATTCACCACAACGGATCTGGTCGGCGGCGACTACGCACTGGCCGCCCAGTTTCGCCACGGCAGCTTCGCCAACCTGTATCTGTCCCCCAAGGATTATCACCGACTGCACATGCCCTGCGACGGCAAGCTCACGCGCATGATCTACGTGCCGGGGAAGCTGTTCTCGGTGAACCCGGTCACAGCACGCGGCGTGCCGAACCTCTTTGCCCGCAACGAGCGAGTGGTTTGCGTCTTTGACACAGCGGAACATGGCCCTTTCGTGATGGTGCTGGTCGGCGCGACCATCGTCGGGAGCATGGCGACCGTATGGCACGGTGTGGTCAACGCGAAGCGCACCAGCAGAACGACCGAATGGAGCTATGCCGAACAGGACATCGTGTTGAAGAAAGGCGAAGAGATGGGCCGCTTCCTTCTCGGCTCGACGATCGTGATGTTGTTCAGGCAGGGAGCCATCGCCTTCAACCAAGACTGGACGCCCGAGCGAAAAGTGCGCCTGGGCGAATTGATGGGCAATCGAGCGGTGTGAGCTGTTCGTGCACTCAACCTGGTGACGCGACGACCGAAAGCTAAAATCAAGCCGGCGACCGATGCTTTCCCAAAAGCTGACGTCTGTTCACGATCATCAGATCGGTGATGGCAGTGCAAAGCGCGAAGCACGTCACGGCGATGCTACCGTTGCGGAGCGCCCTAGACCCACTCCTGGCACCCGGCCGCTCCCCCTGTGCCGTTCAGCACCTCGATTTCTTTTCACGGATGTCACACTTCAGGCGGCCACCTCGTCAAGCGTGGACTGAACCGCGGTGCCATTGCCGCCAGGGAGAACGTCCATGAAGATCGTAGCCATCGGCGGCACAGGCCTTGTCGGAAGCCAGGTCGTAGCTCGCTTATCGCGCGCAGGACACGAAGCCATCGCCGCATCACCCGCGAACGGGGTGAATACTATAACCGGCGAAGGATTGGCGCGTGTTCTCAACAACGCCGCTGTCGTCATCGATGTCGCTAATTCCCCTTCGTTCGAGGATGCCGCAGCGATGGAGTTCTTCGAGACGTCGGGCAGCAACCTGCTGGCGGCAGAACAGGCTGCTGGCGTGCGTCACCACATCGCCTTGTCGGTGGTCGGCACGCAACGCCTGCAAAGCTCCGGCTATTTCCGCGCCAAACTCGCGCAGGAGGGCCTGATCATGCGATCCCATATTCCCTACACCATCGTGCGCGCGACGCAGTTCTTCGAGTTTGTCGGTGGCATTGCCGACTTCTCGACGCGCGATCACGTGGTCCACCTGACGACTGCGGCTATGCAACCGATGGCCTCAGCGGACGTGGCCGAGGCTCTGGCGGACACCGCGCTGGACGCGCCGCTTAACGGCATCACGGAAATCGCCGGGCCCGAATGTGCGCCGCTCGACGAGTTCGTCGCGACGTGGCTGGGACATGTAGACGACGGTCGAAAGATCGTCGTGGAAGACGACGCACCGTATTTTGGCATGTCGATCGACGACGACTCGCTGACTCCGGGACCTGGAGCGAGGATCATGCCGATCCGCTTCGATCAGTGGTTGGCGACATCGGTCGCGCGGCCGCATACCCATTCCTGAGCATCTATATGCTCGCGGTGAGCAAGCAAGGGCCGCCAGCGACGAGCCTGATCGAGAGACACAGCATGACGCACGTCGAGCAACGGCTAGCGGATTTCGAGGCGCAACGCCCCCGACTGCAACGCCTTGCCTATCGTATGCTCGGCTCGGTGTCGGAGGCGGAGGACATCGTCCAGGATGCCTGGCTACGCTGGTCGCAGGTCGAAGGCGGTATCGATACCCCGGCCGCCTTCCTCACGCGTGTCGTGACCAGGCTGTGCCTCGACCAGATGAAGTCAGCGCGCGCCCGGCGAGAGACCTATGTCGGAGCCTGGATCCCGGAGCCGCTCATCGGTTCGTCCGACCCGCAGGAAGATATTGCCGACGATGTGACACTTACGCTGATGTTGGCACTGGAACGCTTATCCCCGCTGGAACGTGCTGCCTTCCTGCTCCACGACGTGTTCGGTATCGCCCTGAGGGACATCGCGGCGACCCTTGGGCGAGACACGGCCGCCGTCCGCCAATTGGCGGTGCGTGCGCGCCGGCACATTCAGGAGAAGCAACCACGCTTCCGAGTCGACCAAGCCGAGGCGGACAGGATTGCACGCGCGTTTTTCGTCGCTTCGCGTGACGGCGACGCGGTGGCGCTAGCTTCCATGCTGGCGGAAGACGTGACGTTCCATGCCGATGGCGGCGGCAGGGTCACCGCCTTCCCCAACGTCATCCACGGCATGGACCGCGTACTCCGGTTGTTCGTGGGCGTTGCGCGCAAGGCGCATCTCAGACCGACACTGCTGCGAGCGGTCACGATCGACGGCTTGCCGGGGCTTGTCAGCATTGATCGCGGGCAGTTGCTTCAGACGACGGCCTTGGAAATTCGCGATGGGAAGATCTCGGCGATCTACATCGTGCGCAATCCCGACAAGCTGCGACATGTCGCCAGTATGTTGGAAGCTGAGGAATTATCTGCGCACGATAATCACTGAGGATCGCCCTGTACCCAGAAATACTCTTGGCGCCGGATGATAATTGGAATTTCACATGTCACATCCGACGATGCTCTCTCGTCAAGTTCATGACGACAATCCGAACGTCATGGAGAACCATAATGACACCACGTATGACAAATCAATTCACACTTGCACCGGCTGCCATGAAAACGCTCTTCGCGTTGGAGGCGACGTTCAAGGATAGCGGCCTCGAGTTCGAGCTGCTGGAATTGGTGAAGCTTCGCGCATCACAAATCAACGGCTGCGCCTATTGCCTGCATATGCATGCGACCGATGCCCGCGCGCACGGCGTGGACGAATTCCGAATCTATCTGCTGAACGGCTGGCGTGAATCTTCGCTGTACAGCGAGCGCGAGCGCGCGGCGCTTGCGTGGACCGAGGCGCTCACCCTGGTCGCCGAAACCGGCGCGCCCGATGCCGACTACGCCCTGATCGAGCAAGCGTTCAGCGAGCCGGAGCGTGTCAACCTCACCCTCACCATCGGTGCCATCAACCTGTGGAACCGGCTACAGATCGGCTTCCGCGCCGCTCATCCGAAGGGGGCTTCCTATGTTGCAGGTTGACACGGGCGGTCGCCGGTCGTCGCTGTGGACCAGGCTGGCCCTCGTGGCCGGCAAGGTCACCGAACTGCAAACCCGCCCCCTTGCCGGCCTACCCGGCAAGGAGGGGACGATGATCCTCGTCGAATATGCACCCGGCGACATTGACCCGATCCACCGCCACGATGCATCCGTGTTCCTGTACGTGCTCGAAGGCACGATCATCATGCAGGTCGAGGGCGGCAAGCTTGTCACCCTCCATCCGGGCCAGACCTACTTCGAGGGACGCGACGACGTTCATATCGTGGGTCGCAATGGCAGCCGGACCAAGACGGCAAAGTTCGTTGCGGTGCTCGTCAAGAACGAGGGCGCCCCGATCGTGACGCCCGTGAAGTAGCTTGCGTCGCGGAAAGGGGCTCCAGCCCGCTTCGAGAATGAAATACCCGCCTTTCACTTCGTCCGGACGGTCATTGTGACTGCGGACGAGGTGGGGCGGGTTCAATCGACTGGGCGTGAACTGCCGCCAGCACATCTAGGTCGGAGTTACCGGCACAGATCACCTATCCGACGAGCGTCTTCGAAGATGAGGCGCAGCGAGCCGAAGCGTTCGAGCGTATACGGCTGCTGATCAAGCGCGTGGACCTGACGCCCATAACCGAGAACTAGCGATCAATCTGCCCGAAGGATTCGAGTCAATGCTGGGGCCATGCGCCTACGCCAGACGCAAAAAATCCCGCTAAGTCTTTCGACTTGCGGGCTGTGTTGGTTGCGGGGACAGGATTTGAACCTGTGACCTTCAGGTTATGAGTACTGTAGCTCAATTTACGCACGTGTTCTTACTTCTACCTTCTTTTACGTTATACTAGGCAGTTAGCTTGACTGTAAGGCAGGCATGCCGCTCGTGATGTTCTCGCGCCTTCGCGCCGTTACTCTGCACCCTGCTTCCCAGGTGCTTCCTGAAACGGGTCCGGAAAGTGCGCAGGTATCAGGAGACTTTCATGACCAAGTTGACAAAGGCCATCGTGGAGGCAGCAACCGTCCACGACAAGGAATTCCTCTGGGATGATGATGTCCGAGGCTTCGGCATCCGCTTCCTGACCTCGGGTCGCCGGGTCTGGGTTTATCGCTACCGCGATGAGAGTAATAGCTGGCGGCAGCTCAAGATCGGTGAAGTAGGTATTCTGTCACTAGCGCTAGCGCGCGAGCAGGCGCGTTCCGCCGCTGCCAAAGTCCAGATGGGCGGCAGCCCCGCCGCCGAGCGCGATGCTAAGCGCCGGGTCTTGAGTGTGCGCCAACTTGCCGAAATCTTCGATGACCGTCATGTCGCGCTTTGGGTGAAGCCGAGCACAGCCGCCGAGTACCGTCGATCTCTCCAGACATACATTTTGCCTGCCATCGGGGCTAAGCGGGTTGACGAGGTGACGCGGCAAGACATTGCCAGGCTGCATCGTGATCTGGGACACAAGCCGACGCAGGCTAATCGGACGATTGAGGTAGTCTCTAAGATGTTTGGGCTGGCCGAAGAATGGGGCCACCGGCCTGAAGGCACCAATCCGCGTAAGGGCATCAAGAAGTACCCGGAAAGGAAGAGGGAACGCTTCCTCAGCGGAGCCGAGCTCAGCCGCGTTGGCGAGGTGTTGGCCGAAATGGAGGCGGAGCGGATAGAAATGCCTTCGGCCATTGTTGCCGTGCGTCTGCTGATGCTCACCGGATGCCGGTTGAACGAGGTCATGACACTGCAGTGGGATTACGTCGACTTCAAGCTTGGGTTGCTGCGGCTTCCAGACTCCAAGACCGGCGCGAAGGACGTACCGGTTGGCGACCCAGTCCTCGCTGTGCTGCGCCAGATCTTACAAGTTGACGGCAATCCGTGGGTTCTAACAGGCAAGCTGCCCGGCGGGCGCCTCACAGATCTGCAGCCATTCTGGCAGCGGGTGCGGGAGCGTGCCGGGCTAAAAGATGCGCGCATCCACGACCTCCGCCACACCTTCGCGTCAGTTGCCGCCGCCAGCGGTATGTCCTTGTTGGTTATCGGTAAGATCCTGGGTCATGCAAGCGAGCAAACCACCAAGCGCTACGCCCATCTGGCACGCGGCACGGTCCGGGACGCAGCAAGCGACGTGTCAGCATCAATCTTCCTCAGCATGTCACCCGGGGCCGAGGGTAGCCTTGACCATTCTGAAAAGGGACTGGTCCCATCACACTGATGGGACCAGTCCCTTTTCCCGAATATCGTCTCGAGTAGCTTGCTCGTGCGCGGAGCCACGGCATCGTATCCGCGATATAACAGGCTATACGCCACCCACCGCGGGCTGGCGCGGTTTCGAACAAAACCGGTTTGTAGATTGAGCTATGACGCCATTCCTTGCCGTTCAACCCACCAGCCACAACCAGTTTCGTGCACTGATGCTGTTCGGCCGGAATGTTGCTTCCTATAAGTTCGCGCTGGCGAAGGCGCTGCTCGAGGTAGCGCGCGGTGGCCCTGACTTGATCAAACTGGAAGAGCTAGCCGGTCCGTACACGCGCCATCTGCGAACGCATCTTGCTCAAGCAGCAAAGCAGGCAACCAGCCAATCCAGCCGTTTTTTGGAAGCTTGCAGAGGGGCAAACGCTGGGAATGTCTCTGACGACGAGCTGCAGTCGATCACGGTGTCGCTCGGCTTCAACAACGTCATCGATGCCTTCCATCGTCTCGGCTCTCAGGAGGTCGAGCAGCGCTTCTTTCTCGACGAGCGCTCCACAACCGCCGGCATCCGGATCACAAATGCGCTGCAGGCACTCGCACATGACCCTGCCGCCGCCGACCTCGGGTCTGAAACTGAGGCGCGGTGGTGCTTAGTGGAGACCGCGTGGAAACTGGGCGTCACCAGCTCCCTCATAGCGTATGATAACGAAAGCCAAGCATTCACCGCCGCAGACGGATCGCGACGCGTAGCAGTGACGTCCGCTAGGGCGGCGCTGAATGGATATCAGAAGGGTCGCTGCTTCTACTGCTTCACGCCCGTCACAATCGAGCCAGGGCGGCTTGCTGCCGACATAGACCACGTTTTCCCGTGGGCACTCCGACTGCTGCTGAGTGGCAACCCGAACGGTGTCTGGAACCTCGTTCTAGCCTGCCGCCACTGCAATCGGGGAAGCGCAGGTAAATTCGACTGCGTGCCTGCACTAGAACTCGTTTCTCGCCTGCACCGTCGCAACGAGTTTCTGATCACCAGCCACCATCCGTTAGGCGAGACGCTGATGGCACAGACAGGATCAACCTCAGCTCTCCGAGTAACCTTCCTGCAGCGCAACTACGACGCGGCTAAGCTGGCGCGAATTATCGAGTGGAACGCAGCCATACAACATGACGCAGCGTTCTAGCCGAACGCTGTTCTCGCAATCACGGCTGCCCAGCGCGTCGATTGGTTGTCGTAGCCGCTGCCCTGCTGCTCTTCGACCTCTAACGATGACCAGGCCCCCGCCGCGATGTATGACGCGACAAGTACTTCTCTGGACGGATAGTTGTAGTAGCGGCCGAACTGATCCCTCCCCTCTCCTGCCCCGGTTTTATAGCTAGCATAGAAGAGCCCGCTGGGTTTCAGCGCACGATGCACACGCGTCAGGATGGTCATAAGATCGGCGATAGGTACGTGCAGCAGAGACGCGCTAGCCCAGACGCCGTCATAAACGTCTTCATCGGCGAGGTCCTCGAACATCAGCACCTCCACTGGTCGGCCTAGGAAGACAGCTGCCTCCTGCGCCATCTCCGGCGAGCCATCAGTCGGTACCGCGTCGAAGCCGCGCGCTAGCATAGCCGCGGCGTCGCCACCGCCCCCGCAACCCAGTTCCAAAACCCGCGCGGCTGGCGGAAGGCGGTCGAGGAAGCCCATCAAATCACGGTGCTGCTCGCCCCGATAGCGGGCGACATACTTGCTTGCGTCGGATCCGTAGAAGGCAAGGGTCGCGCGATCGTGCATTATGTCGCCATACAGTTACAGGCGAAATTGTTAAAAGCCTTCGGTCCTTGTGACCCATAAGACGCCGTTCAGGCCGCTCTGTGCGTTCCCCAAAACGTACCACTTGTTCATTTAGGCCGAAAGGCCGCTTTCAAGCACGGCTGCATTAGCAGGAACGGCAATGTCTGGTGGTGGAAACCGTCGGTGGCGCGACCGAGGTGCTGCGGAAAGTCACGTCATCAGTAGCGTGAAGATGTGAGCAGCAACGAAGAAGAGAACACACAAGACTGGAACATCGTTGGCGTAGACGATTTCGTCTCCTACGGCCCAGCGTTGGGATGCATGATCGTGCCGGCGTGTGGGATTGCTCTGCTACTGTCTTGGTTGATCAGTCGCTTTGGCGCACCAGCGTGGACAACCTACGTGATCGGTCTCTTATGTGTGACTCTTCCGTTTGCTGCCTTCACATGATGGACTTGGAACAAGAAGGCTATCCGGATGCAGGACGGCCGAGTGCTGCAAGTTCGCGCAGGAAGGCGGTTCGCTTTAACTCTGTGGCTCGTGGCTGCGCTCGTAATTCTCCACCGTTTCTTCACCTGGTGAATTGATCACAGCCTATGGCGGGTCGCTCTTTGTAGACCGCTTTCTAGCCGCCGATGGCTGAACGTGGGCGCTGCCGCTCCGTTCGCTCTCCGCGTCCGCTCTGGCGATCGTAAACACCGCGACCTGGTAGAAGTTACGGTTGATCGAGCGCTGCACCGCCCTCTCCGACGGGCGGCTCCGTTGATCCTTCGCTCTCGACAGCGAAGAGATTGAAGGGCAGCTCGAACCGCTCCTCGGGGGCAACAACCGCTGGCGTCGGCGCTACCGACCCAGGAATCGGAGCTGGAGATTGCTCCGCCGCTGCCCTCAGCGGCACAGCCTGCGCCTGACTATGCTCGGGCCGGGCCTTAACGACGGTGATGCTAGCTTTGGCAGGCACACGCTCTACTCGCTCTGCGGGCAACAGTAACCACACCGCGACCGCCGCCGCCGTCGCGAACGGCCAAATCAGTAGTCGGTCGCCAGCTAGACCACCTTTGCGCTCAGACATCAGCCGCAATGAGCGCCAGTATAAAGAGAGTGATGCTTGCCTGCATGCGTGATCCCGCCGCCCGCCCTTACGCACCAGCCATCGCCAGCGGTACGGATCGGGCCAGCCTGGTAACGGTATGCACCACGCTGATAAGCGGGCTGAGAGTAGTTTTGATCGCCGCGCCGCTTTCTGTACAGCGCCACCCCGGTGTCGCGCGTCACGCCCCAGGTCGAGCCGCCATGCAGCATCAGGGCGCAATTGGCGCCGGTCTGCGCATTGTAGTACAGTTGAAGCTGTCCGATTTTCTGCCCGTTGGCGGTGAAAGGAACATACTCGACCAGCTTACCACTGCAACCACCGCCTCCGTCCGCCGCTTTGGCCTGCGGCGCCATCACGTACAGCGAAACACCCGCAATCATCGCACCTGCCAACAATAAACCCTTCATCATGCCGAGCTCCTTAGACCTTCGTTTACTTATAAGGTGATGGACGCACACTTCATCAATGGTTGCAAGCCCAATGCTTCTGTAGGTGCTGGTAGAGCAAGGGCACTAAGTGCAAAGAAGACGGCATCCAGCCCCGCTTGCGTCGGCCTTGCAAAGCGAGGCGCCCCCTACCCGGGGACTAGCCGAACACACTTGCACCACTGACAGCCATTCCCACGGTACTAATCGATGGCGAGGCGTGCTGCACTGAACCGCAAGGGCTCCAGCAATCATAGCCGCCAGAAGCGCTCGAAATCGTACAAGCCCGGCTCGCCTTTCAGAGTGACGGCTGAGACCCACACTCAGACATTCAGGGCGCCCACCCCGCTCCCCGACTTCGGACATTCATTCAGACGATGCTGCACGTCCGCAATTAGGCCGTTATCGGTCTGGCAGCTTCGAGTGCCGTGACCGCTTATGCGGACATTCGCAGAGCTAATCGACCGAAGGCGCTGCGCGGCCTAGGCGAGCCGCGCGGGACCTATGATCTCACAGCTCTACCGCGTGTCGGTCATGAGCCGGCCTCCGCAGCGCCATCACGCCTCCCTACTCGCAGCCATTGCTGGAGACGACGATCAGCGTCGCGTGCGGCATCGAAGATCTTTAGGAGCGATTTCCCACCATCCATGTACACCGACATCTTCTCGATAACGCGAAGGGCTGCAGCGATCTCCCGCAATTCCGCGCAGGCGGCCGCATCTCCCACGCCGGCGCCGATCGAGGCTACGTAGAAGAGCGCTTCCCCACGCTCGCTCGCCTCCGACTGCGCAGCTTGATAGATTGAGCCGCTCGAATCTGCATCAATCCGCTCGATCAGGCCGCTGAGGAGCTTGGCCTCGGAGACGACCACCGCCCTCTGATCGGCCACCACCTTGGCGTTAAACCTTCCCGGCCCGAGGTACTTGGCGCGGACTTCCTCGACGATTTGCTCAGCATCCTGGATTGCGCCGAGAACCTCGAGGCTGGGTCCAGAAAGCATGGGACGTTCCTGTGCGATCACTTCCAGTGCCGAAGCGAGCTTGTCCAAAGGCTCAACCAAGGCTTCCAGCTCGTGGGGCACGCTCGCGGCGAAGCGGCGCGCAAGGTCGGCCTGATGCCCTGCAGTCCAGCGAAGATTCTCGGCCCATGGGTTCAGTTGGCGAAGCTTCCGCTCAGAAACCATCAAGTCCACCTGAGCCCAGAAAGGCGCCAGTCCTCCGAGGAATTCCGCCTCGGGCGAGGTTTGGCCGTGAGCCGTGCTCCAGGAAAGCACCGCCTCGATTACGTCGTCTGGTGCCATGGGCCGGGCCGCCGTTAGCAGGCGGTGATAGGGAATGCTGGAAGCGTAGTAGATGGGCTGGGCGCCTTTCGGAACCGTGATCGCCGCGACGACCTTGTTCTCGAAAACCGCAAACCGGATGCCCGGCGTGATCGTGGGCCGGACAAGATTGAAGATACCTTCGAGACGCTCGCGAATGCCACGCCGGACAACATCCTTTCCCCCTTCCGGAATACCGATGATCTCGCCGCTGTCTTCTACACCTAGAAGGATCACGCCCGCATTGGACGTCGCGAACGCCGCAATTTCCTTGGCAAGATCGCCGGCGTGCTTCGGGAACTCGCGCTTGAACTCGACTGTTTGAGTTTCACTCGCAGCCGCCAGGTGCGGCAATTCACGCGTCAATTCAGCGTCGGCCCAGCTGGGGTGTTCGTTATCCATGCCGGACAGGATGCCGCTTTATCTCGCCTCGTACCAGCAGGATTAGATCCACACCTTCCGCGCTGGTCTTCCATTCGCTCCCTGATGCTTCGCACCACGGCCCTCGTGGAACTCGGCAGGGCCAGCGCTCAGAGCATCGCAAGCAGCCGATCCCTAGGCGGAATCGCAAAGGAGCTTTTGCATGTTGCAAGTGACGGGAGTTGGGCCGGTTTCGCACTGACGGCTTCGGGGCGACCGAAACGAAAAGCGGACGTTTGTTCACGCCGCTGTCGAAGCCGCCAAGACCCAGATTCGGACCTAAAGCGCCGGTCTGCCGCGACCCGAGAGCAGACGTCCATGACAGCATCGGCTCGCCCGATCAGGCGATGCCGCACTATTCCAAAGCAGGCAGGCCCACTGGTGTGAAGAGCAACCTTGGTGGGACTGCCTTAGGTTGCGACCGGAAAGGGACATACGGTCGCGATTGACGTCCGCGCCCGTCGCGGCGCTTACTGGGTGAGATGAGCACAACGATTGCAGCCCTCGCCACCGGGGCCGGATATCAGGCAAGCCGCCCGGCTCCGACGGGCCCCGCCTCGACCGCCGGGTCCGTCCGCAACGCCCGTTTCGGGCGCTCCGACTCCCGGGCGGCCCCGGTTCGCCGGAACGCGGCGAGGATCAGCCGTCCGTGATCGACTGGAGACACGGCGGCTGGACCGGCAGCATCGACCGCTGGGTTGCACGCGAAGTCCGTGACCAACTCCGCGGCAGCCCTGCGGTACGGCGCGCGCGCTACGGCTGGACGCACCGCGCCCTGCGCAGGCTCCTGGTGCCCGGCTCTATCGCGAGGTTCCTCGCGGCCTATCTGGTGGTCGATGTGCTACTCGTCGCCGCCGAAGCGCTGGCTGCCTCGACCGTCCCGGGTTGGCTGCCAAGCTGGTCGACTGAAGCCGCGATCCCCGACATCAAGCCGACGATACTATACGTCTCCAGCTACTTCATCGGCGCGCAGGTAGGGGTCCTAGGCGCCGTCTCGCTCGCGCTGGCGCTAGTCACACTTATCGCGCAGCGCGAGAACGCCTCCACCGACGTTCAGATCTACTACCGCGAGTCGCTCGCGTTCGAGACCGTCGCGAGCTGCATCGCGCTGCTTATGGTGCTCTGCGCGCAGCTTCTTTGGCCCCTCCAATTCGCCCTGCACCTGACCGGGCTGGGCACCGCCTCGCTGCTCTTCAAGCTGGTACTGCTCGGGCTCCATACCGGCTGGCTGCTCCTCAACCTGGCCGCGGTCGGCCAGTTCATCTCGACCACCTTTCGCTTCGTGCAGCAGCCCGCCCGCGAGGCGCTCAGGGAGCGCTACACCGCCAACCTGATCCAACCCAGGGACATGACGGCGCGCCTGCGCGAAACGCTGTTCTCCCAAGGAAGCCGGCTCCTAGAGGACGTGGCAACCGACATGGCCGAGCAGGACAGGCCGCTGGTGGCGTTCGATTTCGACTTCGGGCCGCCGATGGAGAACGAGATTGAGACGGACTTCCGGCACCCCGCCGCGCTGCGGGACGTCCGCATGACCTGGGTCCGCTGGGTCGTGCGCCGCTGGTCGCGCCGATGCATCGCCGCGACGCCTACCCGGACCGAGACGGCGCGGAGCCTGAGCGACCGGGGCCCAGTCCTGTCCTTCAACCTGCGGCTCGATCGCCGGGTCACCGGCCGGGTCGCCTGGTGCCGACGGCGCGGCGGCGTTCCCCTCGATTGGCTCGAAAAGGAAGTACTCGCGCGCGCCTTCGTCTTCCAGAGGACCGGCGATGAAGGCTGACCTACCCACCCCAACGGAGATCCTGGAGGAACTCGCCGACCGGGTCGCGCAGCAGATCGACCGACGGGTTCCCATTGCCTTCGACAGCGCCCTGAGCGAGATGACGCGCTATCACCGGTTTCTCCTCAGTGCGAACGCCTCACGATCCGCCGACGGGGCCCCGTTCAGCTATGCGGAGATCGCTGGCAACGCTTGGAACCCGCCCCACCGGGACTGGGTGCGGCAGTATTCCCGGCTCATCGCGCGAGCCGCGGAGGCGATCCCCGACGACGACCACTTCATCCGCTCGCTCACGCGCGTGCCGATGCTCCTGCTGCCTCGCCCCGGTGATCCCGCCCTGCCACCCACGGTGATCCAGGTGCTACTCGACCTCGGCCCCATGATGATGCATCGCGTAGAGGGCTGGGTCACACGGCGGACGACAACGGACACGCCTCCGGGGGGCAGCGCCACCCCACGGATCACCATGGCCGGCTCGGACGCGAAGGCGTACGCCAACGTGCTGCCCGACATCGTCGGGGCGTGGGCGAGCCTCCTCCAGGTCGTGCCCAGCGTGTTCGACTGGAAGGAGCGGAGCGACGCGGACGACGCACGCGCGTGGTTGTCGTTCAGGGCGGCCTGGCCATTCCTCTGGCAGCACCTGTCCAACACCGCCTACTGCCTCGCGGTCGCGGTCTGGAACGAGGACGACGCGGCCGCGGCGCTGTTCCGCGAGGCGCTTGTGCGCTGGGCCGATGCGCTCGACCACCGCCTGCCGGAGCATGCGGAGCTGCGGTGGCGCAGACTGGTCTACCCGGAACTGCTGGATCTCGACTGGGCCGCCGCCACCGCCCTGGCGGCACCCCTCGCCTACGCGCACTCGCCATCGAGCCGTCCGGGCGAACTGTTCGCGGCCGTCCTGCGCGACTGCCACGCCGACGTGCTCCTGGTGACGGCGGCGCTGCTGCTTAGGTGGACGATGGAGGGAAAGCAGGCCTCAGGCATCGGCGCGAGGACGGCGGCCGAGCTGGGGCGGCGGGAGGGCGCCTCCGACCAGGAGTTCCGCCCGGAGAGCCAGCCCCCGGACCTGCGCAAGGCGCTGCTCGACTTCGCCCGCATCGAACTCGCCGGATCGGGATCCCGGGACCGCAGCCACGGCGCGCGCCTCGACGAACTCGTGCGCTCCCTCGACAACATGACCGAACGGCGCGTCGTACCCGGTCGCTTCTTCACCCCCTCGACGAGCCACGCGTGGGACGACCTGCGGCTCGCCACCGTCGCGCTGCTCACCGCCGCGGCCGACGTCGGGGGGACCGAGGCGGCGGTCCGGGGCGTCGGCGAGCTCGCCGCCCGCGAGGACCTGCTGCCGCGCGCCGACGCCTCCTGTCGCGAACTGGACGGCGCGCTCAGGAACGTCGAGGAGGCGGCCGGCCGGGATTGGCCGCAAGTCGCATCGGCGTTCGCGCTGCTCAGGCCAGGGCGGGACCTGGCGGCGGCCAAAGCGGCGCTGCTGAGCTCGATCGCGGCGGCGCGTGCCGCGATCGAGACGGCGCGGCTCGCGAGGCTCAAGGCTCGACAGGTCGACAGCGCGAAGCTGGAGGCGATCCGCGCGGCCGCCGAGGCGAGCCTGCTGACTACCCCGGCGAAGGTGCCGTTGTTCCGCGACGTGGTGGTGGAGAGGGTGCAGGGCGTATTGGACGCCGCGGACCGCACATTCCGCGTGAACGGCGTCGCGAAGGCGGGTCTGGTCGAACCGCCGATGGAGCCGCCCTCGTCCAACTTCGACGGTTTCATGGCTTCGCAGTTCGCCCAGGCAGCAGGGCGGCAGGCCTGGCACTTCTTCGCGGCAAGGCCGCGCCAGGTCGTCGAGATGCCCCACGAGCTGGACTCGCCGGAGTTCTGGAACGAAGTCACGGCAAAGGCCGGGCTCGTCGGCCCGGAACCCGTCCTGGTGGTGCCGAACGGACTCGCGGCGACGTCGATCCGGCTGCGGCAACCTGGCCAGCCGAGGGATGAGGCGTCCCGACAGGCCGAGCAGCGGGCACGGCAGGCGACGGGAGCATCCTACCTGGAATCCGTGAACGGCGTAGACGTCTACGGCGCCGACTTCGAGGCGGTCTCTTGGCTGTTCTCCGCAACGGCGATGAAGCGCCTTGTTTACTCCGAAACACCGGCCGGCAAAGCTGACGCGTCAATGGTCGGGATCGACTACGCACTCGACGACGACACCTCAGGAACCCTGTCCCTTTCATATCGGCAGTTGGTCCAATTCGAAGATTGGCCGGTGTTCGAGTTCCGCACGACGCAAGCGTGCGTTGAGGTGCCAGGGCCGCAACCAAACGAAGGACCCAATCGGCCAATTTCGCAGCCACGCGGGCTCCTCAAGTCGCTACTCGGCAGCTTCGGGCTGAGAGGTTGAGAAATCACGGTCGTTACGAACCGGTGAAGCCACCCGATCATCTTGCGGCCCGCTCCATCACAGCGCTTTCCCGATCAATCGCCATTCTGGAAGGCGGCGGTGATGCCGCCGATGGAATTGGCCGAAACGATCTTGGCGAGCCGATCGAGATGTGGGGTGCAGCGCCCGCACCAGTCCCAGCCGGCATAAGCGCCGGTCTGGTTCTTGCACTCCTAATAGTGAAAGCAAGGCACGCCGTCCTGCCGGATGCGCTCCCGCCACTCGCTGTTGATGCGGGGCGAATCCCCAAGCCGTGCCACGACGCCGCTGATCAGCGTGATGCCGTGGGCCCCGTCGATCCCGCTCTCGTCGAAATAGGCTATCTGCATGGTATAGGGACGCCCGCGGTTCAGCTGCGATGCTCGCGGGTGAGACCGCCGATGCCGAGCTCGAACCCGGCTCCCGCGCTTTTAAGGATGTTGACCAGCTCGAGGCTGGCGTGATGCGCGCGGAGCGCCTCATCGCGGGTGCACGGTTCATCGCCGTAGCGGATGCCCGGCTTGCACTGGATGGCGGCCACCTGCGCGGTGGCGTCGAAGCTAAAGCCACAGGCCCGCAAATCGTCACACAGCTGCCCGAGCCCGTGGGTAAACTTGAAGGTCGCGCCCTTCTTGTCGATCGCGGCTTTAAGGACCTTTTCCGCCGTCTGGAGCGATGCCCATTTGAACTCGCCGTAGCGCCCGCCGGGGTCCAGCAGGCTCCTCACAGCGACGGCGACGTCGCCGCGCGCAATGTGCATCAGCCGGTGGCCCGTGGTCTCGAGCGTATAGAGCGCGGGCACCGCGATCTCGAAGATCTCGCCCAAGCCGCGCAGCGCGGTGTCGGTCAGCCGCGCCGCCTTGGCCGGTGTCATGTGGGATGCGAGCTGCACGATGTTGCAGAGGACGGGACCGCGCGTGATTCCCGGATTGGGGATCCACTCGCGCGACAGGACGAACCGCGCTTCGCCGAAGATCCGCGGGACGCGGATTTCGTAGAGATCGCCGTCGAGATCGACGACCGCCATGCCCGGGCACAAATCCGTCTTGATGCGGTCGCCGTAATTGTCGTCGTACCACTGCCGGATCGCTTCGGCGAGATCGACATTCTCGCGAAGATCGTCGGGCAGCCCTTCGGCTGGTCCGCCAAGCGGGATGGACAGATTGTACTTCATGGATACTTCGCGGACCGCCAGCAGCGCGCGACTAGGGATCTCGATCCCTTCCACTTTCAGCTTGGCGTCGATGTCGGCCATCATCGCTTCGAATGCTGGACCCCTGCTGTCGGGCCTCCCATGTGTCATCGAATCGTCCAGTCCGTCCGAACTCTGCGGAACAAAATAGGTCCGGATGCTCGCATGCGCTAGTGCGGTGCAATGCCTGACGGCGAAAACTGAGCCTCGGCCAAGTCACCGCCGTCGTTGGTTGCGGCTGAGGTGTCGATGTTTCACCATGCGTGGATGAAAATGAGCGAGAACCGATGACCGAAAGCAGCGAAGACGAGCCGGAGGACGACGAAGTGCCGCCTCCCCCCGCACCACGCAGCTGGAGCAACTGGCAGGCGGCCCGCGAGGGCGCCAAACCGCTGCAGATCGTCGAGATGCGGCTCTATTCCGACGCCTGGTTCACCGCCGAAGCTTATGATTTCGGGCCGTACAGCTTCCTCAACACAGTGCCGCGCACGCGCCACGGGACGATATACGATCTGAAGCCCGGCATCGTACTGCGCTCCGGGCTGATGTTGATGCCCGACGCGAGTATCCCGCGGTTGACCAGCGACGATCACTATCACGGGGGGACGCTGTTCGACGAAGTGGCGGCGCTCGCCGCGCTGCTGCTCGAGGTGCGTCTGATCGCCGGACCGATAGACCGCGAGTTCGGCATGAACAGCGATCCGCTGGGACGCCCGCGCGCCCACGATGCCTCGTTCATGCCGTCGTTGCCGACCCCGAACCAACGACCGCAGATCCCACGGCTGAACGGCCAGCGTGCGCTGACCGACCTTGCGCGGCTTGCGACCTATCCGCTGCTTTCGGCTGCGGCGGCGGTCGCGCTGGTAAAGGCGGCGCGGCTCTATCAGAACGCGCTGTGGATCGCCGATTCCGCGCCGGAGACGTCGTGGCTGCTGTTCGTTTCGGCGATCGAAACTGCGGCCGCTCATTGGGACGGCGACACCAAGACGCCGTTAGAGCGGCTCTCGATCACGTACGGGCCGATGATCAAACTGCTGGAAAGGAACGGCGCTGAAGCACTCCTGCCGAAGATCGCGAAGATCCTGAAGGGCGTGATCGGTGCGACCAACAAGTTTCTGACCTTCATGCAGACCTTCGCGCCCGATGCCCCGGCTGAGCGTCCGCAATGGGGGAAGCTCGACTTCAGCCCAGAAGCGCTCGCACCGGCGCTGAAGCGGGTCTACGATCTGCGTTCGCGCGCGCTGCACGCCGGCATCCCGTTCCCCTTTCCGATGTGCTACCCGCCTGACATCCCAGTCGGCACGGTGCCGGAGGAGGTTCCGACCGGGCTGGCGGCCGGCGCGATGGGGGCAACTTGGGCTGTCGAGGACACGCCAATGCTGCTGCACACCTTCGCCTTTCTCTCGCGCGGCGCGCTGCTGAGCTGGTGGGAGACGCTCGTGCCCCAAGGCTCCGAGACCCAGCAACCGCCGTTCAAGGTCTCGCCCTACGGCTGATACTGCGGCGGCGGCCGTCGGTCTTATATGGAGCTCAGGTGACGGTTTACAAAGGCTCGTCCGCCCGATGCGCTGCTGAGAGCGGAGAGCCGTAGCGCGTGCAAGTGCGAGCGAGCGAGCGAGCATTGGCGATTTGCAAACGCGACCGTCAAATTTAGCTCCGATCAGTTCGAAGGCGGCGGGGTGTCGCCTGAACCGGCAAATTACTGGGATTGCAGGGGACGAGCCGAGCAGCTGAGCCTGAACGAGGGGCCGCTTTCCACGTTGGATGCCTGTAAACGGCCGGCCGCTGTCCACTAAACTCTCTTGATCTGAGCCTTACTGAACGAACGGCGGCTTTCGGGATCAGTTTATCGCTGGTCGAACGGCCGAGATCGGGCGCTTAGCTGCCGCGTCGCGAATCCACTGCTCGCTGCGGCACTCTTGGGCGAACATTGCGGTTGCGAGGCTTAACAGCCAGTGTCTAACTCCGACGAGAAACAAAGGGACGGAAATGGCCGAATACAAGGTCAGCCGCAGCGGCGTCGTGCTCGAATATCGCGCGACGCTTCAGGGCAATGCCTGGATCATGGATGAGCTCAAGACGGGCGAAGTCGAGATCAGCTCGGTGTTCACCTTCACGCCCGACGATCTCCTAGAGAAGCCGACTCAAGAAGAGATAAAGGACGATTTCCCGTTCACCTATCGCTTCCGCCTCGCGGTCGCCGGCCCGAGTCACTATTTCATCGCCGGCCGCAAACTCGGCATCGACCAAGACGTGCTGATCGCCAAGAGCGGTGTCGAGTGGCGGCGCAAGTTGTTCGTCGCCGAGCGCAACATTTCGATCTTCAAGCGGATCGCGAAGCTGATCCTGGAAGCGAAGGAGATCGTCATCGGCGGGAAGCGCGAAGACGCCATCCCGATCGAGGCGTTCGAAGACCTGATCGCGCGGTTCCCCAACACCTATGAGATGGACCGCTACGCCGAGACGCGGGTCACAAACATCATCGGCGAATATATCGAGCCCGAGCGCGACTTCCGAGAGCAGTACGAGACCTACCTGAGCAGACGCAAATCGAGGCGCAGCGACACGCCGCTGCACGCCAAGGAATTGCTCACCACGGAGATCGAAAAGTTTCAATTCGTCCGGGACACGCTCAAGGCGTGGCTAAAGGCCGGGGACAAGAGCGAGGACCAGTGGCAGAAGGCACTGCTCTCCATCCTGCCGCTGATCTTCCCCAAGTATGTCGCGGTGATCGAGAAGGTGCCGATCGAGGATCGCTACACAACGCCAGGCAAGATCCACCACCGCGAGATCGACATCGCGCTAGTCGACGTGAACGGCAATATCGACGTGATCGAGATCAAGAAGCCGGAAGCCGACATCCTGCTCAGGAAGACGCTCTACCGCGGCAACTATGTGCCGACCGGCACCCTGTCAGGGACGATCATGCAAGCCGAAAAATATCTGTTCCACCTCAGCAAGGGCGGGCTGGCGAGCGAGGAGAAGATCACCCAGAAGTTCAGGAAGCTGCTCCCGCCCAATCTCAGGATTCGCATCACCAATCCCAAGGCGATGTGCATCCTCGGGCGCGACCGCAAGGACAATGGTCATCCGGCTTTCGACGAGGGGCAGTCCGCCGACCTGGAGGTGATCAAGCGGAAATACGCCAACATGATCGACATCATAACCTATGATGATCTGCTGCACCGCCTCGACAACATCCTTGCCTCGCTGAAGCGTCGCAGGGCCAACGGACTGGATGCGACGACTCTGTAGAACCGCCAGCTATTGGCCGGGGATCGGACGCGCCGCGGGTCGCTGCTCGCCGAACAAGAGCCAGAGAGAGCGAAACAAGGGCAGCAGTTCGGCAGCGTCGAAATGGTCGAAGACCAATTCGCCGAGCGGCGCGCCGTCGCGCCAAGCCGCAGCCGAACGATATTCGTTGGGGAGCATGAGTTGCGCGCCGTGCACGCCCACGATGGTGGCAAATACCACCCAAGGTCCGCGGACTTCCTGCGCGTTGAGCTTGGCGATGCTGCTTCGGACCATGTCGAGCAGCCCTTCCTCGAAACTTTCGGGCCAGACGATTGCCTGATAGGCGATGGCGTCCCTTTGACGCACTGCGCCGATCGTCCAACCGGCATCCATGCGGCCGCGCCAGTGATTGACGGTATACGCGCGCACTTCCGGCATCGGCCGCTCTCCGTCACTGCCCTCGGCGAAGGGCGTATGCACAATTAGGCCGTCGAGCGAGTGGATCCAGCTAAACGCGCTGACCCGAACCGGGAGCATCGCACTTTCGTGCGTGAAGGCGATTTCGCGCGCTTCGCGATCGAACGCCAGAGGTACGATAGACACGATAGCGCGGGGCTCGCGAGTTAGCCGAAACGGCATGTCGTCGCCCTCGGCCGCCGCGACCGCGGCAGCGTGCAACGCGCGAAGTCGCGGGATCAGCTGTTCGTTGGCGGTGAACGCCTGGCGCAACTCATGTGCGTCCATTTCGTACTTCCCGGCACTGTTGCGATTGAAATAGTTGCGACGATCGCCGTTGCGCACAGCGTGCGGTGCGGCGAGGCTGGCGCGCACGCGGATGGCGATGACGTGCCGGCCGTTGGCGAGCGGAATGATGCGGAGCGCAGTGCCGCCGAGCCGTGGGTCGGTCCAAGTGCGCAGGATGCTTTCGAGACGGAGAATCTCGGCGTCGAAATCGTCGATTTCGACGCCGAGCACGTCGCTCGCCACACCGTTGCTTTCTTCGATGCCGACCAGGAAGTCGCCACCTTGCGCATTCGCCATCGCAACTATGTCGCGTAGGAATTCTGCCACGTTGGCATCGCCTCGACCGATTTCTCGCTTGAACTCGAGCGTGCGATGTTCTGCAACCCGTGCAGTGACAAGTGCGACCAAGTCCGATTCTTCGATCTCGTCGAGCAGTTTATCGATCATACCGCGATGCTAGCGGAAACCGGTTCCAATCGCAGCACTATGACGAGTATCTTTTGCGCGACATCAATCGCGCTTTGGGCGCGCCCAAATGACGGGACCATAGCTCATCGATACGGCGCCACCCGAGCTCCAGCCGGGCATAGCGCCGACTTCATTGACGCAGGCCCGCCCAACTTAGCCACGAGCGCCCCGCAAACGCTCGGTGGTCCCTGGCGACACAAATGCCATACGGGGATGGGCAGCTGTTCCCGACGAACTTGGCCGTCTAATCCCTGTCGAACGTGATGGGCGAACGACCGCTGTCGAGATCGCCCGTCTGCTGGTCCAACGACCGATCATGGCGCGCGAACCCGAACATTTTCCAAATCTGATCGCTCCGAATAAAATCCTCAATCGCTCGCGCATGGGTCGCTTTGATATGCAAAATGGTGATTTGAAGGCATTGCTGAGAAATCGAATTGTCGTGGACTGTCGCCGGGGAGACCTTGTATTTGACGAACAGTGAAGCCTTTTACCGCTTTCATCGCTTCAACGAGTCGTTCGACCGCAATCTCAAGGTCACCATCGGCGCGCTGGAAGGGCTTCGTACCGGCGTCTTCGCGGTCACCACAGGCCGTACCAATCTACCGATAGGCAACGAGCCTTGGCGCAAGCTTACCGCGCTCGTTGATCCCGTGGCCGCTGCCGAAAGCGCAATCCGCCTGACCGCGACCATGGGGATCGTGCGCGTCAGCGCCGCGCTCGATGACTTCTTGGTGATATTAGAGGCAGATTTCGACCGGACCGCCTTCACGCGGTCTGGTGCGACGGCGCCATCAATGCCGCTGCCGCGTCAGTTTGAAGGTCTCAAAATTCCGGAAGCCGCGGCAAAACTTGGTCTAGACCCTTCACCGCTGGCCTATCTCATGCCCTTCCACCGCTATTTTACGTCGGCACGCAACTGCATCGTTCACCGCAACGGTCGTGCCAATGCCGAGCTCGTCCAAATCGCGCGATCGCTCGAGCTAAGCGATTGTCACACCATGTGGCCGACCCGCCGGGGCACTCCAGTCCCCGCCCTTCCGGTGATTGAGGAAGGGGCCGAGGTCGACTGGCTCCCCCGTCACGCGATCCTGTGTCTGTCAGTCTATTATGCGGCCGCGAAATGGCTCAACGACCAGTGGGTGGCGGTTCTGGGTCCACCGGGACTAGTTTACATGGCCGCGCATTATGCCTTGCTCGATGCCGACCCGGTCGCATGGCGCCGAGGTCGGTCGGTAGAGACTGTGATACGTACAGCACTCGATAACCGGTATCGCTACCGCGCGCTGACTGCGGTGGAGATAATCGACGAGCTGCGTACAATGGATAAATGGCGCACCTGCTCGGCGGCATTTGCCGCCCGCATGGCCGGAAACGCATAGCGATAGTTTACAAAACCGACACGAGCGGAAGGGTGCGAGGTGACTCGCTGACGCCTCTAGAGCTCAAGATTATGAAGGCAACAGTTGGATTCCAACGACAGCTTTTGGAATTGCTGATCATTGTCTTGAATGACCGAAATTGGGCGCGTAGCTGCCGTCTGATTGTGGATGAACGAACGTCCGCTTACGCCATCTAGGCGCCCGAAAGCGGCTGGGCTGCTATCCACCCAAACGTGGCGTGAAACAGACCCTAAACCACGAGCTGAGCTAGCCGCAGCTCCACCTCGGGCCAATTAGCAGCTAGATCCACGGTCGCTAAGCGGATCCGGTGACCGTGAACGACATAGGTCGTATCGAGCGCATGCCGCACCTGAGGGTAGAGCAGCATACCCTCCGCCACAGCCAGGTCCGGCTCCGCAATTGCGTCGTTCCGCAGATAAGCAAACAGCTGATAAAGGTTCTCTGAGCGGAAGCTTGGCGAGCCATGATGCTGCTGAAGCGCGTCGGCGTAGTACTTAGTGTCGATGATGATCCGCCGAGCCGCGCTCTCGAGGTAAACATCGGTCCGCATGACTGGCAGCCGCCCAACCCCATTCGTCGCTACCGAAACGGCCTGCCATTCGAGCTGGTAAGGCTTCACTCGGAACGCACACTGGCTCGCACGATAGTAGTTGCGGACGAAGCCCTCAAAAACTCGCGCCATCTTCCGTTCGTCACGAAGCACATTCTGGAAGCCGTACCCTGATCCGGCTTTATCTGGGATCATGCACGCGAACGCCAGCTCGCAGATCTTGAGCAGCAGATCATAGCGCGCGTTGTTGCGATGGAGCTGAACCCGGGCAAAGGCGGCGGCGCTCAAGCTGATGTCAGCAACGTCAGCCATTCGAGTCCAAAGTCGGTGCAGCTCTCGAGCCAGCGACGGATCAATGCTATTGGCGTTACGCAATCGTTTCAACGATGCTTTAAGCAGCTGGTTGTGCAGCAGGTCATGGCTGAGCTCATCATAAGCGCAGTGTACCCGGCGCATGTTGCGCGCCTGCAGCTTCAGGGTCGAACCAAGCTCGATGTGCCCGCGAATGGTACTCATCTCCTCCTCATAGGGCAAATACCCACGATCGAGGCCGCGCTTGAGGAGGGATCGGGTGCCCTCGGCCAGAACACGGGCGAGTAAGTTCGGTAAGTCCGGGCTTTCCTCTGCGCCTATTGAGATCGCCTTCGCCTCTTCGAACCGGTTCCAAGCGTAGCAGAACAGGTAGTAGAGGTTGCGGATCGGGATCGTTGGTTCGGTCAAGCGGCGGCCAGCAACCGAATTTTCCAGCTCTCGGCTTTCTCTGGCGCATCAAACCAATATTCCTGCAACAGCGGCACAAGCTCAGTGCGCACCACGCGGCGGTACCAGTCAGTGTCGCTTTCGCCGACGCTAGGCGCCGCGCAGAAGAAGCTGTGCCCGATTGCGAAACCCGGTCCTAGGTTGATGGTATCGCCGATGATCTCGTCGTTGAGCTCGCCGACCCGAACGCGAAGCATGCTGCGGACATCAAGACCGATGCCAAGTCCCTCCAGATGCTCGTCGAACCTAGGCGAAGCGAGATTGGGCATCAGCGACACGAACGCGAAGCGACGCCGTAGCGCATAGTCGACCACTGCGAGTGAGCGGTCGGCGGTGTTCATGAGCCCCATGAGGTACACGTTCGGCGGCACGTGGAACGGCACTTTCCCAGAGGCCAGCGGCATCGCCCACTTCGGGTCACGCTTGTCAGACTCGATGAGCAGCATCAACTCGCCAAAGATCTTGCTTAGATTGCCGCGGTTGATCTCATCGATGATGAACACATGAGTATGCTTCGGGTCGGCCTCCGCCTTCCGACAGAACTCGACAAACTTGCCGGGCTTGAGTTCGAAACCCTGCTCCGCAGGCCGAAAGCCCTCCACGAAGTCCTCGTAGGAATAGGACTGATGGAACTGAACGAAGCCGACCTTGTCTCGATCTTGAATGGCCATCAGAGCGTAGGCCAATTTGTGCGCAGCAAAAGACTTACCGACCCCTGGCGGCCCCTGTAGAATGATGTTCCGCTTGGCGCGCCAGAGCAAAAGAATGTCCTCAGCCTCTTCCCGACTCAGGAAAAGGTCGAGCAGCGCATCGTCGAGAGTATAGGCCGCCCCTTCCTCGCCGCCCTGGTCGAGCACGACCTGCTGCTCATCGATGTAAGGCAAATTCTCGCCGGCGAGCTCGACATAAGCGCGGTTGAGGATCGACCGTAACGTTGGAGTGACCTCAGTGAGATACGCGCCCTGATTCAGGCCGCGGCGGCTATTGTAGAAAAGCCCCTTCTGCCCGCTCTCAGCCAGTTCCTTTAGCTCGGTAGCGAACGGCTCAGCTTCAAGGAACGCTTCTCGAACCAAAGGCGGGTCGAGCTGCTGGTGATCGATCAAGGCAATCCGGTAGGCCGGTTGGTCGGCCCAATCGCTGTCAGCTAGACCGACAAAGCTCTGATCAGCAGCGCCTTCAACCAGCGACACACCTGTAATCGCCTGATTGTCGACGAGGTGGAACACGACGTCGCCAGGCCGGACCTCGAGCATATTGGCATAAATGTTTTTGCCATCCTTCGAGCGCTGGGGTGACCAGAGAGCTCGGCCAAGCGCGTGCTCACCCGACAGCCGATCGGCGCGACCACTCGCGATCGTCTTCTCGATCCAGAAGCGCCTAGAACTCACGCTTGCGTTATCCCCAAATACCTCAGCCCATCCGGTGCTGTTGCGAAACCAGTCTAGATCCTGCGACTGATCGCCGAACGTGAAAGCGATCAGCCGATCGGCCATGTCATGACCTTTAGTAACCTGCCAGATCGTAGCCCGGTAAGTGTAGAAGTACCAATCACGAGCGTCGAACGTCGGATCCCATTCGACCTGAACTCGCTCACCATTGCCAGGGTTCGCTGTGATTACGCCGCGTGCTTTGATGCGCATCACGGAGACATTGTTGCCTCGCCCATCAAACGGCAGGTTGTGCTTCTGAACGAACGCCGCCTTGATCGCGATGCGTTCGCCTGGTCGCATCGATTTAACGTGCGCCGCTTCCGCATCCGTAGGCGAGCTAATTTCCCAGATGCCGTCACGCAGAAACCGCTCGACCTGATCCTCACGCCGGCCGAATGCGGCTCCGACGAACCAATAGAACGTTGCAGCGTCCGACATCTCTTCATTTCCCGACGATTTCGCAACGTCCGACGCTAGCTCATCAGGCCAATACGCGGTCCCACCCGCAAAGCGCCGTAATGTGTTCGGCTTTGCCTCCAACGCATCAGCCAATGCTGCAAGTGAGACCGCGGTGTCGTGAGGAAGGCCCAGTGCGACACGGTCGGGCCCTTTTCGAACCCAGCCTGTTGGCTTGAGATTGCTAACGGCCAGGAACGTCTCCGTTGCGTCGATCGCGCCTGGTCTCTTGCGACCGCAGCGAACCTGCCGGCCGATGTTGACGTGATACCAGTCCAGGCCGGCATCATGCAGGATGCGAGCGACGCGCGCGAAAGCCTGGCGGTCATCGTCAGACCAGTTCGCCGACCAGGCCGAAAAATCCTCTTTTGCCATAAACCGGCCAAGAAGGTCGTCATTGTCGATCATGCCGCTATTCACCCTTCACCAAACGCTGGCTTACATCCTTGATGGTATGAGGCGTCAGTACCGCGCAAGCACCTAATTCGGATCGATCAACCAGAGTCGCAGATTGGCTGGTCGAGAAGCGAGTCTGGCCGACGCGAGGCTATCCTAACAACAACATCGTTGGAGCGTGCACTGTCCCGATCGTCCTGGCCCACGGCGGATATGCAGCGACTGGATCGGAAGCCATCCGGGGGATGTAAGTGGTCGCACTTCGGCATGATCAATTAAAATACTTGGCAGTTGGGTCGTCGTCCTCTTCTTCGGCAATAGAGATCCTTGCACGCGCCGCGGGTGAGAACCCCAGCTCAGAAACGAGCGAGCGCATGATGATTGCCTGCTTGTTTAGAATGGCAAGCCATGGTGACTGAAGAGGCGTACCATTTGGCGACTTGATCACAGCAGGCGTGAGATTGATCATCTCAACGGCCTTCTCGTGCAGCGCCTGCGCGACGCACCAGCTGGCCAGGATCGCTCCGTCTATGCTCTTCAGCAGACCAGCAGGTGCATGCTCGAGCGAATGCGCCCAGATCTCGCCTTGGCGCTGATTGAAGTGGCTGGGCGGGGCGCCGAGCTGGCCAGTTGCAATGGGCTCCCCTGCCCGCTCCTGCATGCGATAGGTGCGGCCCTCAACAAGCTTAAGCTGCGTCGGCTTACGCTTTCGGCCGGAATTTGAATTGCCCGCCATTACCGCTGCCCTTCGCGTGCGCGCTGATGCTGCACAGAGGCGAAACTATGCTTGCCGCCATCCAGCACAGCTTCTTGTCCGGTGAACTCCTGCCAGCGCCGCACAATGACATCGACAAAGCGGGGATCGATCTCGCAGAGGCGAGCGACTCGCCCATGGGTCTCACAGCAGATGAGGGTGGATCCCGAACCACCGAACAAGTCGAGCACAGTGTCGCCGGTTTTGGTGGAGTTGCGCAGCATACGGGCAATCAGCTCGACCGGCTTCATTGTTGGATGTTCCGCGGAGCGCGCGGGGCGGTCGATCCACAACACCGAAGGTTCAAGCGGTTGAACCTTCAAGTCGGTCCCAGAAACTAGCAGGGACTCCTGGCCCACGCGCACCAGTATTGTGCCATCCGCGTTTTGTGAGAAAACCGATCCACTTAATTCGCTGATGGTGGTCGCCTTGCGGCCGCCGTACCAGCGATGCCGCGCGCCCGGCTTCCAACCGTAGAGCACCGGCTCGTGTTGCCACTGATAATCCGACCTGCCGAGCACCAGCGCGTTCTTGCGCCAGATCAGACACCCCGACAGTTTAAACCCTGCCGACCTGAACGCCGCTCGGAAAGCGAGGCCTTCGGTATCAGCATGAGCAACATAGCAGGGCGCACCGGCCTGCAGAGTCTCGAATGCCACCGACATAGCCTGACCAAGGAAGCTTTGGAACGCATCCGCCTCCATGTTGTCGTTAGCAATCTTGCCCGCCGCACCCTGGTAATCGACATTGTAGGGTGGGTCGGTCCAGCACGCGTTGGCGAGTTGACCGGCCATCAGTACCGCCACCTGATCCGCTGCCGTGCTATCGCCACAGAGCACGCGATGCGCGCCAAGCTGCCAGACGTCACCGACACGCGATACGGGCGTCGGTTGAAGGCATGGAACGTCGTCAGGGTCGGTCAGGAATCGTGACTTCGCAGGATTGAGCGCTTCGAGCTCGGCTTCCGAAAAGCCCGTCAGGTCCATGTCAAAGCCAAGCTCTTCGAGCTCGCACAGTTCGGCCGCGAGTAGCTTCTCATCCCAGCCAGCGTTCAGAGCCAGCTTGTTATCGGCGATAATGTACGCTCGCACCTGCGCGTCAGTCCAGCCGACCGCCTCCAAGGTCGGAACCTCCGCAATACCGAGCTTTTCTGCCGCGAGCAGCCGGCCATGGCCGGCGATGATCCCGTCCGTTTCAGCCCTAATCAGCACCGGAGTCGTCCAACCAAACTCCTGAATAGACCGAGCGATCTGTTGAACCTGCTCGTCCGAATGCGTGCGTGCGTTGCGCGCATAGGGCACGAGGTCAGCAACCGAGCGCAGACGGGGTCGCGATGACGGCCATGCTACTGAATCGGCGATGGCACCGTCGGGAGCGGCACAAGGAGACGAGCCTCGCCCGAATACCACCCGATTGCCCTTTCGTTTACCCGCGAGATTAGTCATCATACCCCCTGGTCGCATTTTTCGTTTTTGCGCTTTTTTTGCCCCTCGCCGGTGTCCGGCGAAAAGCTGCAGGGTTTTTGCCCCCCCCTCCGGGGCACGAGGAGCGCCCGCAAGATCGTGCATTAGCTCAGATCCCGACTGCCACGGGCGAAGGCTGCGAGCGCCGCGAAGCGCTCTGGCCCGTCAGGTAAGCTGCAGAGCCGAGCGTACTCAGCGCGCTCGGCCTCGCTGCTGAGGATTCCCTTTACAGGATTCTGTCCGCCTTTCTGGCTGGCATCATGCCGACAGCTTGGCGGGGTAGTAACGCCAGTTTGACTGCCCTGCCTGGGGCCGATCAGCTTAAAAGCGCGAACGCGCCGACCACGCCGTTCTATAGTGATTTTTTCGATGTGCCCTCCGTTGATCAGCAGCGGCAGCCAACGTGTGACACTGCGTTCGCTCGCACCGATCGCTAAGCCCATGGTCCGATCAGTTTGCCAACAGAGGCTGCTTCGATTGCCGAGAGTGGCCATGTGAGCAATCAAACTGTCCGCACCACGACAGCCGGTGCGTATGGCGCGCGCGTGATCAACAAGTCTATACTTGGTCGAGGCGAGGGGACGATGCTTGGAGTGTTGATCTGAGCTCATGCCCAACACCGCGCATCACTGTGATTGCGCGCTTCATACGCCTTTATGTCGGACAGGCTATATCGCACCGCACCTCCGATAGAGATCCAGGGCGGACCACCCATCGCTTGGAGGGGACGCCCCTTATCGCGATATCTGTGCCCTTGGAGTGTTCGCTTGCTCACGCCCCAGCGTTCAGCAAGTTGTTCCTCTGTCAAATACGACAGGGTCTCAGCTTCATTGTTTGCCATAATATCTCCAGCGTTGCTACGCTGGTCGACTCAAGTACACGCTATTCGACGATGATCTAGAACCCAGCGGTCCCATCAAAAAAATGGGCGTGACCAGCGGTCCCAGACCTTGAAAATTTCTGTGGATAACTTTGGCAACCATCTGCCTGCCCGCCGGATGGAGCGAGCGTTTTCTTCCCCGATCGCGAGCTGATCCCCCGCCGGGATGATGGATCCCGAAGGCCGCTCAGACCCGTTTGCTGTCATTCAGCGGCATCTTTCCCCTTCCCGGAAGCGGACGCTTGTTCATCTCGGCAGGTATGAGCTGGGCGCAGGTGGCGGGCTTGCAATGGATGGCTGGCCATCTCCTACGCAGCACGCGATCTGACGCGGACTTCTGACACCTTGAATTCTGCGGAAAACAGCCGTTTGCGAGTTGGTGTCACAACCGACGGTTGTGACACCAACTGATCAGCCACCCGCTGCTGCTATGACCCACAATTGGCCATTCAGCCGTGCTCGAGAGCTCCTCCAAACCAGCCGCAAGTTCATGTCCGTCGTATGGCAGTTATCAGGCCTCGCCGCTGAGAAGGTACATCCGCTCGAGATACGGATCCGATCACGCCGTTGCAGGAATAATCCTTAGCGCGCGTTGCAGCGCGACGGCGCGGACCTCGCGCTCTTCGTCGAAGGTCATAAGCGACAGATCGAGAGGGATTCCGAGGACGTCCTCGTCGATCACCGCACGTAGCCGATCTGCCCGTTCGTCGGACGGGCACAGGATCAGCAGGTCGATATCCGCAGCTCCGGCTTCGTCACGCCCGATAGAGCCGAACAGGTACCATTCGGTGTCGTCGGCGAGGGGGCCGAGCGCTGACGCGATGTCGCGCAGCGCCGCAATGCGGCGCGCGCGATTCACTGGCCGAGACGACGCATCAGGTCGCGAAACATCATCGTCTCGGCACCCATCGACACGGCCGCTGCGGTCGCGGCCGAAGTGACATCACCGTAGCTCGACATCTTAAGCGCGATGTCGAACGTCCCGAATTTCGCCCGCGCGCGCCGCACGTCTTCGGCGCTCATGCTATATGCGTCGATCAGCGCGATCGTAAGTGCCGGACCCAAGTAGCGCTCGGCAATAAACACCGCGTCATAGAGCCTGGTAAGGTTCCTGACGTTGCCGTGCTGACCGATCGCGTCTTCGAAAAATCCGAACTCTTTGTTGCGATATCCCCACAGATTCCCTTGGCGGGCGGCACGGCCGAGATCGCCGAGCGAGCCGAAGCCCGCGGGCACGGCTTGGACCATCGATATTGCTGGTCCGCTCCAGGTCGCGCTTGACGGAATATTGACGACGAAGGCGGGCTTGGAAACGTGAGCGAGGACTGGCCGCACGTCGTCGGGCATGACGACGGGCTTGGCGCCGATCACGGCGACGTTGCCCTGCTGTCCTCTGCCTGTCTCGATCAACAGGAATTTCTCTGCGGTCCGGCTGACCAGCTTGTATCCGCCATGGCCGTCGATGTGACTGGCGACCCAGTCCGTCGGGCTGTTGTCTGCCATCGTCAGTGCTCCAGGATCGTTTGCATCGCGGCGGGGAACCGCGAGGCGTCTTCGTGGACGCCGCCGATATGGAGGGCCTCGAGGTCATCGATGTGGTGACGGAAATCCTCCACTACTGCCCGTTCGTCGTCGCGCAGCAGCGCGCGATTGGCAACGAGCTGCGCAAGCACACGATTGCTGTTGGGCAGGATCTTGGTGAGCATCTTGCGCCGCCAAGTCTCGGCAGCGCCGCTCTCGGGATTCCGTGCCGCCTCGATGTGCGGTCCATAGCGCTCAAAGGTGGCGTGGTTTTCATCGAGGAGCGGTGCGATCGCAGCGCGCGCGGCCGCCCGGTCCGCGAACTCGGTCACGCCGAAGACAGCAGCGAGCTTCTTCGCATGGTCGAACTTCCATCCCAGCATCATCGAGTCTGGAAAAGCGTCGGGCGCTTTGTCAACCATCGTGTGGCAATTGGCGCAAAGCAGAATGAGGTTGTCGAACGCGCCACGCTCGGCTTCGCTCAGCGTCGGGTTCGCGCGTGGCCCCTTATCGGCCGCGGCAAAAACATGCGCCATTTCGGCGACATGGATCAATCGTCCGTTCGCGTCGACGAAGAGGTGACGGGCACAGCCTGGGTTCTGACAATAGCCACCCGACGCCGCGAATAGTTGGCGCTGGGTCTGCGCGTCCGGCGCGGCCGCACCACGAGAACAGGCCATGCAACTCCCCCTGGCGCGATGCCCGCACCGCAACTTGTTAGCTCGCGAGATATAGGTGCGCGATTCGCGATGCGAAGCAGCGACGGTCGCCGCCCATCGACGCAGACTAGCCGATCAACGCGCGAAGGGCTACGCGCTCGGCATCGTTCGGCGCGCATGACAAGTCACGTATCCGGGCTGAATGGTTTGACTGATGCGCCCCGAGCCGATGGAAGTCTACGACGATGTGCAGTGCCGGGTTCAAGCGACGCCGCGGCCACCCCATCTACTAATCTACCGCAGTAAGTTCCAGAGTCTGGACTGGGATCTCATGAGGTTCTATTTGCCACTATATTCCTGATTTCTTCGTTATCGTCCCCAGATAGGATAGCGACGTGCTCCAAGATCCGCTCATTGCTCAGATAAACTGTACGAAGAACTTCGAGCCCGGCCCGCCGCCATTTGGCATCTGCGTCGCCAAGCAACGCTTCGAAAATACCGACCTGCTCAGAACTAAAGGGTGGTTCGGATTCCAGCACGCTGGCCACGATCCTAGGTGGCAGAGCGCGCGTCCTGACCGCAACGGATATGGCGTGGCGTAGCGATGATGATGTGGCAACTGCAGCAATAACGTGCTCGCTGGCGACGCTTCTGACGTCGGAGCGCGTGTCGGACAAGGCTGCCCACAGGCGATCTTCGCCGAGAGCATCGTTTGCAATCAGAAGGTTCAGCAGAGTTGCACGCGGACTCGGCGGGATGACGCCGTCGCGGGTGCCGGTTTCGAGACCGGTCCAGCGGTCATAGCCCTCCAGCAGCACGGCAGATGCTATCGGCTGTCCGCGCTGCGCAAGCGCTTCGGCGAGATTTGCCGCGGCTTCGGCGACGCGGTCGTGTGAACTTGCGAGTCCGGCGCGAATGGCGGCGTCAACCGCGGGCGACTGGTCGACCGCACCGGCCTGCAGCCCTCGAAACAGGTGCTCGGCACCGCTGGGGAGTGGGCCTGACAGGCGGTCCAGGATCATGGCGTTCGCCACGTCGACCGGTTGCTGCTCGCGCACGACCGCTGTCGCTGCCCAGAGCGACGAACCGTTGCCATCGAGCAATGCGCGCGATTGTACCGGTGACGCGCGCGCGGCTGCCAGGATGTTGCCGGCCAGGTAGGCCAGCCATTCCGAGCCGTGGTTCATCGCCGCTACCAGCATGGCGCGATCCGGCACCAGCGTGGCCGCCTTTGCCCAGTCCGGGTCGGGGATGTCGACGGCTGGCAGATCGAAACCAAAGGTGTCGATGCGATCGTCTGTCTCGATCCGCCGGATCACCGCTGCGGCTTCGGCGCCCAGCGCCTGCGAATCGATCGCCGATGCGTGGGCGGCGGCCTGCACGATCGTGCGTAACGCGACGGGGTCGAACGGCCGGTTCCATTTGTAGATGTCATAGGCAGGCACTTCGCCAAAGTTCGACAGGGCGTAGAGTGCGCCGAACTGCGGCAGCCGTGGCGGAATGCCGGCGTCCGCCGGCTCGCCGCCTGCCGTGATCGCACCTTCCGCAAGAACGCGGAGCGCCTTCTTTGAAGCGTTCCGCCACGCATCATCAGGCTTCATCAGGTCGAAGATCGATTTGGAGGTCGAACGCTCCCACGGCAGCTTGACCGGTTCGCCGCCGCCCCGGACGCGCAGCAGCGCCTCGACCCTGCTCCGGAAACCCCAGCTGCCCAGTGCCTGATGGACAAGCTGCGTTTCCACGAACGACTTAAGGTTCGCCGCGGGCTGGGCGTCGAGTGCTGCCAGCGCGATCCGTTCGATCAGGTCACGGTCCTTTCGACCCCCGAGCTGGAGGCCGCCAAGCAGCGAGGTGCGAACGCACCAGCTGATCGTCGGCAGAAGTGCGTCCAGCCGCGCTGCCATCTCGGCGGCATCCTGCTCGTTTGGTCCGGCCACCGCCAGGCATGCCCAGGCGACCAGCTGGACCGCAGGCTGCGCATGATCCCGGCGGGCCGACGCTGTCGGCGCGAGGATCGCCGAGCGGGCCTCCGCGAGATTGGCCAGCGCCTCGCCGATGTCGAAACGGTCCGGAACCTTTTCCTCGATCATGGCGAAGGCGAGTTCGGCAAGCCGGCGGATCTGCTCGTCGCTGACCGCAGCGTCCCGGTCTGCCGCCAGTGCCAGGGCACGCTCCATCTGGCCGGCATGGCCGGCAGCGCGGCGATCGACGAACAGCCGCGCAATCTCATCGCTGAGGCCCAGTCCACCGGCAAATCCGACGACCTCGTGCCAGTCGGAATCGTCGACCAGACGATCCAGTTCGTGCGTGCGCTCAGCGTCCGCCATCGCCATCAGATGGCGGGCGGCGGTGAATTCGGTGAAGCTCTTGTGAACGAAGGTCCAGTACGCGACCCCGCCGTGATGGAGGCGCTCGATGATGCCGAGCTGTTCCCAGTAGCCGAGCGTCGGCTCGACGATTTCGACCGCCGCCAGTGGCGTGCGACCGAGCGCCGGGCCGAGCAGGGCGCCGAGCTGCTCCACGAGGCGTTCGACCGATACCAGCGGATCCTGCATCAGCAGCCAGCCGAGACAATCCAGCACACGTGTCGCGATCGCGCCTGCGACGGGTCGGGGTGTCATGCTGCCGCCGCTCGCTTCGAACAAGCCGACCAGTTCGGCATACAGGCGCGGACGGGTGTCGGGGAGTTCGCCCCTGGCGTGGATCACTGCGGCGGCCATGCCCAGCAGCAGCGGACTGGTGCTGATCGTCTCGGCCGCCTGCGAACGGGCCAGTTCCCGCCTTGCGCGCCTGAAGACCTTGTCGGCGTCGGCGCTCTCGCCCTGCGCTGCCGCGAGCAGCTTGCCGAGATTGACCGCGCCATGATCCTTGTCGGGAGCAAGGAGCCGATAATGCTGCCACTCCGCCAGCGCCGATGTCGTGTAGCCGATCGGTCTGGTCGTCACGATCACCCGCGCCGCGCGATGGCCAAGCGCGAATGCGCCCAAGGCGCGCGCAACCGCATCGTGCGCGGTGCCGCAGTCATCGAGTCCGTCGGCCAAAACGACGAGGTCCGTCAGCGCCGCGCGGTCGAACTGCTCAGGCGTCATGCCCGAGCCGGCGAGCGCCTGCTGGCGAAGCGCCTGATCGAAGCCCGTCCCGCCGGTCATTGCCGCGGCAACCGGTTTCAACTTCACGGTCAGCACCGGGAGGCCGTCGGCGGCATAGCGGGCGGCGAGTAGCGTCATCAACGTCGACTTGCCGAGGCCGGGTCCCGCCACGACCACGGCCTGCCGCCTGAACCGGCCGGTCCATTCGGCGTCGAAGATCGCAGCGTCGCGATCGAGCGAGCCGGACGCGCCGTGATAGCGCGCGAGGGCGGTTGCCGCGTCTTCCGCCTCCGGCTGGTCGATCGTGGTGCCAAGAGTGCGCATCTCCAGCAGCGCGTCGAGCGGAAGCGGCCGTCGGATCGTCGGGAGCGTGAAGCCGCGGTTGGTGCTGGCGACCCAGTCGGCCAGCTTCTTGGAGACGGAGGCCGGAAACTGCGCGTCCCGGATTGCAATGCCCGCCCTGCCGAGAACCTCTAGCAGGTGCGGGACCGTCCAGCGCCCGCGATGCTCGATCCTAAGCACCGCGTCCTGATACAGAGCGTTCCATGCAGCATCGGCATCGCCGTCATCGGCGCAGACCGACCGCAGGACCTCCTTCGCCGCGCGGATGTCGGCGCCGTCTGCCTCGAGGGCGTGGACCACCCGAACGGTCATGCGCCGGCACGCCGCCGCCCAGTCGCCGCCGATCGCCTTGAGGCGGCGATGCAGTTCCTTACCGATGTCGGTCAGGTGATCGCTGCGCCCCTGGGCCAGACGCTGAAGGTCCTTTGCCAGATCTTCGCGCACAGTGCCGCTGGAATCGGGCGCGACCGCCAGCACACCGTAGTCGAGGCGATTATCCCGCACGGCCACGACCATCGCTTCGAGCGATGTCCACAGCGCCTTCCCGCGGTTCAGGCCCTTCTTGGCCTGGACCTCCGCATTCTGCCCGGTTGCAAGTTCGAGCCGCACGTCATCGCCCGCACCCTCGCTCTCGGCCCAGACGGCGACAGGCACGTCGCTGACCGGCAGCCAACCGATTGCCGAGCCCCGCAGCATGTGGGCGCCGGCGGTCGCCGTCACCGCGGCCTGAAAGTTGATCCCGCCACCTGCGGCGGTGCCGCCACCCGGCTTTTTAGCACGGATCGTTGCCGACGCGGCGGGCGCGGACTTTCTAATCATGGGCTTCTTGGGCGGCGAAGACATCGATCCGGCTATAGCAATTTGATAGTCATTGGGCAGGGCGACGAAACTCTTGCAGATCCAGCGTCCGCTTAGACGCCTTTGAGCCCCGAAAGCCGTCAAACCGCAATGGGCCATTTGCGGTCGTCGCCGCGAGGGGCGCAGCTGACGGCTGCTATGGGCCGGTTGCAGACCGGCAGCTTGAGGGTGCTATTTCGTCCGAAGTGGGCGTTAGAACCATGGCGTCACTAACGGCTCACCCGGTCCAGAGGCCTGCGAGGTGAACCGGGTCGGCCCGCATACCCGCCACAATGGCCGCAATTGCGCCGCTGCGAAGAAGCGTTGCGGCATTATCCAGTGGCGCGGTTTGCCTAAAGCGGCCAGAATATCGGCGAAGATGCTGGCCGTTTGCAGGGACAGCCCATTACAGAGGGCGGGGAGGGACACGAGCGCACGGATGGTGGAAATTACCGATCAGTTCGGCGGCCGCGTCAACACCATCTCGATCGACCTCAACCTTACTGTCGAATCGAAGCTGCATGTCTGCCTAGCGCAGCTTCCTAAGCCGTTGATCGCCTCGATCACAGCGGACGTCAGCCGCCCGGTGGCTCTTGCCGCAGCTGTCCAACTATTGGCCGGGGGCGGCGGGCATAACGGCGCGGCACTCAACGAAATGGCGCCGGGCAACGAGGCGGTGTTGGTCGTCTTTCCGGAATTCGCGTTCGGTTCGCCCGATTGGGAGGCGCTCGATGCCGCAATCCGTGCATCCGCACGGCCACTGATCGTCATCGCTGGCTTTGGTGCGACGGCGGGCGGCTGGATTCTCGATTGGGCGGCGGCGGCAACCGGTGGCGGTCGAACCCTGCGCCGCTTGGCTTGGGACCAGGAGGGCGCCGGGGCCAATGGCATTGCCCGGCTCCGCCGCGTCAATGGCGGCTGGTGCTGGGTGCATGTGCCTGGCGAGACCCATTGCATTACCTATCTCAAGACGGTCGCTGAGCAGAATGTCGAGGCAGTGGAACTGCCCGATCTTCAGTTTGGGCGCTGGGTCACCCATCTGCGCTTCAACGATATCGACCTGTTTCCGCTTATCTGCGCCGACATGCTACAATTACCGGGCGATCATCCCGACAGCGCCCAGGCGCGCATCGGCGAGGCGCTGCAAGGCATAGCCGGCGACCGGCCGGCAATGGTGGTCGGATCGCTGCTGCAGCATGGCTACAATATCAACTGGGTGCGCGCGATCGACTCACTGCTGGTGCATGTGCTCGCCGGGCGGCCAGGGCTGGTGGCGCTTGCCAATGTCGCCGACGACAAGGTTCGTGCCAGCGAAGCCGAAGACCAATGGCGCAGCCTGACCGGTGTCTTCGGCAAATGGGATGAGCTCACCAAGGGCCAAGCAAATTTGCCCTGCGGCCGCCGGGTCAATACCGCCGGGGTTGTTGGTGCAGTCATTCGCCAGTGCGATCCGATGGTAACCAGCGGCGTTGCCGATTGGGGGCCTTATGGTCCGGTCGATGGCAAGTTCGTCTGGCACACCGAGATGCTCTGTCCGATTGACGTTACCGGATTGGCGGTGCCGCTGGCCTTGCCGCCACTGCCCCATGCCTGTGAGATCGCCCGCTTCCTGCGCCGCTATCCGGGCGATCCCGCTTGGTCGCCACGGCTAGGCGCCGGGAACGCTGCGATCGCCGCCCATCTCACAGACGGCGGTCCGCCCCAGGCGGCGCAGATTCTGAGCGCGCTGTTGCACGGACCGGGTCCTGGGGCCACCGATCCCGACGCACTGCATGAGGTGGCGCAGCAACAGGCCGCTGAATTTGGCTTCCATGCGTTGGCGACGCTGGCAACGCTCGAAGGCACCGCGTGGCAAGGCGATGCGGCGAGGCAGGGACAATTGCGTCAAGATCAATCCGGCCGGCACCTGCTGGTCTGGCGCGACGCGCGCAAGACCAAGGCGCAGATGCGCGCGGTGTTGAGTGTCTGGCAACAGCAAGGCGACGGACATCCCGATCTGGTGGTCCTTGCGCAATCCCGGTTCGGCGACATTGACGAAGGCGTCGTGGCCGAAGCCCGGCGCGACGATTTCAGCTCTGCGCCGGTAGCGGCGGCCGGGGCCGGAGGCGGCCTGGCCCCGCGACCGGCCGATTACACCGCGCCGCGCGGACGGCGGCGCTTGGCAGTGGTCAGTCTTGCCCATGTCGCCTCGGTCTATGCCGATTATCAGCCAGGGGTCGATGACGCACCGTTGGTCAATGCGTTACAGGCGCGGATCGGCGCGGCATTGCCGTGAGCGGGACCGGCAACCCTCCCGATATCGGCACTTGCGTCGACGCGCTCGAGCTATTGTGCGCGCGGGTGGCGATGACGCGCGAGGCGCAATTGCCAAGATTGGCGGATACCGCGGAAGTGCCTGCCGGTGCGGCTCTGTGGTCGAGCAGCTATGCCAAGCTCCTACTCTGGCCGGTTGCCTCGAACGAGGGTGAAGTGATCGCGCGGGCGACCGATGAAGGCGAGGGCTGGCTCGACGCCCTGCTGTCCCAAGCAGAGCAATCGCCGGCGATACCGCTGGATGGATATCTGGTGCTGGCGCTGCCCACCGCACCGGCGCCGGAGGCCGATGAGGAGATTCGCAAGGTCGAATTGTCTGCCAGCATTTGCCGCAAGCATCTCGTCTGGCCGTCCTCTGCCGAAGCATTGGCAGCTGGTGCCGGCCCTTGGGCACGGGTCGCGGATGTGACCATGCTTGGCTTGCCCGATGCCATTACTGCCGCTGGCGACGGCCTCTATTGGCCGGCGATCGGCGATCGTGCCGAGGCGCTGTGGCAAGAGCTTCAGGGCAAGGGCGCGCCTGCGGTGGCGTTGGCCGATGCCGAGGCGCCGATACCGACAGGGAAACCAGCATGACTGGAGTGCGGATCTCCACAATGCGCGTCGAAGCTTTTCGCGGCATCGGCGACGCCGCCGCGTTCGATTTCACCTCACCCTTGACCCTGGTGTTCGCCGCCAATGGCACCGGCAAGACGACGATGTGCGAAGCTGCCGAATGGCTATTGACCGGCCAGGTCGAGCGGTTGCGCGACAAGGGCCATTTCGACCAGGCCGTGCTGTTTCCAAAATTCTCGCGGTCGGACCAAGCGCCGGTGGTCGATGCCGACTTGCATGTGCGCGGTACGGCCCGGCGGCTACAACGCGTGGTCACCGGCACCGAGACGCAAGCGCGGATGTCGGGCGATGACGGAGCTTTGGGGCCGATTGTTGGCCTTAACGACATGCTCGGGCGGCTTGCGCCCGCCGCCGCTGCCGAGGATGCTCATCACTTGCGCGCGATCCCGCTGCGGCAGGGCTGGCTGCGCGGCACGCGGTTCCTGTCCGCCGAGGCGTTGGCGACGCTGGTCGATTCGGACGACAATACCATACAGCGGCGCAAGGACGTCTTTGCCGATCTGCTCGGTATTCGGCATCTGCTCGAAGCGGAGAAGCTCGCCGAGCGCTATATCGCTGAAATCGGCAGCCGCGAGCGGCTGCTTGCCCAGACCATAGCCGGGCGTGACGAAGAGATTGTCCGCCTGACCGTTGAACTGGAGAGCATGCCGACGACCACGGTTTCCGCCGCAGCCGAGGTCGCCAGTGCCGAGCAGCGCCTCGGCTTGGTGTCAGCCGGCGACTCGCAAGGTTCGCTGGGCGCGCGGATCGAAGCGCTCGACCTTGAGCGTCACCGCCGTCAGCATATTCTCGTGACGCGCCGCGACGCGAGCGAAGCCTCGGCAACGCGCTGGCCCGAGCGTGACCGGCTCGGCACAACGATTGCGGAACTCGAAGCGGCACACCCGCCGCTGGCCGAAAAGGTCGCGGGAATCGTCGAACAGGGCCAGGCAGCCGGCGCCGCCGTCGCTGCCGCCACTGTCCGCTGCGATGGCCTCAAGGCTGATTTGCGCATGCTCGAGGCTGCGCGCACCAGGCTGGTGCAGTTGGTACCTGCCTTTTACCGGGCGCTTTCCGGACTGCCTGAGGCCAGCACATTGCCTGGCACGATGAGCGTCGCGCAGTTGCTCAATCTCCTGCCGCAAGCGAGCCAAGACAGCGATGCCATTGCTGTTCTTCAGGCCGATGCCGGCGCGGCGCTTGTCGAAGAGCGCGATGCTGGCGATACCGATCAGCGCATTGCGCTGTTGCGGACGCAGCTCGCCCATGCACGCAGGTTCGTGCCAAGCGAAGAGGCGCTCGCTCGTCTGCGTGAGGAGGCGAACCGCCTTGACGGTGAAGCGCAACGCGCCAAGCAGCTCCACGAAGCGACGGCGGGCCCCCTTGCCCGGCTGCAAACTGCCGGACGCGAGTTGGTCGGACATCAGCATAGCAGCGGCGCCAGCGCGTGCCCTTTGTGCAGCCATGACTGGAAGAGCGCCGACGCTTTGCGCGACGCGGTCAATGCGACGCTGGCGATCGTGCCGGAAGTTGAAAGACTTGCCCAGCAAGCCGCTGCAGCAAGCAGTGAAGCGGCGCGGCTGGCCCGCACGCGGCTTGAGGACGCGCAGCGCCGATCCGCTCAGGTCGAGCTGTTGCGGAGCGAACTCATCGGCCTCGAACACGCCGCCGAAGCGCGCAAGCCCCGGCTGGCGCGGCTGGGAGTTGGCGACACCGACCGCGTCGCGGCGTTGGAGCGATTGGCGCTAGCCTTGCCGGCGGCAGCGGCCCTGTCGGCGTTGTTGCGCGAGCGGGATCGTGTCTCGACGGCGTTGCCGGGGGCCGGTGCGCCGATAATCGGCACGAGCGCAACCTTGGGCACGCTCGAAGCCGAGATTGACGGGCCGATTCGCGAGCGTGAGGTGGTTGTCCGCGATGCGCTCGCCGCTGCGGATAAGGACCTCGCCGAGCAAAGCGACAGGCGCGATGCACTCCGCAAAGACCATGCCGTTGCCGCCGAGGCCGTGCGCGCCAACCGCGATGCCTTTGCCCAGCACCAGGGCGAGCTCGAGAAATTGCGCCAGCTTTGGCAAACCGCGGCACCGGACACTGAGTGGACGAAAGCCAATCTCGCCGTGGCTCGCGATTGGGCACAGGGCGAGCAAAAGCTGTTGGAGGATATCGCTTCGCGGACGGTCGCCGCCCAAGCCGCCTGGACCGCCGAAGCACGCCGTACTCGGCTGGAAGGGTTGCGGCGTGAGGTCGAGCCGATGCGCGAGCGCCTCGGCTATATCGGCGCGCGCGTCGCCGCTGCCAGGGAGGCCAGCGGCGCCTTTCACGACAGCTATGTCCAGGTCAGCGGCCGGCAGATCAACGATCTCGGCCGGGCGGTGAATCCGCTGTTTGCGCGCATGCACGCCAACCGCGTCTTCGACCGCATCAAGCTTGGCCAGGTCGACGATCCCTTGCGGTGGCTGGCCGATGCCGGTGGTCAGGAGCTCAATCCCGGCAAGGATTTCAGCCAGGGACAGCGCCAGGATCTGGCGCTGGCGCTATTCCTGGCGCGGGCGCGAAGCCTGGGTGGCACATTCTTCCTCGACGAGCCTGTCACCCATCTCGACGATCTCAATCGCGTCGGCCTGCTCGACATCTTCCGGGCGACGGTGCTCGAGAACAGCATGTCGCTAAACCTAGTCGTCACCACCGCCAGCAAGCCCCTGGCGCGCCACTTGATTGAAAAGTTCAGCCGGGTCGGATTGGTCGAGACGCCCAGCGGCCCCGCCGCGCCGCTGCGGGTTATCGAACTCGATGGCAACGGTCGGACAGGTGTTCGACTGCAGACGGTGTATTGAGAGGGGAAGTCTCGGCTACCGCCGGCTGATCAAGAAGCGGCCCTAAATCTCATTTGAGCGAGCGTTGAACGGCACGTAAGAGGCGGAGATCCGCCATTACTTCCCCTTTGCTCACCGCGCCCCCGGCAGTGCTATTGATGTGACGCAGTATGACAAGAGACCTCGCCAGCCTTTATACCGCAACAGCTCGCATCGGCCGGAAAATGAACGACCGCTTTCGAGGTCGAGGGTCAATCGGCTGAGTGACCGGTTTCAGGGCGCATAGCCGCCGCCCCGAACCGGCTGAACGAAGGGCCGCTCTTACGGCTGGCCGCCCGATAGCGGACAGGCAGCTTCCCAGCCAGGATCCACAAGGCAGTTGGTACGGGGCGCTCACTTGGGCTGGCACGTGCTCGTGGCTCAGATACGCTCAGCTACGCGCCAGCTTGCTACCTGGTTGATACCTGCGGCGCCTAATCTGATCTGCCCCAGACGCAAAAATCCCGCTAAGTCTTTCGACCTGCGGGCTGTGTTTGGTTGCGGGGACAGGATTTGAACCTGTGACCTTCAGGTTATGAGCCTGACGAGCTACCGGGCTGCTCCACCCCGCGACGGTCCTGTTGGGGACATAGGGTAGGTGACATGTGAATGGGTTCTTGGATCCGTGTTTGCTTGTATCACCGGCTTCAATGCCTGGCGGCGACCTACTCTTCCGTTGCTTGAGCAACAGTACCATTGGCGCAGTCAGGTTTCACGGCCGAGTTCGGGATGGGATCGGGTGGGGCACTGACGCTATAACCACCAAGCAATAAAGCCGGTGAGACAGGCCCGCCGGCGTTACCCGGCGGGTTCCCTTGCGGGAGCAAATTCAGGTTCAAGGGTCCCATCAAAGTAATACTTTGATGGGCTCCCTAATCGATGCACGTTCAGCTGTGAAGCTTTGGGTGTAGTTTATCAGGCGTGAGCTTCATCATCCGCACGATCTTCCAACTTGCTGGGGTGTTACCCAGTGTTGTCGTTGATGGTGGGACTCTCAAGCGCAAATAGAGCAATTAGTATCGGTTAGCTCCATGCGTTACCGCACTTCTACATCCGATCTATCAACGTCGTGGTCTCCGACGGCTCTATGAAATCTTATCTCGAGGGAGGCTTCCCGCTTAGATGCTTTCAGCGGTTATCCCGTCCATACATAGCTACCCTGCTGCGCTCTTGGCAGAACGACAGGTACACCAGAGGTATGTTCAACCCGGTCCTCTCGTACTAGGGTCAACTCCTCTCAAATTTCGACGCCCACGGCAGATAGGGACCAAACTGTCTCGCGACGTTCTGAACCCAGCTCACGTACCACTTTAATTGGCGAACAGCCAAACCCTTGGGACCTGCTCCAGCCCCAGGATGTGATGAGCCGACATCGAGGTGCCAAACAACCCCGTCGATATGAGCTCTTGGGGGTTATCAGCCTGTTATCCCCGGCGTACCTTTTATCCGTTGAGCGATGGCCCTTCCACGAGGGACCACCGGATCACTATGACCGACTTTCGTCTCTGCTCGACTTGTCAGTCTCGCAGTCAGGCGGGCTTATGCCATTGCACTCTAACAGACGGTTTCCAACCGTCCTGAGCCCACCATCGCGCGCCTCCGTTACTCTTTAGGAGGCGACCGCCCCAGTCAAACTACCCGCCACAGAGGGTCCCCGATCCAGTTTCATGGATCTGGGTTAGACATCAGAAAACAACAGGGTGGTATTTCACCTATGGCTCCACGCCAGCTGGCGCCGACGCTTCATAGCCTCCCACCTATGCTACACAGTTCTTTCCTAATGCCACTCTGAAGCTGCAGTAAAGGTGCACGGGGTCTTTCCGTCTAACCGCGGGTACTCCGCATCTTCACGGAGAATTCAATTTCGCTGAGCATGTCCTGGAGACAGTGGGGAAGTCGTTACGCCATTCGTGCAGGTCGGAACTTACCCGACAAGGAATTTCGCTACCTTAGGACCGTTATAGTTACGGCCGCCGTTTACCTGGGCTTCATTTCGCAGCTTGCACCACTCCACTTAACCTTCAGGCACCGGGCAGGCGTCAGGCCCTATACGTCGTCTTGAAGCCGACTTAGCAGAGCCCTGTGTTTTTGCTAAACAGTC